>DATNBW010000131.1:0-23662 GCA_035607275.1 Verrucomicrobiia bacterium | reverse complement strand
CATCGAACCCGACGTGATACGCATCGTTCGCGTCGCCGACGCCCACCGGCGGGACGTGGCTGATCACGACGATGGGTGCCTTCCACAGGCGCGCCATCATCACCCGCCGGGCGATCCCGAAGACCTGCCGCCAGGCGAGCCACGGGCGCCGTCGATTGCCGGCGTCGTCGACGCCGGGCCATTCGAGCCCGACGATCGGGATGCCGGCCAGGCGCTCGATGCGACCGGCGTCGAGCCACGCCGGGACGATCAGCGGGCGCTCTCGCCATTGACCGTCGCGGTCGTGGTTGCCGCGAACGTAGACCAGCGGCGTGTGAAACGACTCCGCGAGGAAGTCCAGCCATTCCGGCTCGAGATCGCCGCAGCCGAGGATTCCGTCGAGCTGCCCGAGCGCCTCGCGGTTCACGGCATGGCGAAGAGCCGGATCCGGGTCGTCCGAGGCGACGAGAAACCGGATCGGCCGACCGCCCCGGCCGTCGAAGGCTCGTTGGTCGGGCCAGGCGATCTCGAGCCGGTTGATCATCCCGATCCGTCCGGTCTCGCGGGTGGCGTCCGGTCGGGTGCGGGCGCCGCCTCCCGGTCTGGCGCAGCCGGCGACGACGGCCGCGGCGCCGCACGACTGACGACGGCGCGCAGCTCGCGGCTGTCCTCGACCAGCGAGGCGAAGGACTCCGCCGGTTCCGACGGCGGCCGATTCGGATCGACGAGGTCGACAACATCGGCATCGATCGCCGACTGCCCGCGGTACAGCGCGATCGCCACGCGGTTGTGGCCGTCGACGACCCAGTACCGGTCGTCGTAGCGCAGGACATCGATCGGCGGCAGGGTCGTCAGGGTATCGAAGGCCTGATTGAGACGCTGCCAGCGACCTTGCCAGTTGAGCGATCGGAACGGCTTGAGCGGAAGGAAGTCCGAACCGCGCTGCTGGGCGCCACCGACCGCCGTGCCGGCGATGTCCGTCACGTCGATCGTGCGAACGCCGAGCTCGCGCGGCGTCCGTCGCCGCGCGTCCGGATGAACGTCGTAGAGGTAGGGCAGCGGGATCTGACCGAGCCTCCGGACCCGCCGGACGCGCGCCCCGGGCCGCTCGTCGAATCGCCGGCCGGCGGCCTCGACGACGGCTCCGACCGCGGACGCCGCGCTCTCGACGTAATCGGCGGCGTCGCCGAGCGCCGATGCGACGCGCTCCGTCACGCTTCGGTGCGCCGACTCGCCCGGCGCCGTGTGGTCAGGAGCGGACTGGTCAGGAGCCGAGTGGGCCGCGGGCGATCCGCCGAGCATCGGATCGTCGCGGCCACCCGTCGGTCGGTCGGCGGCGCCCACCTGCGCCTCAGTTGCCCGCGAGCGCGCGGAGCAGCGCGACGGTCGTCGCCTCGGGTCGCTGGCGCATGGGCGCGTGCGCGCCGCCCGCGATCGTGATCACGTGTGCCGCACCGATTCGCTCGCCGATCCGGACCGCCGCCGCGTCGGGGATCATGCCGCCGGCCGCGGGCTCGCCGCGGACGAGCCAGGTCGGGACGCCGGCCGCGGCAGGATCGGCGAGGGCCGCGAGTCCGCCGTCCCAGTCGCCGTTGCGGGTGAGGATCGCCCGGACCGCAGGCTCGTCGAACCTCGTCAACGCCTCGGCCTTGGCGACGACGTCTCCGTAGGACCAGGTCGGGTGGAGTCGCCCGAGGGCCGCGATGGCCTCGTCGAGGTCGTCGTAGTGGCCCTCGACCGGATCGTCGAGCCCGGCGGTGAGCTCGGCGGCGGTGATCGCCGGCGGATCGAGCAGGACGAGGATCCCGGGAACCAGGCCGGCGCCGGGCAGCGCGGCCGCGGTCATCCCGCCCCAGCTGTGGCCGACGACTCGGAGGTCCGGCCGGTCGAGCCGTGCGGCACGGGCGAACGCCACGAGATCCGCGGCGTTGTCGGCGAATCGGTGATGACCGGTCCACTGTCCGGTGAGCCCATGGCCCGCCTGATCGACCGCAATGACCCGCCGCCCGAGGCCCGCGGCCAGGGCCGGCCCGACCCGCCACCAGACCCGTGACGAGGCCGTCACGCCGTGGATCAGGAGCACCGGCGCGGCCGCGGCGTCGCCCCACGACCGGGTCGCGAACGGGATGCCCGCCGCCTGGACAACGCCCATCTCGGGCGTCGGCGGGTCGTCGAGTGCGTCGGCGACGGCCGCCGGAAGATCGCGAAGACCGGCGGTCAGCGGCGGCGGCAGGAGGCTCGTCGGACTGACCATGGCCCGACCGTATCACGTCGCCCCGCCGGCCGAGGCAGCGGCTAGAATCGGCGCTCAGCCCAGATCGCCGGAGGTCCCCATGGCCAACCAGTTCGTCGTCGAGCTGAAGAACGAACCCGGTGGCCTCGCGACCCTCGCCGAGGCTCTCGCCGAGCGCGGCATCGACCTGCGCGCGATCGGCGGCGGCGGGATCGGCGACACCGGTCACATCATCATGACCACGGCCGACGACGACGCGGCGCGCGCGGTTCTCGAGGCCGGCGGCTACACCTTCATCGAGGGCGAATCGATCCTGTCCGAGGTCGACGACCGGCCGGGCGGCATGGCCCGCCTGTCGCGTGCCCTCGCCGACGCCGGGGTCAACATCTACGGCCACCTGTTCCTCGGCCGGTGGGGCGACCGGGCGATGTTCGCGTTCGTCGTCGACGACCCGGACAAGGCACGCCCGATCCTCGAACGGAAGGCCTGACGAGGCGATCGACGGTCCGATCGAGGGCCGTTTCGGTTCCGTTCGTCGAGGATCGGCTACCGTTGGCCGGTGGACGCGACGCAGGGTGAGACCCGGACGGCCGCCGACGACTCGATCGAGGTCGTGGCGGGCGCCTGGCTTGCTGCCGAACAGCTGCTGTCCGCCGGCAGCGGGAACCCCGAACAGAGCGAGATCAACGCCCGGGCGCTCAGCGAGCGCTACGACGAGCTGATCCGGACCGCCAGCCGCGAGGACCTCCGGCTCGCGTGGGAGGCGGCCCGCAAGCTCCAGGCGGACCAGGAGATGGGCTCCGAGGCGTGGGCGAACGCGCGCCGCGTCTCCGAGCTGTTGCGCGACGAGTATCAGGCCGCCGGGCCCGAGCCGGCGACCGACGAACCCGCCGACTGAGGCGCGCCCCGCTCAGAGGCGGAGGTCGATCGCCCGGGTCCGGCCCGGGTCCGTTCGACCGGGCCCGTGCCATCAACGGTCCGTTTGGCACGGTCGCTCCACGGTCGTCGCGCGCCAAACTCACACCCGAACAGTGTGAGTTTGCAGTGCGCCCGGTTCCGACCGGGCAGGAGTCCCCGGATGAACCGTCGACGTTTCTTCGCAGCCATGAGCGTCGGGCTCGCGATCGTCCTCGCGGCCTGCGCAAGCCCTGCCGCACCGAGCTGGACCTACGCTCCTCCTGCCGCCTCTCCGTCGGCGAACGCCATGCCCGTGGGCATGCCGATGCCCGGGATGAGCGCTCCGGCCGTGGCGGCCGGCGGGCCGTCGATCGCGGCGGGCGGCGAGATCGCCATCGACGCGTTCGATCTCGGCTTCAAGCCGGCGGCCGTCGCCGTCGCCTCGGCCGGGACCTACCCGGTCACGTTCCACAACACGGGATCGGCCCTCCATGACCTGACGTTCGCGGACGGGACCAAGCTCAGCGCCGACGCGGGTGCGACCGTCAAGGGCACGGTGAACGTGCCGGCAGCCGGTCTCGGGTTCCTGTGCTCGATCCCCGGGCACGCCGTTGCCGGAATGACCGGGACCGTCGCGGTCGCGGGCTCGGCTCCGTCTCCGGCCGCATCGGGCGCTCCCGCCACGGCGGCGGGCGCGCCGCTGGCCGATCCGGCCGCGCCTCCGTACGTCCTGCGCGACGCCGCCGCCCCGGCCGTCCTGACCGGAAGCGTCCACGACATCGACCTGCCGATCGTCGACAAGGACATCACCGTTGCGAAGGGCTTCGTCGTCCACGCCTGGACGTTCGGGGGCACGGTTCCCGGCCCGACGATCCGGGTCCATCTCGGCGACACCGTCCGGGTCCACCTGACGAACGGCGGGACGATGACCCACTCGATCGACTTCCACGCCAGCCAGACGGCGATGAACCACCAGATGGTCGAGATCGAGCCGGGAGGCACGTTCACGTACACGTTCACGGCCGATTACGCCGGCGTCTGGATGTACCACTGCGGCACCGCGCCGGCCCTCCATCACATCGCCAACGGCATGTTCGGGATGGTCATCGTCGAGCCGAAGGGCGGCTTGCCGAAGGTGGACGAGGAGATCGCCCTCGTCCAGAGCGAGTGGTATCTCGGGGCGCAGAAGGAGCCGGTCGACTACACGAAGGCGAACGCGGCTGCACCGGCCCCCGACTTCGTCGTCTTCAACGGCGTCGCCAACCAGTACAAGGACAACCCGATCCAGGTCACGACCAAGGGTCGCGTCCGGGTCTTCGTCCTCGACGCCGGCCCCAATGTCGATAGCTCGTTCCACGTCGTCGGGACGATCTTCGACACCGTCATCAAGGAGGGCATGATCCTCGCCCGGGGGAACGCCCAGGGTTGGGGCAGCCAGGCGGTCGACCTGGCACCGGCCCAGGGCGCGATCATCGAGTTCAGCCCCCGTGAAGACGGGATGTATCCGCTGGTCACGCACGCCTTCAATTTCGTCGGCAAGGGCGCCCTCGGGCTGTTCATGGCCGGCGACGGCGACCCGCTGAACTGAGCGCGACGTGCGCCTCGAGCTCACCAAGCGCGCCGACTATGCGATCCGGGCCGTCGTCGCGCTCGCTGCGGCGGCCCCCGACCGCCGGCTGAGCGTGCGCCAGATGGCCGCGGACCACGCCATTCCGGTCCGTTTCCTGCCGCAGGTGATGGCCGATCTCGTGGGCGCAGGGCTCGTCGAGGGCCTGACCGGACGCGTCGGCGGCTACCGGCTGACGCGTCCTGCCGCGGCGATCTCCGTCCTCGAGGTCATCGAGGCGGTCGAGGGCGACAGCCGGCGCCGGACGTGCGTCCTGCGCGGCGGGGCTTGCCGGGTCGGTGGCGCCTGCGACGTTCATCACGTGTTCGCCGCCGCCCAGGACGGGCTGATCCGGCAGCTCGGCGGAGCGTCGATCGCCAGCCTGCGCCGGACGGCCTGATCGGTCAGGCCGAAGCCAGGATTCCGGCCAGCGGCCGCGCGAGCGCGTCCGAGCTGAGGTAGACCTTCGGACAGCGAGTGTCAACCATTTCGCGACGCGGTCCGCGCCACGTCGAATGGCACGCTGCACGCTTTCCGTGCTGCTCTCCGTGGCGGCTCGGATGGCGGCCCGTCCAGCCTGACCGAATGTGCTCCACAGCAGATTGACGGACTCATGGTCGGTCTGCGGACAAGGAGCAGCGTGATGCTGATTGGACTGTCGACTCCGGGGACCGCCAGGCCCACGACTCGGACCTGCCTCGTTGCAGGCTGCGGCTGCCGCGATGCGCGGGTGCTGTCCCGCCGCCACGCGGCCTTCATTGCAGCGCGAGCCCGGGCGTCGGGCCAGACCAGTGACCGGATCATCGCGGCCGAGGACACCTGGCGGTTGCCGCCGATGGTCCGCGAATCGTGATGAGTGTCGCCCTCCATCCGATGATCTTCGATCGCCTCGAAAGGACCCTTCAGATGAACGACCTCGCCCCCGTCTCTCTCGCCTCGATCCGCCTCGACAAGCTTCGTCGCGAGGCGGACGCCGAGCACCTCGCCAACCTGGCACGCCGGCGAGCCGGCGCGCCCCCCGCTCTTTCTCGTGAAAGCGCCCTCGCGATCTGGATCTCCAGGCTCCAGGCCGGACTTCTGCGATGAGGACCCCGATCGTTGTCCCGCCTCGGGGAGGAGGCCCGTCGACAACCGCCTCAAGCGCCGTCGACGTCCTGATCGTTGGAGCAGGGCAGGCCGGCCTGGCGATCGGCCAACACCTCCGGTCATCCGGCCTGTCCCTGGTGCTCGTCGACCGCAACCCGCGGATTGGCGACAGCTGGCGGGCGAGGTACGACTCGCTCACGCTGTTCACCCCACGGGCATACAGCGCGCTCCCGGGGCTGGTCTTTCGGGGGCCGCCCGACGGCTATCCGACCAAGGACGAAATGGCCGATTATCTCGAGCTCTACGCGACGGTCTTCGGTCTTCCGGTTCGCCTCGGCGTGACAGTCGACCATCTCAACAAGGGCGACGACGGATTTGTCGCGTCACTCTCGAACGGCGACGTGATCCGGGCGCGGTCGGTGGTCATCGCGACCGGAGGTTTCGCAACGCAGCGGATTCCGGCCCTGACGAGCGGCTTCGCGCCGGCTGTCCGGCAGCTCGCGTCGTCGTCGTACCGGTCGGCTTCGGACGTGCCGGCGGGAACCGTCCTCGTCGTCGGCGATGGCGCGGCGGGCCGTCAGATCGCGGCCGAACTCGCCACGACACGGACGGTGCTCCTCGCCGCCGGCAGCAGTCCGCATCCGATCGTCCGCGATCGGCTGCTGGGCAGGAGCCTGTTCTGGTGGCTCGACCGAACGGGACTGCTCAACGCTTCGCGGACGAGCCGGATCGGTCGCCGGATGATGGCCAAGGACTCCATTCCGCGCCCTGACCTTGACCTGCGCATCCTCGCGCGTAACGGCGTGTCGATCCGCTCGCGGCTCATCGCGGCCTCAGGCTCCTTGGCGATCTTCGATTCCGGCATGAGCGCAGCGGTGGACGCCGTCATTTGGGCGACCGGGTATCGGAATCGAACCGATTGGGTCCACGTCGCGGGCGCACTGGATGGGTCAGGCGACTATGTCCACGAGCGAGGCGTCTCGCCCGTTGACGGCCTGTTCCTGATCGGTCAGCCCTGGCAATGGAGTCGCGGCTCGGCGACGGTCGGTGGCGTGGCACGCGATGCGGCCTTCATCGGGGCGCAGCTCCGGGCGTCGGTCGTTCCCGAGGGTCCGCCCACCGGCCCAGCATGGCGGCGGGCCTTCGCCTCGCGGCCAATCGCGGTGCCCGCGTCGATCGCGTCTGCGACCGACTGACGATTCGCAGACCGTTGGTCGCCTTCGAGACGCTGTGATCGATGGTGGCCGCCGGCGACGGTGATCGCGAGCGCGATCGCGCGAAGCTCGTCGAACTCCTCGACGGCCGCGGCTCAGACCCGGACCGCGCCCTCAGCGCCCGCCACAGCATCGAGCGCCGTGACCCAGCGGGCGATCGCCACGCGCGAGTCGATCCCGAGCTTGTTGAAGATGTTCGCGACGTGGCTCTCGACGGTCCGCTCCGAGATGAAAAGCTGCGTCGCGACCGCCGCGTTCGAGGTGCCGTCAGCGACAAGGCGGGCGACCTCCATCTCCCGACGAGACAGGCCTCCGGGCTGCTCGGCGACGGCCGGGCGCCGCGCGGGAGCTGGCGGCTCGGCGAGTCCAAGCGAGTAGCCGATGAGCTCATCGCGACTCATCGCTTGCCCGGCGCCAAACGCGGCATCGTAGCCGCGCTGGCCGAGTCGTCCGCGGGCCGCGGCCGCGGCGTCGGCCTGGGCCGCGAGGAGCGGTTCGTATTCCTTTCCCGCGGCGATCCGCCACAGCGCGTCCGCGCCGCCGAGGAGCGTGGTCGCGCGCCGGTGGTCACCCTCGGCGATGGCGACGAAGGCCAGCACCTCGGCGAGGTGTGCGACGCCGGTCACGTCGCCGAGATCCCGGCGGATCTCGATCCCCGCCCGGGCGAGCCGCTTCCCCTCGCCTGGATTGCCCGCGCGCAGCTCTGCAATCGAGAGGAAGTGGTAGGCATACGCCCGGACGGCGCCTTCACCCGATTGCTCGCTGAGCGCGATCGTCTCGTAGCCGGTCCGGATGCCGGCGTCGAGATCGCCCGAGAAGACCTCGGCGATGCCCCGGACGTCCATGGCCGCGAGGGTGGCGAAGCGCAGGCCCATCGCCTGCCCGAGCTTGACAGCCTGGTCGGCATGGGCGATCGCTTCCTCGGGCCGGCCACCGACCCAGCACGCCGCTCCCAGCGCGATCAGGGCAAATGCGACCGACGCGGCGTCACCGACGGCACGCCCGACGGCCAGGGCTTCCTCGCCATGGGCAAGGGCCTTGTCGTGATCGCTCTGGGCGGCGGACAGCAGCGACGACACCCAGAGGGCGTCCGCGCGCATCTTCGAAGGCCCGGGTGCCGCATCGAGGAAGGCAGTCAGGATCCCGATGACCTTTGAGAAGTGGCCCTCGGTGAGCCAGTATTCGAAGAGATCCCGACAGATCGCGACGCCCTGTTCGGCGAGCTCGGCGTCGCCGGCGCAGAACTCCAAAGCGGCCCAAAGGTTCGATCGATCGGCACGGATCCGGGCAAAGGCCGCGGCCTCGCGGGAGTCGTGAGCCCCAGCGACCGCCGCCACCGAGCGCACCCACGCGAGGTGACGCAATCGCAGGTCGCGCTCGGTGCCGTGCTCACGGAGTCGCTCGCGCGCGAAGTCGCGCAGCACCTCGAGGATCCGGAAGCGTTCGCGTCCCGTGCGCTGCAGCCGATGGACGAGCGACTTCTCCACGAGCGATGCGACCAGTCCCGCGATCGAGGCTCGCGGCAGCTCGTCGTCTGCGCAGACAGCCTCGATCGCGTCGATCTCGAAGCCCCCGACGAAGACCGACAGACGTGACCAAAGGAGGCGCTCCGCGTCATCCAGGAGCTGGTAGCTCCAATCGATCGTGGCTTCCATCGTCCGCTGGTGCGGCAGGTAGCTTCGGTCACCGGTGCCGAGGAGGGTCATCCGTTCATCGAGTCCTGACGTCAGCGCGCCGATCCCGAGCGCGTCGAGGCGGACCGCGGCCAACTCGAGGGCGAGGGGCAGGCCGTCGAGACGGCGGCACAACTCGAGGACGGCGGGAGCGCTGTTGGCATCCAGGGCGAACCCGCCTCGTCGCGCGGCCGCCCGCTCGACGAACAGCGAGACGGCATCCGAGCGCCACGCCTCGCCCGGCGCGGAGTCGGCCGGATCCGGCATCGACATCGCCAGGATCTCCTCGGTCACCTCGCCGGCGACGCCGAGCGCCTGCCGACTCGTGGCGATGACCTGGAGATCCGGGCAGCCACGAAGGAGCGTTCCGGCGAGTGATGCCGCTTCGTCGAGGACATGCTCGCAGTTGTCGAGGACGAGGAGGAGCCGCCGGTCGACGAGTTGCGTGACGAGCATCGCGCCCGACCACTCGGTCGATCGATCCTGGAGCCCGAGAGCGCCGACGATCGCGGCGGTCACGCCGGCCGACTCGCGGACCTCGGCGAGGGCGACGAAGGTCGCGCCGTCGCGGTAATGACCGGCCAGATCCCGGGCCGTCCGGAGGGCGAGACGTGTCTTGCCCACGCCACCCGGGCCCGTGAGCGTCACGAGACGCGCCTCGCCGAGGTGCCGGCGGATGGCGGCGAGCTCCGCGCGACGGCCGACGAGGCTCGTCAGCTCGGCTGGCAGATGACTCGCGCGCTGGGAGACACCCGGTGACGGCACGGTTGCCGGAGCCTACGAGGTTCGAACGGGCCCCGTCAACGCGACCTTGTCAGGCAGCGCCACGAATGTTTCGGCGAGAAATCCGTGGCGGAGTCCGTGCTGGCCCGGACGACCGCGTGGTTCCGTCGACCGAGGCTGTTCACGACGGCGCGGTCCCGGCCCAGGTCGGACCGGACCCGTCGTCCCAGACAAGGGAACCCACGCCCATGGCAGTCTCGATCTCCCCCGGCGCGACCGACCGCTCCGGAAGGCTTGCCTCAGATCCGTTGGTGTTGCGCGTCAGCGCGCTTGGAGGCCTTGTCGGCGTCGCGCTTCGGCTCGTGTTCTGCGATCCCTTCAGTTCGACGAAGGACTCGATCGTTGGGTATCCGCAGTCGGGCGTTGGGCCCGCGACGGCCGAAACCCTCGGCGTCGCCTTGGTCGCGCTGGCGGTGATCAGTTCGTATCGCTCGATTGCGAGGCGCGGCTTCGCGCTTCGGATCGGGGGAGTTGCCCTCGGCTCGGCGGTCATTCTCGCCAGCGCCGGCACCGAGATCGCCTTCGACGGCGCGATCGTTGGCTCGGTCGTGCTCGCGATCGGCCTGGCGCTGGCCCTCGGCCCCGAGCAGTCAGCCGTCGGGTGGCTCGGTGTCCTGGCCGGCAGCCTGGTCCTCGCGGCTGCTCTGCCGCCGACCAGCTTCGAAGCATCACGCCAGGCGCGGGAGGGCGCGCAGGTCGCTGCCCTCGCCAGTGCCGGGTTCATCGTGGCTCTGTCCGTCCGGCTGTGGCGCCTCGCTGACGGCACCGTGCCGAGCCTGGAAGGAGCCCGGTGATGATGCTCGCACGCAACCTCGCGCGGCGGAAGCTGCGCACGGCCCTGACGATCATCGGGATCACGGTCGGGATCTGGGCGCTCGTCGTGTTCGGCGCTCTCGCCTCCAAGATCGACCTTCTCGTTTCGGGCGCTCACGACTACTTCGGCAACAAGGTCGTCGTCAGCAGCGCCGCGGGCGGTGGCGGGATGTTCCCCCTCTCGAGCGCCCTCGTGGCACGTGCGCAGGTCGTCGACGGTGTCGATGTCGCCTATGGCGAGATCAACACGATGGTCGATCACGACGCCAAGCAGGTCGGCCTGCCCGACGAGATCGTCGGCCTCGTCGCCGGCTCCGACCGGGGGCGCGACACGTTCCCATATCGCTTCGCGGCGGGTCGTCCCCTCGGGGCGTCGGACGCAGCGACCAGGAACGTCGTGCTCGGGGCCGATCTCGCGCGCAAGAACGGGGCCGCGATCGGCGGCACGATCCGCCTGCGCGGGGTCGAGTTCGCCATCGTCGGGATCCTGGAACCGACACTCACCCTGCCCGACAGCCAGGCTTTCCTGCCGATGGCCGCGGCCCAGGACCTCTATGTCATCGACTTGCCCGAGGACGTCGCGAAGTCGATCGTCCCGTCCGACACGATCACCCACATCGTCGTCTACCCCACCGCCGGGACGGACGTCGAGGCGCTCTCCGCTCGGCTCGAGGCGGCGCTCCCGAGTGTCACGACGCTGACCGCCAGCGAGTTCGACGAGACGATCGGCGCGACTGCGAACTTGCTCAGCGCGATCATCGTCGGCGTCGGCCTGATCAGCCTGATCGTGGGCGGGCTATCGGTCGTCAACACGATGGCGATGTCGGTCAACGAGCGCACCCGTGAGATCGGGATCAAGCGCGCGATCGGGGGCTCGCGCCGCCGGATCGTCGCCGAGCTCGTCGCCGAGTCCGGCCTCATCGGCCTCCTCGGCGGGCTCTTCGGACTCGGCCTCGGAGTCCTGGCCGTGACGCTCGGCAACGACGCCGGCCGCGAATCCGGAACCGCGCTCTTCACTCTGACCGCGACCACGGCGATCTCGTCGGTGATCTTCGCGACCGTCCTCGGAATGGCGGCGGGAATCCTGCCGGCGACCCACGCCGCCCGTCTCGACCCCGTCCAGGCCCTCCGGCACGAATAAGGAGCGATCCACATGGCCCTGCTCGAAGCGCGCAACCTCCACAAGACATTCCGTCTCGGTCGGACCAACACGGTCCATGCCCTCCGGGGCGTCGACGTCACGATCGAAGCGGGCGAGATGGTCGCGATCATGGGACCGTCCGGCTCCGGCAAGAGCACCCTCATGCATGTCCTCGGCTTGCTCCACGAGCCCGACAGGGGCACGACGCCGGCGCCCGTCCTGGCCATCAACGGGTCCGACGTCCTGCGCCAGTCCGATCGAGCCCGAACGCAGATCCGGGCCCGTGAGCTCGGCTTCGTCTTTCAGTCCTACAACCTCGTTCCCACCCTCAGCGCCGTCGAGAACGTGGCGTTGGCCGCGACCTACGCCGGCCGCGGCGGGCGGGCTGGCCGCAACGCCGCGCTCGATTCCCTGGAGCTCGTCGGCCTCGCAGATCGGGCCGCGCATCGACCAAACCAGCTCTCGGGCGGCGAGCAACAACGCGTCGCCATTGCCCGCGCATTGGTCAACGAACCGCGGCTCGTGCTCGGCGACGAGCCGACCGGCAACCTTGACTCCGCCCGCACCGCCGAGGTGCTCGGCCTGCTCCGTCGCTTCAACCGCGAGCGTGGCCAGTCGTTGCTCATCGTCACTCACGACCCGGAGGTCGGCGCCGCCTGCGATCGGATCATCTCGATGCGCGACGGCCTCGTCCTCGACGCGGGGCTGCTCCGCGCCGCCTAGAAGCGGCACACCGCTTTGAGTCGAGAAAGGACCGACCGATGCTCGCCGACCACCTGTTCCCGCGAACCACCGATCAGCTGCCCAGCGTCGACCGCCCGACCCTTCGGAGACTGCGCGATGGTGACCGGATCTCGCTCGAGATCGCGCCGGTCGTCAAGCGCATCGGCGATGCCGAGGTCCGGATGATCGCCTACAACGGATCGATCCCCGGGCCGACCCTCCACGTCGACCAGGGCTCCGAGATCGTCGTCGATGTCACCAACAACGGAGATATCGAAACGACCGTTCACTGGCACGGGTTGCGCCTCGACAACCGATATGACGGCGTGCCGATCGACACCCAGGCCCCGATCGAGGTCGGCGGAATCTTCACCTACCGGGTGAAGTTCCCGGACCCTGGCTTCTACTGGTATCACCCCCACCTCCGCGAGGACTACGGCCAGGAGATGGGGATGTATGGGACGATCATCGTCGAGCCCAGCGATCCCACCTACTGGCCGGCCGTCGATCGCCAGCTCGCGATCACGCTCGACGACGTCCTGATCGAGGACGGGTTCATCGCTCCGTTCCGGCGGTCCGGGCCGACGTTCACCGCGATGGGCCGGTTCGGCAACGTCCTCCTGATCAACGGCGAGGAGCGCCTCGACGCCGAGGTGACCATCGGCGAGGTGATCCGGCTCCACCTCGTGAACACGGCGAATACCCGGCTGTTCAACGTCGCGATCCCGGGCGCCCGGATGAAGCTCGTCGGAGGCGATAGCGGACGATACGAGCACGAGACGATCGTCGAGGAAGTGCTGCTCGCCCCCTCGGAGCGTGCGATCGTCGATGTCCTGTTCGAGTCGGTCGGCGCGATCGCCTTCGAGCACCGAACGCCCGACCGGACCTACGAGCTCGGGACATTCACCGTCGCATCCGCGAACGCGGCATTCGGCGAACTCCGCCACGACCCGGAGCTGACCAGGCTCGCCGCGACGCTCGGCCGTGATCGAGAACGGTCGCCGGAGAAGACCCTGGCCTTCCGCTCGACCATGCCTCTCCTGTATGGCGATCAGACCGAGATCGGGTCCGCCTACGCCTGTCCAATGCACCCGGAGGTCGTGTCGAGCGAACCGTCGAGATGCCCCAGGTGCGGGATGAAGCTCACCCCGACGTCGGCCGTCGAACCGGCGTCGCCGAGGCCCGATCACGAGGCGACCCCGAACCCTTCCCGCGCCTATGTCTGCCCGATGCACCCCGCACAAACCTCCGCGGATCCCGGCGAGTGCCCGGAGTGCGGGATGGACCTCGTCGCGGTATCGCCGGGCCCAATCGCGGCGTCCGATCACGTCCAGCACGGACTCGCAGGCGACGGCCTCGAGTGGGAAGACCTGATGCTCGACGTCAACCGGCGCTCGGATCCGTCGAACATGCAGTGGTGCATCACGGACGTGGCGACCGGGGCCGAGAACGGCGCCATCTTCTGGAGCTTCACGGTCGGAGACCGGGTGAAGATCCGGCTCGTCAACGAGCTCTCATCCGATCACCCGATGCATCACCCGTTCCACATCCACGGGGCGGGTCGGTTCCTCATCCTGTCGCGCGACGGCGAGCCGGATCACAACCTCGTCTGGAAGGACACGGTGCTGGTTCCGGCCGGTCAGACCGTCGACATCCTTCTCGAGGTCACGAACCCCGGGCGCTGGATGGCCCACTGCCACATCGCCGAGCACATCGAGAGCGGAATGATGTTCAGCTTCGACGTTGCCCCGGCCGTCGCATAGCCGCGTCGTCTCCCTGTCCCCCGAAGACACCAGCAGCCATCGAAGGAGAACCACCATGGAACTGCTCATCGTTCTCGCATTTGCCATCGCGCTGATCGCACTGGCCGTCGGCGCCGGCGCCGACAGCCGCGAGGGCTATCTCGATGATTGGGGCCCTCGCGGCCTGTTCTGACGGCCCGGGCTGGTCGGAAACTCGATCTTCGCCATGACTTTACGGTGAGTGGACCGACCATCGGACGCAATGCCCGCGAGGTCCTGTTCTCACCGCCCGCGGGGACCGGTTGGGCTGTTGCGCGGCCTCGTCGCGGGCGGGACGATGGCTTGGCAGGAGGGGACCAAACGTGAGCCAAACAAAGCGACCGGGGCAGGCCGAGGGATGTCCACCTGACCTGGGGCGGGCGCAATGGAGTGGCTGAGCTGGCAGAGGTGTTCGCTTCCAAGCTCAATGCCAGTTCACGCCGGGTGAGCCCAGCCTACTAACGCCGACCCTTGGGCGAGCCCCGACATTCCCGGATTTCCCAACCTTCCGCCCTGAGCGAGTTGCCAGGGTGTCCACGACCCTGACGGCACGGTCAGCAAGGCCAGCGGTCGAGGCCGTACGGCACGCGCCGGAGAGCGGACCGTCACCCGGCGATCGGCATTGATCGGCCGCCATCGTCGATCGATCCGCGGCCCGTCGCGACGTCGACGATCAAGCAGCACGTGGCCTCGGCGCTGCTCCAGCGCATCGACAGCCCCGAGCCACCGTCAGTCGTCACCTCGAGCCGCCCGTCGAAGGCCGGGTGTGCGTTGCGCAGCCGGACGAGCTCGAGCAGCCGGCGGACGACGGGCCGCTCGAGCGCGGCGTCGATCTCGGCGACCGTGTAGTCATGGCGGTTGACCGCCCGTCCCTCGCCGGTTCGCTCGAGGGCGACGACGTCGTTCTCCCCGGCGAGCAGACCGACGTAGTAGATCTGCGGCACGCCCTTCGCGAACAGCTGGATCGCCCGCGCCGCCAGGTACCGCTCGTCGTCGGCACCCATGGCCGAGTAGTAGGTGCAGTTCAGCTGATGCACGTCGACCTCGTCGGCCTGGCTCGGCGACAGGATCCGGTTCACGTTGCCGCCGTTCGCCCGGATCCGGTTGGCCAGGTCGCGCATCTCGTCGGGCTCGAGGATGCCGTCGAGGTCGGGCCGGACCGGGATCCCGTCGTGGCAGTCGAGGGTCGTGACCTGGAGATCGGGCGAACGATCGAGGTGGCGTGCCAGGCGATCTGCGCGACCGGTCTCGAAGGCATGCAGAGCGAGCCCGGGGAGGACGAAGTCGTACGTCCAGAAGCCGCGGCTCGACAACCGCTCGTGGGTCGGATAGCGGTCGTGAACCTCGGGCAGGATCGCCATGCCGAAGGATCCGGCCACATCGGTGATCCAGCCGAGGAACTCCCAGATCCCGGGCTCGACCATGAAACAGGGTGTTCCGGGCTTCTTGACCACGTAGCCCACGGCGTCGAGGCGGACGATCGCGACCCCGCGGTCGGCCAAGAACTCGAGCCAGCCTCGGATGAGCTGGCGGGTCTCCGCTGACGTCACGTCGAGGTCGATCTGCTCCGACCATTCGGCCGTTCCGAAGGAGGTCCACACGGTCTCGAGAGCGCCGCTCTCCTCGATCGTCACGGTCGAGAACGGGGCCCGCGGCTTGCGCAGGAAGATTCGGGCCACGTCGGCGGCTGGCGGGTCCCCGTTCGGCCAGACCTTGTCGAGGGTGATGAACAGGTTCGCCGACGGCGATGACCGACCGTACCGCTCGAAGTCACGGAATTCGGGGCTCCGGCGCGAGATGTGGTTGATCATGAGGTCGAGCAGGACGTCCTGCCTCGCGGCAAGCGCGGCGACGTCGTCCCACGACCCGAATCGCGGGTCGATCTCGCGATAGGTGACCGGTGCGAAGCCGCGATCGCCGGACGACGGGAACGGCGGCAGAACGTGAACGCCACGGAAGGCTCCGTCGAGCGGGCCCTCGAGCAGCCGACGCAGGGAGGCCAGGTCGCCGCCGAGGGAATCCGGGTAGGTGAGGAGCTGCGGACGCGGAGCGATGGCGGGCGCCGACTTCGGCGTGCTGCGCCCGCTCACCGGGCGACGATGCGGCGCAGGGCCACGGTCAGCGAGCGAGCCCGCGCGTCGCCGTAGCCGCCCATCTGGTTGCCGAGCCAGGCGAAGCCGAGTCGAGCGTCCGCATCAGCGAAGGCCAGCTGGCCGCCGGCCCCGGCGTGCCCGAAGCTCGACGGTCCGAGCATCGGCTGGGTCGGCGGGGAGGCCAGCTGGAAGCCCGTCCCCCAACGCGCGCCGTCGTCCGGCATCCCGTTCAGCTGCCGGCCGGACGATCGGACCCGGAGCGCGTCCTCGACCGACCGGGGCGACAGGAGGCGCGGGCCGGGTCCGTCCGAGACGCAGGCCGCGTACAGGCGCGCCAGTGCGGACGCCGTCGCGATCCCGTTGGCGCCCGGGATCTCGGCCGCCTGGAGGGCGGGATCGTTGAACGTGACGTAGCCGGCCTCGGACGGGAATGCGTAGGCGCCGCCCATCGTCGCGCCACGATCGATCGCCGGATCGGCGGCGGCGACCTGCCCGGCCTCCCGCGCGGCATCGGAGTCCTCGTCGGGCAGCGGAGGTTCCATCCACGCGACGGTGGCGCGCGCGGCTTCCGGAGCGCCGATCCACAGGTGAAGGCCGAGTGGTGTCCTCACCGTCGCGTCGAGCCATGCGCCCGGCGTCGCCCCGGTCACCCGCCTGATGACCTCGCCGACGATCCAGCCGTAGGTCATCGGATGGTAGGCATGACCGGTCGCTGGATCGTGGGCAGGCCGCTGCCGCTCGATCGCGCGAATGACCGGGGTCCAGGCCACGACGTCGGCGGCGGTCAGGTCCGCGTCGAGCGCCGCGAGCCCGGACCGATGGCTCAGCGCGTCGCGGACCGTGATCGTCGCCTTGCCGGCGTCCGCGAACTCGGGCCAATATCGGGCGATCGGCGCGTCGAGGTCGAGCCGTCCGGCGTCCACCAGCCGGTACGCCAGGATCGCGAGGACGCCCTTCGTGCACGAGAAGATCACGGCGGCGGTGTCACGGCCCCAGGGCCGTCCCGATCGGGCGTCGGCTAGCCCGCCCCACAGGTCGACGACGGTTCGACCGTCCACGACCACGCAACAGGCGGCGCCCACGTCCCGCCGATCGACGAAGTTCGCGACGAACGCGTCGAGCATCCCTCCGTAGCCGTCATCGACGAAGCCCTCGATCCGTCGGCCGTCGCCGAGTGCGAGCTGGACGTCGGCCGCGGGAGCCGGGCCGGGTGCGGCAGGTGCATCCACCCCGTTGCCGGTCATCCCTTGACCGATCCCTGGAGCAGCGCGGTGATGACCTGGCGCTGGAACAGGACGAAGACCGCGAGGGTCGGCAGGAGGATCAGGATCGTCCCGGCGCACAGCAGGGGGATGTCGGTCGCGTAGTGGCCTTGGAACGCGCCGAGCGCTCCGGCCATGGTCCGCTGGGTCGGGTCCTCGACGAGCACGAGGGCGAGGAGGAACTGGTTCCAGGCCCAGATCGACATCAGGATCCCGAGTGATGCCATCGGCGCCCGGGCCAACGGGACGTGGATCCGCCAGAAGAGGTCCCACGTGTTCGCCCCGTCGACGCGGGCCGCCTCGGTGATCTCGCTCGGCAGATTCGCGAAGTGGGCCCGCATCCAGAACACGCCGAACGGCATGAACAGCCCGATCAGCGGCAGGACGATCGCGAGCCGGGTGTTGAGGATCCCGATCTGGCGGGCCAGGAAGTAGAGCGGCGTGATGATCCCCTCGAACGGAAGGGTCAGCCCGAACACGAAGAGCAGGAGCAGCCAGCGCGCGCCGGGGATTCGGAGAAGCCCAATCGCGAAGCCGGCCATCGTCGAGATCAGGAGCGCGAGCGGGACGACGGCGACGACGATCCACACGCTCGAGGCCAGGAGCGTGGTCATGTTCGCGACCTTGAAGGCTTCGACGAAATTGCCCCACTGGGGGTCGGCCGGCCAGGAGATCCCCGGCGGCGCGCTGCCGGACGGGTGGAGCGCCGTCGTCAGCAGGCTGATGAACGGCAGGATCGTGATCGCCATCAACGCGACCAGGAGCGCCCGTCCGGCGACGAGCTCGCCCCGCCCGACTCTCATCAGTCATCCCCGCGGCTGAGCCGCTGGAGCGGAAGGATCACGAGCAGGACGAGGATCACGAGCACGACCGCGAGCGCCGAGGCAAGGCCGACCTGGCGCTCGAGGAACGCCAGGATGTAGATCTGGATGCCCGGAACGGCTGTCGCGTTGCCCGGGCCGCCACCCGTCGAGACGTAGACGATGTCGAAGGCCGCGAGCGCGGCGATGATCGTGACGGTCAAGCAGACAGCGATCTCGTAGCGCAGGCTCGGGATCGTGATCGCGCGGAACTCGGGCCACCAGCCGGCGCCGTCAAGCCGGGCCGATTCGTACAGGGCCGCGTCGATCTTGGTCATGCCGGTGAGCAGGAGCACAGTACAGAAGCCGAGCAGGACCCAGATCCCGATGATCCCGACGGCCGGCAGCGCCGTGTCGAAGTCGCCAAGCCACGCTCGGGTGACGTCACCGAGGCCGACCGAGGAGAGGGCCTGGTTGACGAGCCCGGGAAGCGACAGAAGCCGGCCCCAGATGATGCCCGCGGCGACAAGCGGAATGACCTGGGGCAGAAACAGGACGGTCCGGGACACCGTTCCGAGCCGGCCGCGGGCCACGCGCTGGATCACGCTCGCCGTGACGAGCCCGAGCCCGACCGGGATCAGGCTGAAGAAGATGACGAGGCGGAAGCCGTTGAACAGCGTCTCGACGAGCTTCGGCTCGCTCAGGACGGCGACGTAGTTCGTGAGGCCGACCCACGTCGCCGGGCCGACGCCGTCCCAGCGATAGAACGAATACTCGATCGTCAGGGCGAGCGGCTGCAGGACGAAGACACCGTAGAAGAGCAGCGCCGGTAGCACGAACAGCCAGCCGACGACATGGCGACGACGGACCGCCTGGAACCAGGCGGTCCGTCGTCCTTCGCGCCGACCCAGGCGGGCCAGCCGAGCGTCGGTCATCGCTCGAGCGTCGCGCCTCGATCGGCGAATCTCACCGGGAGAGCTCCTTCTGGTACTCGGCCTGAACCGCCTTCAGGAGGCCCGCCGCGTCCTGCTTGCCGCCGACGACCTTCTGTAGCTCGGGCGTCCAGCCCTGGGCGAAGATCGACCCCGTCGCGTTCGCGATGAAGTCCATCGCCCCGTTGTCCTTCGACACCTGGGCTCCGGCAGACAGGGTCTCGCTCGTCACCGAGCCGGCCGCCGCCTGCGGCACCGGGAGGTCCGGCGGCCCGCCCGGGTTCGAGCCGCCCACGGCGACGTCGATCTCGCGGGCCTTGGCGTTCGTCGCGACCCAGTTCAGGAAGAAGGCGGCGCAATCGGCGTTCTTTGCCTTCGCCCCGATGCCGTACGTGAGCGGTGCCGACATCGCGGCGACCTTGCCGCCCGCCTCCCCGGATGGAAAGACAAAGAACCCGACACCCTGCGGCTGATCCTTGTCATAGGTCGCGTTCTGCCAGTCGCCATTGAACATGAACACGCCTTCGCCCTTGCCGAACCGCGCGTTCGCGTCGGTGTACTCGATCGCGTTGGCGTCCTTCGGGAAGTATCCGGCCTCGACCCACTGCTGGAGGTGCTGGGCGGCCGTGAGGTTCGTCGGCGTATCGATGGTGGCGCCCTGCTTCTGGAAGATCCAGTCGTTGATCGGGCCGGTCGGGCCGTACGCGGCCATGAGGTTCTGGAGCGGGAATGCGAGTCCGCCGCCGCTGGCTGTGGCATTCCAGGCCATGATCGGGAGAAGACCGGCATCCTTCGCCTTCTTCAGCAGGCCCTCGAACTCATCGACCGTCGTCGGTGCGGCCGTCATGCCGATCTGCTGGGCGAGCTTCTTGCTGTAGAAGACGCCGGTCAGGCTGTAGTTGAGCCCGGCGGCATAGAGCGACCCCGAGCCGCGGGTGCCGTCCGTGCCGACCCGGTTCTGAGCGAGCTGAGCCGCCGGGAACTTGTCCCAGCCGAACGCCGTGACGTAGTCGTCGAGGTTCTTGAGCAGGTTGTCCTTGACGAGCGAGACCATCGAGGGCAGCCGGATGAGGTCGGGCGGATTGTCGCCGGACAGCAGCCGCGGCGTCGCGCTCATCAGGTTCGTGAACTGGTCCTGGCTGATCTTCCAGGTCACGTTCGGATACTGCTTGGTGAACTCATCGGAGAGCTTGAACGGGAGGTCGAAGCCGGTCTCGAAGTAGGCGTTCAGTTGGACCGGGTCGGTGCCGCAGCTCGGTCCGGTTGCCGTGGCGCTCCCGGTGGGCACCGCGCTGGCACCTCCGACCGAGGCGGCAGCCGTCGCGCTCGCCGCGGGCGGTGATGTCGCGACCGTACCCGGTCCGGCACAAGCGGTCGCGACGATCGCCATGATGGCGAGCGCGACCATGGAGCGTCCGATCGTTCGTCGTCCGGGTGGTTGTGGTGCGAAGCTTGTCATCCGATGCTCCTCCTCCATCGAGCGCTGGACCGTGCCGAGGGCCACGTCCTGGTTGACAGCGCGAGATGCCTTCATCCACGGCCCTCCTTCGATGGCGCCGTCGTCGCTCGGATCACGAGCTCCGGGGAGAGCCGGGCGACGGGCGGTTCGTCGGCGCGGTTTTGGATCTCGGATAGCAGGATCTCCGCGCCGCGCCGGCCGGACTCGAACAGCTGCTGCCGAACGGTGGTCAGGCCGACGTAGTCGGCGGCCTCGATGTCGTCGTACCCGATGACAGAGAGGTCGTCGGGGATCCGAATGCCGAGCTCCCGTGCAGCCGCGATGACCCCGAAGGCCTGGGTGTCACTCGCTGCGAAGATCGCGCTCGGGCGATCGTCGGCGGCGAGCATCGCTCGAGCGCGATCCCGCGCCTCGTAGCGTCCATGGGCGCCATGCCCGGCCCACTCGGGCCGGATCACCACTCCGGCCTCGGCCAGCTCGGACCGGAGGCCGATCTCCCGGTCATGACTCGAGGTGAACCCGAACGGGTCTTCGGTCGAGTCCCCGATGAACCCGATCGACCGATGGCCGAGCTCCAGCAGGTGGCGGGCGGCCAGCTTGCCCCCCTTGATGTCGTCGCCGATGACCCGCGGCACGGTGTCGACGGAAGGCGTGTGGACGTCGATGAAGACGATCGGGACCGGGCCGCCGGCGAGAGCCGCTCCCACCTCGTCGCTCGGCGGAAGCGACATCACGAGAAGTCCATCCGTCCGCTGCGAGTGGCCGAGGGTCGAGAGGTAGTGATCACGCTTCTGGACGGTCTCGACGTTGTAGATGACGAGATCGAACTCGCTGTCGGTCAGAACGGCGTCGACGCCACGGAGCCGTTCGGCCGCCTGGGGGCGCGTCAGGAAGGAGACAACGACCCCGACGGTGAGCGTCCGACCGAGGCTCAACCGACGGGCTGCCGGGCTCGGGGTGAACCCGAGCTCGGCCATCACCGAAAGGATCCGGTCGCGCGTCCGCGGATTCACGACCGCCTTGTCGTTCAGCGCTCGCGAGGCGGTGGCGACGCTGACGCCGGCGTGTCGTGCGACGTCGCGGATGGTCACGGCCTTCTTGGCCACCGCCGCCCTCCCGAATCCGTGGAACCGGTTACATGAGACCGGTTTCAGTACGGTAGCACCGGTGTCAATTGGCGCCGGAAGGCCGTCTGAATGGGTTACCTGCGCTACCGCAGCGCGCCGCCGATAGCCCTACGTCTGGTGCGTCGGTTGCCAGATCAGATCCCCTCGAGTCCGGCTTCTGGGGCAGGGCACCGTCCATTCCGTGGTCCCGGCGTGCAACCCGAACTTGACGGGGCAGCCGACGACCTCGTGCTGTTCCACGAGTACTTCGACGGCGATACCGGAAAGGGGCTGGGCGCGAGCCACCAGACGGGTGGACGGCGCTCGTCGCAAAGCTGCTCGAGCAGCGGTCACGACGCCGGATGGCGGACGGCCCACAGCGCGAGACGGCGGTCGCGGATCTGGCCGATCCCCCGCCAGGGAGAGTTAGACGGCGCACGGCCGGTCTGGCGAGCAACCTCTCGGGCGTCGGGAGCACTTGCCGTCCCTGGGGCAAGAGATCAGAATGCTGGTCCGGTCCCAGAGGTCTGGGGACGGGCTCAACGCCCATGACAGGCATATGCGTCCCGCAGCTCGACGAACGGCGAGGCGACGGTCGGCAGGCCGCCGATCTGGTCGGGCGCGAGGCGGAGCTCGACCTGATCGGCGCGTTCGTCGCCACGGCCCGAACCGACGGCGGGACCATCCTGGCGACTTGTGAGCCCGGTTTCGGCAAGATCGTGTTGCTGGATGCCGCGTCGCAGGCGGCGTCACGCGCCGGTCCGCCAATTCTCCGTGCGGCCGGCATTCAGTTCGAGGCCGGGACGAGCTTTTCCGGCCCGCACCAGCTCGGCCTCCCCGCTCCTGGGCGAGGTGTCAAACCTTCCGGCGGTCCACGCAGCATCGTCACCAAGGTCAGTCCTTGGTCGATGGCTGACACGGTGGCTCGGCTTTCCGGCGTCGTCGAAGCACGGGGTCTCATCGAGGCCGCACTGCTGGTCGCCTGGACCCGCTCTCGCCAGTCGTGGTCTGGGAGGACGGCCGCCAAGCGGAAGCTCAACTACCCCGTCACCGGCTGCGGTTGTGCGCCGGTACGGGCTCGCTGCCGATCTGGCCGGGACATTGGAGAGCATCGACCCCATGGACCGGCGCCGTGGTGAACCGATCGGAGGAAGAGAGGTTTCTGATGCAGAACGAGCTCGATCGATCGACGTCGAAGACCCTGCCGTGGCGCGTCGAGGAAGCCTACGCCGCGGAGCTCGAACTCGAACGGGCGCGCTGGAAGACGATCACCGCATTCGTCAAGTTGCTCACCGAAGCCGAGCGGCAGGCGCCGGGCTACTACGTCGATCCTCCCTGGAGCGTGAAGGATCTGGTCGCCCACCTCGGGGCGTGGATGGCCGAGGCCCGGGTCCAGCTGCTCGACATCGCCGCTCGTTCGTACGTCCCGCACGAGGTCGACGTCGACGCGCGGAACGCGGCGACATTGGCGGCAACGAAGACCGAGCCGTGGGACCGAGTCTGGGCGCAGACCACCGCAGCGCGAGCCTGGATGCTCGAGGCATGGCAGGGCCTGAGCGGACCGGATGAGGCCGCCAATTGGTGGATCCGCAAGGCCGGCGCCGAGCATTACGGCGAGCACCTCAGTCGCCTTCGCGACTGGGTAACGGAGCTCGTTGAGCTGCGGACCCGCCCCGAGGTAGACGAGCGGGACCCGTAGCCGCCGGCCGGCGTCCGTCGGCCGCCGGCGGCCGAGGACATCTTCGCGAACAGCCCGACGACGATGGGAGCCCTGGTGAGCAGACGCTCCTCAGGGTTCGTCCGCGAGCGATAACCGTCCCCTCGACGCACGCCGTCGACGAGCGCGAGCTTCCCGCGACATTTCCCCCTGGGAGACAACCGGCCGAGGAGACCATTTCGATGAAAGCGATCGTGGTCAGGGATCAGGCCGCTGGAGCGGCTGGGATGACGTTGGTGGAGCGGCCGGAGCCGCCGGCAGCGATCAACGATGTCATCGTTGAGATTCATGCCGCTGGGTTCGTGCCGACTGAGGTCGGGTGGTCTTCGACCTGGACCGATCGCGCGGGCCGTGACCGCACACC
>DATNBW010000186.1:0-3964 GCA_035607275.1 Verrucomicrobiia bacterium | reverse complement strand
GGCCGTGCTAGGCGGGGAACTAGCGGTGCCCTGAACCTGCAATCCGCTCCAGCAGGGCTGAATTCCCACCCGAGGACTGCGTCCTTGCAGGCCGCCGCTTCGAGCGACGTTGAGGATCGGGTCCCGCGCAGCGACGAACCGCGAACCGTGTCAGGTCCGGAAGGAAGCAGCACTAAGCGATCCTCGTCGGGTGCCGCGGAACGGCCTGGTCCGAGCCGCTCGTCGTGGAGGGCGCAGGGCACCACAGGACGACGGTGGGTGCACGGCATTTTCTTCAGCCGCCCGCAACCAGGAGCGACGTGAGCCCGACCGCTCCCCAGGCCTCGCCGACAGAGCCGGCATCGACGTCCGCGTCGACGCCGGCCGCCCGGACCTCGACCGCGCCACATCAGGCGCTGTACCGCCGCTGGCGGGCCCAGACCTTCGCCGAGATCGTCGGTCAGACCGCGGTCGTCGAGACGCTCCGCAATGCGGTCCGCGCCGATCGCGTGTCGCACGCCGTCCTGTTCGTCGGACCGCGCGGGACCGGCAAGACCTCGCTCGCGCGGATCCTGGCCAAGGCGCTGAATTGCACGAACCTCCAGGACGGCGACCCATGCGACACGTGCGAGGCATGTGTCTCGATCCGCGAGGGACGCGCCCTCGATCTCATCGAGATCGACGCCGCGAGCAACCGCGGGATCGATGCGATCCGCGACCTCCGCGAGCGGATCCAGTACGCCCCGACCGACCTGCGCCGCAAGGTCTACATCCTCGACGAGGCCCACCAGATCACGAAGGACGCATGGAACGCGCTCCTGAAGTCGCTCGAGGAGCCGCCCGATTTCGTGGCCTTCATGTTCGCGTCGACCCATCCGCAGGAGTTCCCGCCCGCGATCCTGTCACGCCTCCAGCGATTCGACGTGCGCCGGCTGACGGTCGAGGAGATCGAGGGCAAGCTCGTGCGGATCCTGGCAGCCGAGTCGGTCGACGCCGAGCCCGGAGCGGTCCGTCTCATCGCCCGCCTCGCCGCGGGCGGGATGCGCGATGCGGAATCGATCCTCGACCAGGTCCTCGCCTCGGCGGGCGGACGTATCGACGAAGCATCGGTCCGCGACCTGCTCGGCCTGGCCGACGCCGAGGCGATCGATCGCCTGACCGGCGCGCTCGTCGACGGCGACGCGGGCGCCGGTATCGGGATCCTCGCCGAGCTCGACGAACGAGGCCGGGACGTGGCGGTCGTCCTCGACCAGATCCTCGACCAGATCCGGACGGACCTCGGCGCGGCCATCGGCCCCGCGGGACAACCCGCACGGGCCGCCGCCCTGTCCGCCGCGGCCCACCGGCTGGCGGCGATCGATCCGGAGCGTCGCGGCGTCGGCGGCCTGCGCTTCCAGATCGAGCTCGCCCTTCTCGACGCCGCGACGCGCGCCCCGTCTACGGCCCGGCAACGTCCCGCCGGGCCGGAAGCCGCGGCCGTGACCGAGCCGGAAGCCGCGGCCGTGACCGAGCCGGTACCGGCGCCGGTCGCCGCCGCGCCGGTCGACGCCGCGCCGGCCCCGCCGGCCGCAGCTGCGGCGGAGCCAGCCGCGCCAGCCCCGGCGGCGCGCGCCGAGCGAGCCCCGGCACCCACGCCCGAGATCGACGCCCGGCCGCGCCGGACCGCTCGCCATGAGCCCGTCGCCTCGACGCCGCGATCCGCGGCCGCCGACCCGGCCGAGCCGGCCGCGACAGGAGCTCCGAACACGGCGCCGGCCACGGAGGCGCCACCGGTCGACCCGTCGAGTGCGCAGGGGATCGACGAGCTTCGCGCCGCCTGGCCGGCGATCGTAGCGGCCCTCAGCCAGAGCCCGCCCGTCAAGCCGTTGATCGCCGCCTGCCGCCCGGTCAGCCTCGACGGGGCGATCGTCACGCTCGGCTTTCCGGAGGACCAGGCGTTCCTCAAGGATGCTCTCGAGCGCCGCCGGGCGATGCTCGAGCAGGGGATCGGCGCGATCCTCGGCCGCCCGGTCAGCGTCCATTGCGTCGCGACGAACCTCGACCATGTCCCGGCCATTCCGCTCGCGGAGGCCGCCGACCTGATCTCGGAGGCCCGGCGCATCTTTGCCGACGACCTCGTCGACGTCGGCGAGGTCTCCTGACCGACCGATCAAGCAGCCGACGACCGCTTCCGCCAGACTCAGGGTGGTCGCGTCACCGACAGGGAGGATCCAGCACATGGGGATGGGCAACCTGCAGCGAATGGCCCAGCAGATGCAGCAGGAGATGCAGCGCATCGAGGGCGAGCTGCGCGACGCCCAGGTCGACGGCACGGCCGGCGGCGGCGTCGTGAAGGCCGTCGTGACCGGCAAGCAGGAGCTCGTCTCGGTGACGATCGATCCGGCCGCGGTCGACCCGTCGGACGTCGAGATGCTCCAGGACCTGATCGTCGCCGCGATCAATGACGCCCTCGCGGCGTCGCGCCGGATGGCCGAGGAGAAGATGGCCGCGGTGACCGGCGGCCTGAAGATCCCCGGTTTCTAGGGCGCGGCCGACGACGTGACCTCCACCCTGATCGAGCCGGTCGCCCGGCTGATCGAGGCGTTCTCGCGATTGCCGGGGATCGGACCCAAGACCGCCCAGCGCCTCACGTACCACCTCCTGCGCGCGCCGGACGCCGAGGCCCGGATCCTCGCCGCCGCCCTCGTCGACGTCCGTGACAAGGTGGTCTTCTGCGAGCGCTGCTTCAACATCAGCGACCAGCCGCTCTGCCCGATCTGCCGTGACCCGGCGCGCGACACGACCCGCCTGTGCGTCGTCGAGGAGCCGTTGGACGTCCTTGCCCTGGAACGCACGTCCGAGTTCAAGGGCCTCTATCACGTCCTCCACGGCGCGATCTCGCCGATCGACGGAATCGGCCCGGATCGATTGAAGGTGCGTGAGCTGCTGGCCCGCGCCGACGACGCGAAGCGAGCCGGGGAGCCGATCGTCGAGGTGATCCTCGCCACGAACCCGACCCTCGAGGGCGAGGCAACCGCGATGTACCTGGCCGAACGGCTCGAGGACTCGGTCGGGGTCGTGAGCCGGATCGCGCGCGGCCTGCCCGTCGGCGGCGATCTCGAGTACGCCGACGAGGTGACCCTGATCCGCGCCCTGCAGGGCCGGCGCGCCGTCTGACGCCGGATGTCGCATCTCGCGTTCGAGGTCATCCTGCGCCTGGCCAAGGCCGGGGTCGCGTTCATCGTCGGGACGCTGATCTTCGCCGTCATGATCGGGCCGGTCGGAGCGGTCCCCTCGCCGGAGCTCGCGCTGCTCTCGTGGCTGAGCGGCGCGGCCTTCATCCTGCTCGTCGAGAGCAGCCCGATCTGAGGCCTTCGGCGCACGTCCGGGATCCCCGTCCGGGCGTTTGACACTCGTCCCGCGTCGACCCTAGTATTCGCCCTCGTTGCCGCTCCCGACCGGAGCGCGACGCCGGGTCCCGGACTGCCGGACCGGAGGGTCGCCGGGTTTGACACCACGGCGGCGACGCCCCATCATGGTGGGTCTGCGCCGCGGTTTGTCTTGCCCCGGACGCTGCACCTTGACAACTGAAGAGTGACAGGAAAATCCGTGATGGATGTGCGAGTGGTCGAACCCTCGGATGAAGTCGCAGCGCAAGCTGCGCAATCTTCGGAGAGTTTGATCCTGGCTCAGGATTAACGCTGGCGGCGTGCATGAGACATGCAAGTCGAACGGACACATGGGGCTTGCTCCGTGTGTTAGTGGCGGACGGCTGAGTAACGCGTAGGTGACCTGCCCCGAAGTGGGGGATAACTGCCCGAAAGGGTGGCTAATACCGCATGTGGAGGTTCGTTCATTCGAACCTTCAAAGCAGCAATGCGCTTCGGGAGGGGCCTGCGTCCGATTAGCTCGTTGGTGGGGTAACGGCTCACCAAGGCGACGATCGGTAGGTGGTCTGAGAGGACGATCACCCAGACTGGGACTGAGACACGGCCCAGACTCCTAC
>DATNBW010000161.1:0-6962 GCA_035607275.1 Verrucomicrobiia bacterium | reverse complement strand
GCGGCGGAACGCGACGCCGAGGCAGCTCGCCAGGCCGAGGCGGCCGCGGCCGCCGAGCGCGAAGCCGAGGCGGCTCGTCAGGCGGAGGCGGCGGCCGCCGAGCGCGAAGCCGAGGCGGCTCGCCAGGCCGAGGCGGCTGCGGCCGCCGAGCGCGAAGCCGAGGCGGCTCGCCAGGCCGAGGCGGCGGCGGCCGAGCGCGAAGCCGAGGCAGCTCGCGAGGCTGAGGAAGCCGCACGCAAGGCCGAGGAAGAAGCCGCCGCGACGGCGGCCGCAGCGCCCAAGGCCCGGCGCGGCGGCCCGTCCCGACGAGCGGCATTCACGATCGACGACCAGACCGAGGACGAGGTCCTTGCGGCGGACGCACCGCCGACGTCGACGCCAGCGACCTCCCCGACATCTCCCGCACCCTCGACGCCGAGCTCAGCGCCCGCGCCTGCCGTCCAGCCCGCCGCCCGTCGGCCGGATGCCCCGGCGCCGTCGACTGTCCCTCCCGTCGCCGCCGCGGCGGCTGCCGCCGCAGCGGCATCCGCGGCCGCGCCGTCGGCCGTGCCGAGCCAGACGGCACAGCCTGCGCCCGTTCAGCCCGCGCCGGTTCAGCCGAGCCAGCCTGCGGCGCGCCTGCCGACGGCCGCGGTCGTGACGCCACGGCCCAGGCCCACGGCCGAGACGCCGACCCGCGTCGCCCAGCCCGGAGACCTGATCTGCATCACATGCGGCGAGCCGAACGACCCCACCCGCAAGTTCTGCCGCCGCTGCGGCACGAGCCTCGCGATGGCGATGCCGGCCGTCAAGGTCCCCTGGTGGCGGCGCATCTTCCAGCGCAAGCCGAAGACCTTCGAGGCCGGCGAGCGCAAGAAGGCGATGCAGGCGAGCGCCCGTCCCCGGCGAGGGCTCGGCGCCCGTGCCAGCTTCGTGCTCCGCTGGGCCGTCCTCGGCCTCGTCCTCGTCGGCGCCTTCGGCTACATGGCCGTCCCGTCGGTCGGGAGCACGATCAACGGCGGCCTCCGGGGCCTCGTCGACACCATCCGCGGGATCGTGTCGCCCAGCCTCGATCTCGTTCACGCGGCCTCGACCAGGGCCAGCCTCGAGCTGAAGGACCACCCGGCGAAGAACCTGTCGGACGGGGCGACGAACACCGATTGGCAGGCGGCGGACGACAACGCGGTCCTGACGTTCACGTTCGAGCGCCCGATCAACATCGGCGCGATGAACCTCTGGAACGGCGCCGCCGATCCGAAGACGAAGGCGCTCCGGACCGACCTGCGCCGGCCGGCCCAGCTCGTCCTCACGTCGCAGACCGGCCAGAGCGTGACGATCGACCTGCAGGACGTCCACGAGAAGCAGACTCCCTATTTCGACCTGTCGGGGGTCGAGACCCTGACGATCAAGATCACCCAGACGAACGGGCCGGCGTCGGCCCCGGTCTCCTTCTCGGAATTCGAGTTCCTCAAGAAGGGCTGACCGACGACACCTCGCCGATCCCGAGATCGGCGAGCACCGCCGCGTAGTCACGCCGATCGCGGCTCGCCGCTCCCGGATCGCCGGCCCGGTCGCGGGCCTGGATGAGGCTGCGCCACAACGGATCGTGATAGCGGTCGAGCTCGAGCCCTGCCCGGCAGGCATCGACCGCGCGGTCCAGCTCGCCGTCCACGAGCGCCTCCTGGGCGATCGCCTGGGCCGCCTCGACCGCCTGGGCGCGACACCGTTCGCGTCGTTCGACCGCCCACTCGGCCGGGCCGTCCTCGGACAGCAGCTCGCCGCTGTGCAGCCCCAGCGCGATCCGATACGCGCCGCCCGAGCGCTCGCCGCGTGACCGCGCCGCGCGGCCATCGGCGACGGCCCGCTCGAACCGACGGAGGTCGACCGCGTCGTCGGGCACCGCGAGCCGGTACGCGTCGCCGTCGCGGACGATCAGCTGGCCCGTCGCCGATCCGAGCTGCTCCACGAGCTGGCCGCGGAGGCTGGAGATCGCGACGTGCAGGCTCCGTGCGCCGGTCGGTCCGTCGACGTCCGGCCAGAGGGCATCGCAGATTACCTCGCGATGGACCGGCGTACCCGAGTGCAGCGCGAGCAGGCGGAGGAGCGCCCGGACGCGGGGCCGGACCTGCTGGAACTGGAGCGAACGGCCGCCGGCCGAGATCGCGAAGCGCCCGAATGTCCGGATCTCGAGGTCGGCACGCGCGACGCCGTCGACGATTCCAGGGTCCGGTCGCGGCGGCAGGCGCAAGCCGGTGTCGTGCCGAGCCGCTTCAGCAAGCCCCTCGAACTCCGCGGATCGCGACGGATCCACCCGGCCGAGCGCGACGAAGGCCAGCAGCCGGGCGCCGGGCGCCCCCGCGATCCGGGCCGCGCTCTCGGCGGACAGGGCGACCTCACGCGCCTCGTCGGCGTCGACATCGGCCAGGGCCAGGGCCCCGAGCGAGCGCGCCCACGACTCGAGCACGGCCGAGCCGAGGATCCGGAACGCCGTGGCCGCCTCCTCCGCCGATTCGAGCCGGCTCGCCGGCCCGTCGACCTGCGCCCAGGCCTCGAGCAGCAGGTCGATCGCCGCGCCCCACCGATCGTCGGCACCGGCCCCACGGGCGACCGACACCTGACCCGCCCCGAACGTCGTCCGGCCGCCGAGGAGTCGCGCCGCGGCCCGGCCTCGATCGGCCAGCCAGACCTGCCCCGCCCGATCGGCGGCCTCGACGCCCGCCTCGATCTGGGCCGCGCCGCCGGACTCGCCGGCGAGGAGCGCGGCGACCCCGGCGAGGATCGTCGCCGCGGCCGCGAGCGCCGGCCCGAGGGACGGATCCCCGGTCGAGGCTTCGAGGTCGCGGTGGGCCTGGGCGACGTCGCCGGCCGCCAGAGCCAGCACGCCCCGGACGAACGCGAGCGGACCGTCGTCGAGACGCGCCGCTTCGCGCGCGGCCAGGAGCGGCTCGCGGGAAAGGCCGCTCCGCAGGACGCCGGCCCAGTCGGCCGGAACGTGCGCGGTCGGGTCGATCCACGCGGTCAGGCCCAGCCGCTCGCTCCGAACGACGGCGCTGGTCTCGGCGGCGCCGAAGCCGTTCTCGGACCGGACGTATGCGTCGAGCGCGGCAGACCAGCGGCCCTCGGCCCGCGCCTGACGGGCGGTCGCCAGCGTCAGCCACGGGTCGTGGCGGGCGAGGGCGGGCGGCAGGAGGTCGAGCCATGCCGCCGACTCGCCGACGAGCCGCTCGCCCTGGCGGCCGAGCATCCGTTCGACCGCCGGCCAGTCCTCGGCTCGGCAGTAGGCCGCGAGCGCCTCGCCCAGCGCCCCGTCCGACTCGAGCATCTCGGCCGCCCGAGCGTGGCGGGCGCGGGCCCCGGCTTCACCGGCGAGGTCGACGAGCATCCGGTCGAGGTGCGCCCGAAGGACTTCGTGGTAGCGGTAGGAGCCGTCGTCCGGATCGACGGTGACGGTGAAGATCTGGCGCCGGGCGAGCTCCTCGAGCAGGGCGGCGCTGCCGGATCGCCCGCGCAGTCGATCGCACAGGTCGCCCGTCAGGCGGCCGAGGACGAACGTCTCGAGCAGGAACTCGCGGAGGCTCGCCGGCAGCTCGGCGAGGACGTTGCGTGCCAGGTACTCGCGAACCAGCCGGCCGCTCGCGGCCGCGACGCCGAGGATCCGGCGGCGTTCGTCGGCGGTCTTGCCCCGGGTCGCCAGGTGAAAGAGCTGGAGCCCCGCCGCCCAGCCCTCGGTCCGGCGGGCGAGGGTCGCGATGTCGCCCGGCGGGATCGTCTCGCCATAGAAGTCGCGGAACAGGCGCTCGACCTCCCACGATCGGAAGCGGAGGTCGTCGGCGTCGATCTCGAGGAGCTCGCCCGACACCCGGAGCCGCGAGACGTTGACGTCGGGCACGATCCGGGAGCCGGCGAGGATCGCGAGCCACGGCGGCGCGTACTCGACGAACCGGGCGAGGGCAGCTTCCGCGCCGGTGCCCTCGAGGGCGTGGAGGTCGTCGACGACGAGGAGGGCACGACCGCCATCCCAGGCCTCGAGCGCCTCCGCCGCGTCCTCGACGCGCTGCCAGCCGTTCGTCAGGCCGGGGATCGCCCGAGCGAGCGCGGCGTGGAGATGCCGGATCAGCGCCGTCTCGTCACGGTCCCACGTCTCCGCCCGGTACCACGCGACCGGCACGCCCGCGGAGGCCGCGAAGCGGGCGAGCAGCGTCGTCTTGCCCGAGCCGGCCGGCGCGACGACGAGCCCGAGTCGATGCGACCAGAGCGCCGCGAGACGCCCTTCGAGGCGCTCCCGCGGCAGGGCGTCCGTCGCGGGGACGCGGATCTTCGCGGGCACGACGAGCCGGTCAACGGGCGCCTGGCTGGTGGCGGGCGCCGATCTCTCGCGTCTGCGCGGATCGGGCAATGGAGCGTCCCCGTCGGGTAAGGGCACGCCGGCGTGACGGCCGGTGGACGCGTATCGTGCCACCCGGACGGGCCCCCGGTCCAGCCGGGATCTGCACCGTGCGGTCCTCCGCTCGACCAGCACCGGCCGTCGCGATCCGCGACGATTGGGGCGTGCTCCACCTGACGCGCGTCGTGCGAACCGGCCCGGCCCGCGCCGGCCAAACGGCCTTCCCGTTCGACGTGCCGGCGATCGCGACGCTGCCGGAGCTCGTCCTCGATCGGCCGGTGACGATCTTCGTCGGCGAGAACGGGTCCGGGAAGTCGACGCTGCTGGAGGCGTTGGCGATCGCCGCGCGGGCCACGACGGCGGGCTCCGCCGAGGCGGCCGACGACGACACGCTCGCTGGAGTGCGGGCGCTCGCGGCAAGCCTCCGACTGTCCTGGGCGAGTCGCCGGCACCGTGGGTTCTTCCTGCGGGCCGAGGACTTCTTCGGCTTTGCCCGACGGATGGCGACGATGCGCGCGGAGCTCGAGTCCGGGCTCGCCGCCGTCCTCGTCGAGTACGCGGACCGCGAGCCGTTCGCTCGCGATCTCGCCGCATCGCCGTTCCGCAAGGAGCTCGCCGAGCTCGGGCGTCGGTACGGAGAGGGCGTCGATACGCGCTCCCATGGCGAGGCGTTCCTCGCGTTCTTCCGCGATCGGTTCGTGCCGGGCGGGACGTACTTCCTCGACGAGCCCGAGGCGCCGCTGTCGCCGTTCCGCCAGCTGGCGTTCCTGTCACTCGTTCGGGACGCGGTCGCGGCGGACTGCCAGATCGTGATGGCGACCCACTCGCCGATCCTCCTGGCGTGCCCGGACGCGGCCATCTGGTCGTTCGACGAGACACCGATCCGGCGCGTGGCCTATCGCGATCTCGAGCATGTCTCGCTGACCCGCGACTTCCTGAACGACCCGGACGCGTTCCTGCGCCATCTCTGACCCGTCGGGTGCCGGCCGGAACCCCGGCCGGTATCCTCAGGTCATGACCGGCCCGCTCATCCAGGCCGACGAGCTGCTCCGGCTCGTCCGTGCCGGGACGCCGAACCTGCGAATCGTCGACTGCCGCTGGATCCTCGGGTCGCCCGGCGCGGGCACCGTCGCGTACACGGCCGGGCACCTTCCGGGGGCGATCCACCTCGACCTCGACGGCGACCTGTCCGTCGCGGGCGGCTACGGGGCCCCGGGGCGCCATCCCCTGCCCGACCCCGCGACCTTCGCCGACTGCCTCGGCGAGGTCGGGATCGGCGATGACGATCTCGTCATCGCCTACGACGATGTCGGCGGCTGGGTGGCGGCTCGGCTGTGGTGGATGCTCGACGTGCTCGGCCACGAGCAGGTGGCCGTGCTCGACGGCGGGATCGCGGCCTGGCAGGCGGCCGGCGGCGAGCTGACCCAGGAGATTCCGGTGTTCGCCCCGGCGACGATCCACCTCGCCGATCGCTGGGCACGCGTGATCCACCGCGAGGAGCTGCGCTCGCGGCTCGGCTCGGTCGTCCTGCTCGATGCCCGCGCCGGGCCGCGCTACCGCGGCGAGACCGAGCCGATCGACCCCGTCGCCGGTCACATCCCGACGGCGCGCAATGCGCCGGTCGATGGGAACCTGGTCGATCCCGCCGGGTCCTTCCACTCGGCGGACGAGCTCCGGGAGCGGTTCCGGGATCTCGGCGCCGACGGTTCAGGGGGCCCGGTCGTCACCTCGTGCGGAAGCGGCGTCTCGGCCCTCCATCACGCGCTCGCCCTGCGCCTGGCGGGGCTGCCCGACCCGATTCTCTACGTCGGCTCCTACAGCGACTGGACCCGCTCCGGCGAGCCGGTCGTCACGGGCCCCGAGCCGGGAGCGCCGCCGGACCGCTGAGCCGCGGTCGGTCGGACCGGCAGGGTCAGCCGAGCTCCTCCCCGACCCCTTACTCCAGGTAGTCCTTCAGCTTCCGGCTGCGCGACGGGTGGCGCAGCTTGCGGAGGGCCTTCGCCTCGATCTGGCGGATCCGCTCGCGGGTCACGTTGAACTCGCGGCCGACCTCCTCGAGCGTCCGTGCCCGGCCATCCTCCAGCCCGAACCGGAGCTGGAGCACCCGCCGCTCGCGTCCGGTGAGCGAGTCCAGGACGGCTTCCACCTGCTCCTTCAACAGCTGGTGCGACGCGGCCTCGGCCGGCGCCAGTGCCCCTCGATCCTCGATGAAGTCGCCGAGGTGCGAGTCCTCTTCCTCGCCGATCGGGGTCTCGAGCGAGACGGGCTCCTGCGAGACCTTGATGATCTCGCGGACCTTCTCCGGGGTGACCTGGACCTCCTGACCCTTCGACATCGCCTCGGCGATCTCCTCGACCGTCGGCTCCCGTCCGAGCTCCTGGAGCAGCTGCCGCGAGACCCGGATCAAGCGGTTGATCGTCTCGACCATGTGGACCGGGATCCGGATCGTCCGGGCCTGGTCGGCGATCGCCCGGGTGATCGCCTGGCGGATCCACCACGTCGCGTAGGTCGAGAACTTGAAGCCCTTCTCGAAGTCGAACTTCTCGACCGCCCGGATCAGGCCGATGTTGCCTTCCTGGATCAGGTCGAGGAACGACAT
>DATNBW010000157.1:0-5448 GCA_035607275.1 Verrucomicrobiia bacterium | reverse complement strand
CGGAGCAACGCCGCGATCGCCTCGTCCCGGCGACCCGCCGACCAATGCGCATCCGCGAGGCTCCCCCAGGCGGTCGCGGCGCCCCACGCATAGCCGGCGTCCTCGGCGATCTCGGCGGCCTCTGCGTACGCCCCCGATCGGTCGCCGGCGGTCCAATTGCCGAGCGTGATGAGCGTCCGGACGACCCGGATGGGATCACCCTCCTCGCGGGCGAGGGCCACGGCCTCGGCAGCAAGGGTGCCGAGGTCGGCCATCTGGCGGAGCGCGCTGCGAATCGAGACGAGAGCGTTCAGCCCGTCCGATCGAACGCCGGCCGAGCCACCGGGGAGCGCCATCGCGGTCTCGAGTCGCGCGAGCGTCGGACGGAGGATCCCCGACTGCATCGCGAGACTGGCGAGGGCGGCGGCGAGCCGGATGGCGAGCTCGGTTTCGCCCTGCTCGACCATGCGCTCGCATGCCGCTGCGATGTTCGGGTCCGCCAGCGCGGCTCCGGCACCGCGATTGCTGAACGAGCTCGTACGGACGGAGTCGGCCGCCGCAACGGCTCGGGCCGCGTAGTGGGCGGCATGCCGTCGCCGGACCTCGGCCAACCGGCCGGTTTCGCCCAGCTGCCGAAGGGCGAACGCCCGGATCGTCTCGAGCAGCTCGAAGCGTGGCTCGCCCTGCGCGTCGGCGGCGACACGGACGAGGGCAACGAGCGCGAGATTGCGCAGCCGGCTGAGGACCTGGGCATCACCGCTGACTGCCCGAGCGGCGGTCTCGTCGAACGACCCAGAGAACGCGCCGAGGAGCTTGAAGACGGCACGGTCCTCTGGAGCGACGAACGAGAGCGTCGCGTCGACCACCGCGTCCAGGCTCGCGTGTCGTGGGTCATCCGACGCGAGGTCGAGCCGATCGTCGAGGAGCCGCCGGGCGATGGCACGGGGCGTCAGGATGCCGCTCCAGGCCGCGGCGAGCTCGAGCGCCAGGGGCAGCCCGTCGAGCCGTCGGCAGATGTCGACGACTGCCTCGGCGTCCTCCGGCTGCAGCTGCGGGAGCCGGTTGCGTTGGCGCGCTCGTTCAAGGAAGAGTGCGCCGGCGGGTGACGATTCCACGTCACGACGGGACGTCGGCATGCCCAGCGAGTCAAGATCGACCACGAATTCGTCGGCCAGACCGAGCGGAACGCGACTCGTCGTCATCACTCTCAGCGTCGGGACTTGACCGAGCAGGAGCCGGATCTCGGAGCTCGCCCCGAGGAGGTGTTCGAAGTTGTCGAGCACCAGCAGGCTCGGCGGTTCGGCGAGGACCGTCGCAATGGCTTCCATGAGCTCGACCCCGTCCTCCTCGGCCGCTCCAGCGACCGTCGCGATCGCACCGGCGACGCCGCCCTGGTCCGCGACGGGGGCGAGATCGACGAAGATGGCCCGTCGGCCTGCCTCCTCCCAGCGGGCCGCGACCTCGAGGGCCAGGCGGGTCTTCCCGACGCCGCCGAGACCCGCGATCGTGACGAGCCGCTCGGTCATCAGCCGGCGCTCGACCACCGCGAGCTCCGGCCCGCGTCCGATCAGCCTGCCGAAATCGTCCACCGATCGCTGACCGACCATCCCGCTCCTGCTCCACTGGACTCGGCCGCACCGACCGGCGCGGCCTCGATCCGACACCCGTTCAGCATCGCGCCGATGCTACCCGGTCGGTCGGACACCGGCGTCGGAACCCGGGATGAAACCGACCCACCACGGCACGCGTATCGGGGCCTGTCAAGCAATGCCTGTCTGCCGTCTCAGGAGAACGAACCCATGCGCCGATCGATCCTCGCCTCCACCGCCCTTCCATTGGTCCTCGTGCTCGCGGCCTGCTCGAGCGGAGCGACCACGGCACCGGCCACGAATCCACCGAGCCAGCCGCCGGCGGCTTCCCAGCCGCCAGCCTCGCAGGCCCCGGCGTCGCAGCCGGCCGGCGCGGCGAGCCCGTCCGCCGAGACCAGCGACTCCTACGACCTGAAAGTCGCCGCGGGCTCCGGATCGGTCACGAACTACCTGACCGCCGAGGACGGCAAGACGCTCTACCTGTTCAAGAACGACACCGTCGATTCCGGCAAGAGCACGTGCAACGGCGATTGCGCCACGACCTGGCCGCCGTTCGTCGTCGATTCGCTCGACGAGGTCAAGCCCGACGCCGCGGTCACCGGCAAGCTCGCCCTGATCACCCGCGACGACGGCACCAAGCAGGTCAGCTACAAGGGCTGGCCCCTGTACTACTTCTCGGGCGACAAGGCGGCCGGCGACACGAACGGCCAGGGCCTGTTCGGCAAGTGGTTCGTCGTGAACCCCTGATCCCTCGCCTTCGGTCTCGCACCGATTCCGGAGCGGCGGCCCTTCGCGGCCGCCGCTTCCGATTCGCGGGCCGGGCCGGTCGAGGGCTCGCGCCGCCGGCCTACTTCCGGCGGAACAGGGTGAGGGTCCGGCTCGAGCCCTCGACGGGCGCCTCGGCGACGGTCTCGAACACGGTCGCGAACGCCGCCCGGAAGCCGTCCGGCGTGTAGTCCGGGAAGACGTCCTCACGGGTGGCCAGGAGCTGGCGGACCATCGGGTCGTCGCGCGGGACGAACTCGATGATCAGCTGCGGGGCGAACCGGGCGAGCTGCTCGGCGATCGCCGGCAGCGGGATGTTCCGCCCGATCGCGAGGTGATGGACGAGGGCCAGCGCGAGACTCACGTCCGCCGCGGCGCGATCGGTCAGCGACGCGCGCTCCTGGTGTGCCCAGCCGAGGGCCGGGCTCGGATCGGCGAGGTCCATCACGAGCGGCAGGATGTCCTCGCGACCCTCGGCCCGCAGCGCCCGGTAGTTGCGCTCGACCGCTGCCGGGTCGATGTCGAACGAGAGAACGCTCCGACCGCCCTCGGCGGCGATCCGGCTGAACCGGCCCGTGTTGGCGCCGAGGTCCCAGACCGACGCCCCCGTCGTCTGCCCGAGGAGGTCGGCGACGAGGCGCTCCTTCGAGGCCGTCGCCGCCTCGCCGTAGCTCGTGTTCGCGTCGTACTCCGCCCATTCGGTCCCGTGCGGCTCCCAGGACAGGCCGCCGATCGTGTCGCGCAGGCTGATCACCAGGTTCCCGACGTTGACCTTGCGGGTGCTCGCGACCCGCTCGGCGGCCGCCTCCCCTGCCCCGGCGTAGCGGCGCTGGGCCCGGGCATGGAGATGGATGTGCGCGCCGAGTCCCAGGCGGAACCGCGACGAGCCCGGCAGGAGCCGGCTGACGAGGTCGAGCGGGATGCCGTCGAGCTCGGTCCGGAGCAGCCGGCCGAGCCGGATGTCGCGCTTGGCCATGAGCGCGAGCGGGCCGAGGAAATGCTCGCAGAACTGGCGGTAGGCGATCCACGGCCGGCCCGCCTCCGCCGGCTCGAGCGACAGGTGGTCGATGTGGACCGGTCGCGAACCGAGGAACTGGATGTTGTACGCGCTCGCGTCGCGGAGGGTCAGCCCGACCTCGAGCGCGGCCTGCTGGATCTCGAGCGTGAGGAGTGCGGCGTCCCGGAGCTGGCCGAACGACCACTCGTACGGGTAGGAGATGAACGGGACCGGCGCGGGCCGGATGACGCGCGCCGCGGACGCGGTGGCCGCGAGTTCGAGCGGCGCCTCGTCGTACGGGAGGACCTTGCCGGCGTCGGCCAGTCGCGCCAGCAGCCCGGTCGCCTCGACGGCCGCCCAGCGCTCCGCGAACGACGGCTCGATCTGGCGGTAGACGTGACCGCCGCGGCGGTACACGAAGCCGCTCGGGTCGCGGAACGAGCCCGGATCCCGCCTGATCGCACCGGCCGCGCCCTCGGGAGGCGCGGCGAGGGTCATTCCTTGCTTCGCCCGGTGTCGCGCGCGACGAGGCGGCGGACCGTGCCTCCGAGTCGCCGGATCTGATTCCTCAGCATGATCGGGGCGGCGATCGCGCCGGCGATCACGGCCTGGATGATCAGGCTGCCCGAACCCGGGTCGATGTAGGCCAGAAAGTGGTGCAAATCCGATCCTCGAACGTCTCGCCGCTGCCTGGACGCAGGGGGTCCCCGGGGCAGGTCGTTAACGGAACACTACCATTCCGGAACGGACCGACGCGGGCGGCGTTCACAACCGCGCCGTCCGGATCCGCCGCGGCGGTACCATCCGGGCCGAGGACCACGGGCCCACGGACCTGGCGGCCAGCGGAGGATCAGCTTGAACGTTCTTCGTCGACTCGCGGGCCGATTGAGCGCGCCCGACCGGCTCGCCGGATGGCATCCGCTCCTGTTCGCGGCCTATCCGGTCCTGTTCCTCTGGTCACAGAACGTCGACGACACCCCGGTCGGCGATGCCCTCCAGGTGCTGGTCGGGGTCGTCGTCGTGGCGCTCGTCGCGACGCTCCTCCTCGCGGTCGTGATCGGCGATCGGGCGCGGGCCGCGCTCATCGTCACGCCGATCGCGCTCGGCCTGCTGATGTACGGTCACGTCATCGACCTCGTCGCCGCTCCGGGCCTCGTGCACAAGGCCGGCTGGGCGGGCCTGGTCGGGCTCGGGGCGCTCGGTGCGTGGCGGCTCGGCAGCGCAAGACTCCTGCGCGTCGACCGGCTGCTCATCGTGGTCTCGGCCGTGCTCGTCGGGGTCACGCTCGTCCCGATCGTCCCGCACCAGATCGAGACCGTGTCCGCGGCGCCCCAGCCGGATCAGGCCGCCGGGCGCACGCTGGCCGGCGCGACCACCGCGCCGAAGCGCGACGTCTACCTGCTGACCTTCGATCGGTATCCCTCGGACCGCGCGATCGAGCTCCAGTTCGGGATCAAGAACGACCTCACCCCGTGGCTTCGCGAGCACGGCTTCAAGGTCCTCGACGACAGTCACGCGAACTACATCACGACGTCGCTGTCGCTCTCGACCACCCTCAACATCCGCCACCTCGACGAGCTGACCGCGGGCACGACCTCGCCGTCGACGTTCCGCGAGCGGGTGTACGGCGCCCTCCAGGACTCCCTCGTCGTCCAGCAGTTCAAGGCGCTCGGCTACCGCTACCTGCATGTGGGCTCGTGGTGGGGACCGACGCGCTTCGACCGGGCCGCCGACGTGAACTACAACGCGGCCGGCGGCTCGGAATTCAGCTCGATCCTGCTCCAGGAGAGCGCGATCCCCGCGGCGCTCAAGATCCTCGGCACTCCGGAGCAGACGTTCGACAAGTCGTACCAGAACGGCGCCTACGAGCTCAATGTTCTCGACCACATCGGCGCCGAGCCGGGCCCCAAGTTCGTCTGGGCCCACGTCCTTCTCCCCCACCCGAACTACGTCTTCGACACCGACGGCAAGTACGTGCCGTCCGCGACGACGCGGCGAGAAGGCGAGAATGCGGCCTGGGCGCGCCAGCTCAAGTACACCAACAGCCGCCTGGAGTCATTCCTCGGGGGGCTGCTCACCCTGCCCGAGGATCGCCGGCCGATCATCATCCTGCAGGCC
>DATNBW010000127.1:0-8754 GCA_035607275.1 Verrucomicrobiia bacterium | reverse complement strand
GACCTCCGGCTCGGCGGAAGGCTCGGGCTGCCCGTCCGCGGCGGCATAGGCTCCGGCCGCCATGGTGGCCGCGGCAACCGCTGCCCCGCCGGGCGCCTCTTCCGCCGGTCCGGCCGGGGCGGACGTCGGCTGGCCGGGAACAACGGGATCGGGTGGCGTTTGAGCCTCATGCTCGACGGTGGCCGCCGCCGAGTCGATCCGCGGGGTCTCCTCCGCCGGGCGGTCGACGTCGGGCCGGGTCTCCTGGCCGAGCTCGCCCGATCGCGCCCGAAGCTCTCGACGGTCGACGGGCCTCGTCTCGTTGTCATCGGGCGCGTCATCGGGATCGATGTCGGCGAATCGGCGGTCCAGCCGCCCGCGGACGTTGCCGCCGTCCTCCGGATGACTGTAGTCAGCGGAGCTGCGCTGGATCAGCTGAAGGCCCCCACGCAGCCCGTTCTGCTGGACGATGTGGGTCGACTCATGGGCCATGAGCTTCAGGTCAACGGGTGACTCCGCTGCGCCCAGCCAGACGTCGCGCCCGTGCGTGAACGCACGCGACCGGAGCGCCGCGTTGGCGCCCGGAGCGACCCCGCCCTGGTGAACGCGGACGTCGCCCAGGTCATACCCGGTGCTCTCCTCGAGCTGGCCGCGGATCGATGGACGGAGAGGCTCCCCGCCCGACGACGACCCGACCGCCTCGGACACGTCGGCATTCGCGGTGGCATGTCCCGCGCCGGACGGGCTCATCTGGACGACGTCGCCGCCCGACTCGGGCTGTTCCTTGCGGGCACGCTCAGCCGGACTGCACGAACAGCTGGTGCTTCCGCAGGTCTGGACCAGGGCTTGGGCGACGGCGGGCGGTGCCCGCCCCTGGGCCGCTCCGTCGCGGTTGGCGGCTCGCTGGACGAGCGCCTGGGCAACAGCAGGTTCCGGCTCTTCGGGTTCCTCCTCGTCGGTCGCGGCTCGCTGGACGAGCGCCTGGGCAACGGGCGATTCCGCGTCGGGCTCCTCGTCGTCGGTGGCCGCTCGCTGGACGAGCGCCTGGGCGACCGGCTCCTCCGCCTCCTCCGGCTCCTCGTCGTCGGTTGCCGCTCGCTGGACGAAGGTCTGGGTGACCGCTGAGTCCTCGCGCTCTTCGAGCTCTTCCGGCTCGACGTCGTCGTCCGTAGCGCGCTGGACGAACGTCTGCAGGGCACCCGGCGTGACCGACGAGATCCGCGACACAGGCTTGCCCGCCCGGACGCTGTCCGAGACAGCGTCGGCCTCGCGCTCGAACGGATCCCCGGCCTGGCCGACGGCGACCTTCGCCTGGATGGCGGCCGCGAGGCTGACCGCCGGGCCGGCCGCTGAGTAGATGCCGGCCGGTTGCCGGGATCCGAGCCCCGACTCGTGCCCCGAACCGTGATGCCCCCGGAGCGTCCGGGAGCTGCCACGCGACGCAGTGCGATCCGATGGCCGGGCGAGGGTCGCGGTGTCGCTCATCGGGGCCACGGTCCCGAGTCGGCAGGCGTTCCGACGACCTCGACGCCCGGCCGCGCCGCGAGGAGCGCATCGACCTGCCCGGCGGGGACCTGGCGAGTCCCGATGTCGACCGTGGCCAGCCGGCGCAGTCCGTGAAGCGGCGTGAGATCACGCACGCCCGTGCCGGCGATCGCGACATCCTCGAGGTCGGCCAGCTCCGCGAGCGGCGCGAGATTCGTGATCGGGGTGTTGTCGAGACGGAGCAACCGGAGCCGAGCAAGGCCGGTCACCGCTTGCAGGTCCCGCACGCCGGTGTTGAAGATCAGAAGCTCCTCCACCACCCTGGCCGCTTCGATGCCGGACAGCTCCGTCAGGCGCGTGCCGCTCAGGTCGAGCCGGCGCGCCGTGCGGAACCATTCCATCCCGGCCAGGGCGTCGAGCGTGTCGATCCGCGTTCCGTCGACGGCCAGCACCGCAAGCTGCGGCAGGCCGGAGATCGGCGTGACGTCGCGAACGTCAGTTCCCGCGACGTCCAGGTCGGCCAGGTTCATCAGGCCGGCCAGCGGTCCGAGGTCCGAGACCCGCGTGTGGGCAACATCGAGCTGGGTCAGCCTGCCGAGGCCGCGCAGAGGCTCCACGGAGGCGACCTGCGTCGACCGAACCCGGAGGCGTTCCAACCCGGTGATCGCAGCGAGCGGCTGGAGGTCCTCGACGTCGGAACCGCTGACATCGACCTCACGCAAGTGCGACAGGCTCGCGAGCGGAGCCAGGTCGTGAACCGGCATTCGGGAAAGCACGACGACCTCGAGGCTCGCAAGGTCGCGAAGTGGGCGCAGGTCCAGGAAACCCGCGGTGGGCCGTCGATGAGGATCCGTCCAGGTAAGCCGGAGCTCGCGCAAGGCGTGCAGGCTCGCGAGCGGCGCAAGGTCGGACGGGCTCACATTTGCAAGCCGGACCACGGGAGTCTGACGGTCGAACGACTCGCCGCAGAAAGAGATCGACCTGGATTCCATGCTGCTCGGGCCTACGGCAGGTTGCGGTAGTGCGCGACCAGCCAGTCGAGCAGCTTTCGGTCGCGGGCCGGAGCGCCGAGGAGGCGTCCGTACCTGGCGGTCGCCGCATCGATCACCGCGTTGCGGGCTGCGGCATCCTCGTCGGCCTGGGTCTTGAACGGGCCTGCCGGCTTGGTCACGGTCTCGCCGTCGGCCAGGCCCCCGATGATGCCGACCCCGTGGGCAATGCTCTCCGTCAGCGTCACGTCGAGCGTGGTGACCTGGGCGTTTGCCGGGTCCTGCTCGTGGATGGTCAGATCCATGAGCTTCGAGATCTCCTTGATGAGCGCGACGTTCGACGTGAACGGGGACTTGCTGCCGCCCAGCGCCGACTTGCGGACGCCGCGAATGAACGTGTGCGTGTCGACCGCCGCGTCCCAGGCTTGGCGGAGGTACTCGCTCGCGGACCGCTTGATCGTGTCCTCCCAGGTGACGGCGCCACCGCCCTTGAGCTTGCCCGGGGTGAACGTCTCGCCGACGTACGACGATGTCTTCAGGACGCGCTTCGGCAACTCCTCGTAGTGACCCGCATTGCTGACCTTGATGCTCTCGGGCAACGCCTCGAAGTTCGGGGTGCCGTAGTAGCCGTGGTCGTCGACCGACGGGTCCGACAGATGTGCGGCTTCGTGGATCAGGGTGGTCTTGCTCTCGTTGGGATCCGTGACTAGGACGATCTCCGCGAGCAGGTGCATGTGCCTGCCGGCAAAGTTCGCCCAGCCGCCGAGATTGACCTCGGGATCGTCGAGGTTGTAGTCCGTCGTGACGTGCTTGTCGAGATCCTTGGCGATGTCCAGGAGCGCCGTGCGCGCGGCACCATAGTTCTTCTTCGCATCGGCCGCCCTCGTGCCGAAGACCGCGGTCAGCCCGGCGGCGTCGCCCTGCACGGTGGTGATCAGGTCGGCGGCGTCCTTCATCGTGGTCTTGAGCTTCGGCTGGTCCGCCGGCTTCACCGTCGTCTGGGCGTCGAGGACCGTGGCGTAGATCCGGCGCCGGTTCGTCACGTCGACCGCGTTCTCGAACTCGACCTGGTCGATCACACCGGGCGCGGGAAAGATCTTGGCGAGGATCGTCGGCACGTCGTCGAGCGTCTTCAAGCGAGTGATCGGGTTGCCCTTCAGGTCAACGATGCCGATCTTGTCGCGGCGCATCCGACCGAGGAGCTGGCCGACCCGCGCCTGGAACACGCTTTCCGGGATCGCCAGCTTCTTGTCGGTGTACGCGGCCTGGAGATCCGCGAAATTCGGGACGCGGAAATGGGTCCCTGGTCGGTTGAGCTGAGCCGCGATCGGGTGGACCACACCGTCCGGCGGCACGCGGATCATGCGATCGCCGGATCCGGCGTCCGCCCGCTGGATCGCCGATCCGAGGCTGACGGCCGGCCCGGCCGCCGAATAGGCGCTCGCCGGCGTCGGTCCGCCCGCCGACGGCTCGTGGCTGGCCTGGGCGACGGACGGCGACGCTCCGACCTGGAGCGGCCGGCGCGAGCGGCGCCGCGAATTTCGCCTCGCTGCTCCCATGGCCCGCGTCCTCAGCTTGGGCCCTGGAACGAGGCCACGAAGGATTCGACTCCGCCGTGATGCGCCCGCGCCTGGCCGTCGTCGCGGAGCGGACACAGCGCGCCGGCCTTGCGATACTCGCCCTCGACGGCTTCGAGCAGGTGCTCGTCGCCGAGAGCGGTTTTCGAGGCCATCGCGAGGAGCGTCGCGGACAGGGCCGCGTTCCGGATCTGGCCGCCGCTCAGCGGGCAGCGCTGCGCCACGTCGGCGAGAAAGGCTCGGTCCACGGCATGGTCCGGGGGCAGGTGGAGACCCCAGATGGCGTGGCGCTCGACCGTGCCCGGCGGGACGAAGTTGACCACGATGTCGATCCGGCGCTGGAACGCCCGATCGATGAGCTGGTTCGCATTGGTCGTCACGACGACGACGCCCTCGTACGACTCGAGGCGCTGGAGCAGGTAGTTCGTCTCGAGGTTGGCGTACCGGTCGTTGGCCGACTTCACGTCGGTCCGGTTTCCGAGCAGGCTGTCGCCCTCGTCGAGCAGGAGGACGACATCGAGCTCCTCGGCTCGGGACAGGACGCGGTTCAGGTTCTTCTCGGTCTCGCCGATGTACTTGTTCACGACCGCGCTGAGGTCGACCCGGTACAGATCCATCCCGAGGACCGAGGCGAGAATCGACGCGGCGAGGGTCTTGCCGGTCCCGCTGCTGCCGGTGAACAGGGCGCGGACTCCCCGGTTCGTCGTGGACCGGAACGCGGGTCCGAGGCGCTCGAGGAGGCGCTCCCGTTCGGTGCAGCGATGCTCGAGATCGGCGAGCTTCGCGGCAGTGACCTCGTTGACGACGAGATCGCTCCACTGTCCGCGGACGTCGATCCGCGTCGCGAGGGTATCGAGCTGCTGTCGGTTCAGCGAGCGGCTCGCTGCCGCAACGTCCGCGCCGATCACGGTCGTCCGGCCATCGAGCGCGGCCTGCGCCACCGCCAGCGAAGCCGCGCGGCGGATATGGCCCGTCGGCAGGTGGTAGCGCCCGACGAGGGCGTCCAGATCCTCGACCGCCGTGCCAGCGAGCGCGCCCTCCCAGACACGTCGCCGCTCGGCTGCGGCCGGCATGGGCACGGTCAGCGTCAGGGCGCGCTCGGCGAGCGGCCCACGGACGCCGCCTTCCTGCCCGAGCAGCACGCCGACGAACCCGTCGAAGCCGGGCAGGGTCGGCAGCTCCACGGTCTCGCCCGGCCCGAGGTCCGGCGTGAAGACGGGAGTGGTCCGGGCCATCACGCAAAGCGGCCCGAGGGTGAGCCGATGGCGCGCAAGCGACGGTGCCTCCGGATCGCTGGACGTGAGCGGCAGGTCGATCTCCGCGAGCCCCAGGCCCATCGATGCCGCGAGCGCGCCCATGATCTCGAGCCGATCGCTGCCCTGCGCGCCGCGCAGCACGAGCCCGCGCAGCTGGCCGGTTCGGAGCAGGTCCGGAAGCTGCTCGAGCCGGTCGCGCAGGTCGGCCGGGATCGGCAGCTCCGTCAGCCCGGCGAACGTCTCGGCGCCATGCATCCTGAACCACGGCTCCATACGCTCCGACCGTCGTCCCTGGACCAGGTCCCAGAGGGTGGCCGGGACCCGGAGCTGCCACTCGGATCGTGGCGCCTCGGGGTTGATCACCTCGGCCATCCCGGACGCGATCAGGCGCTGGCCGACATCCCAGGCCAGGAGACCGTTGTCCCAGCCCGCGTCCGCCATGACGTGCCCGAGCGTCTCGAGGCAGAGGCGGCGATGCGCGAGCGGAGCCTGGATCTCGGCGAAGAGGGTGCCGAACCGGGAGTCGATCTCGGCCAGGCTGATCAGCAGGAGGCCGACCCGGCAGCGGAAGTCGAGACCGGTCGAAGACGCAACCGCCTTGAGCGGGAGATGGCCGTCGGCGTTGTCTTCCCAGGTCGTGACCAGCGCCTCCCACCCGTCCCACGTTGCGTCAGGCTGGCCCGTGTGGCCGAGCTCGGCCCGATACCCCGCGAGGAATTGCTGTCGGGAGGCGCTCGGGGGAATCCCGCCGAGACGATCGGCGGCGGCATCGAGGCGGTCGACATAGGCCAGCAACCGGCTCACCGCAGCGTAGAAGTGCAGCAGGAAGTGGTTGTGCGCGGTCGGTGGCAACCGATCGACGATCTCGGTCGTCACGCGCGTGGACGTCATTCGAAGTGGACCTTGACGACCCGACCGAACGCCGGCAGCCACCCAGGGTCGCGATCGAGGCCGGCCGTCCGGGCGGCCACCGATACCGCGTCGAGGCCCATCACCGCGTCGACATGCGTGGCGGTCACGAACAGGTGGCCAGGCCGGGCGAGGAGGCGCAGCGCGTCCAGCCGCGTGAACCGCGGCCGACCGAGGGCCAGCGCGAGCCGGCGCCGGGCATACGGTCCGACCGCCTCGAGCCAGGCGAGCGCGCCGGGCGAGCACTCCCGCACGAGCGCGTCGAGACCACGGTCGAACCGGCCGGCGGACGGGCGCACGCAGATCACCCTGGCGGTCGACAGGCCCACCGCCTCGAGCGTGGACCGAACGGCGGCCTCGGGATGGCTCGCGGGAGCTGGCTCGTCCGCGATCAGGTAGCCATGGCCCGTCCAGATCCGCAACCGCCGGCGATCCAGTGACCAGCGGATGTCGGCCGGCGTCGGCCGATCACGCGCGATCCATTCGATCGGGATCCGATACGGGACGTCCGCAGGCAGGTCGCCACCGAGCACCGGATCGGTGCGCCCCTGCAGGTCCGCCAGCGCCGGCCAGAGCTCGTCGTCTGCGGTGCGCGCGAAGGCCGACCCCAGGAGGCCCCTCGCCAGGAGCTCCAGGACGCCCCACGCGCCGACGGAGCTGGCGAGCCGCCAGTCCGGTTCGAAGGCCTCCGGCAGGTCGAGGTAGGCCATCAGGTTGACCAGGTACACGATCCCGCAGAGCTCGGTACGGATCCCCGGACTTGCGAACATCGAGCCCTGGCCGACGGCGGCATCCGGCGCCCCGGGGTCGGCGACGCGCACCTCCGGCCTCGACTCGAGCTCGGCCGCCGGGTCGGCGCGCCGTCCCGTCGAGGCCCGCTTCGGGACCCATGCCGGCCCCGACTCGCTCCCGCCCGGCACCGGGTCGATCGGTGCAGCGCGCGACTGGATGGACGGCGCGTGGCGACGTCTCGCGGTCGACTCGTGCTCGGCCGGCCCGTGCTCGGCCGGCCCGTGATCGGGCGCGGGCTCACCGGGGATCCCTTGACCGTCAGGCATCGCGACCACGCCGCCCTCGAAGGCACGCGGAGCGCCGCGACCGTCGATTGGCGATCCCGTCGCGACGAACCCGACCTCGTCGGCCGGCTCGTCGCGGGCCGGTCGGCTCCCTCGCCATCGGTCGAGGAATGTCGCCTGACGAGGGCTCGCCGGGGAGCGGGCGACCGCGATCGCGAGCTCGACGAGTACGAGCTGCTCCCAGCCGGGATCGCCGGCGTTGGCGACAGACGGTTCCGCCCGATCCCTCGCGTCGTCGGCGGATTCGGGCGCCGATCCCGGCTCGATACGCCCGGAGGGCTCGTTCGAGCGCATGACCGTGGACCGATCCGGACGCGAAGTCGGCGCACGGTCGGCGGCAACGCCACGGCCGCGCGCCGCCTCCTCGACGAGCGCCTCGAGTCGGATCAGGACATCCCGGAGGTCGAACGCCTGGCAGATCGCCTGGACGATTGCCCACGCCTCTCGCGGGGCGAACGATCGTGCCACGTCGGTGGCCCTGTGGCGGGCCGCCAGGTGGGCCATCGCGGCGGGGACGCTTCTCGCCCGGGTGACGAACAGGTGGGCAAGCCCGCCCGACGCCACGGCGCGCGAACCGATCGCCGCCCGCCACCACCAGCGGGTCGCCGCCGTCCCCTGGAGCGCATCGATCGCATAGGCGGCGAGGAGCTCGCCCTCGTCGGCGAACGCAACCGCCTCGACGTCCTCCCTCACCGGACCGGCCGCAGGACGGGCCGCGCCGCGCTCGAGGGCGCGGATCCGTTCCCGCGCGGCGTGCTCCCACGCCCTGGTCCGGCTGGACGGGCGCACGGACAGCGTTCCGGGCATCGGGTCCTCGAGATGGCGGATCACCAGGATCGTCGATTCGCGAAAGCCCGGCGGTCGGAGATCGAGGACCTCGATGGTCGCGCCGATTCGCGGGATCGTCGACGGATCCAGGGCGGCGCCCCGGATCCGCACGCGTCCGATCGTGAACGGCTCGTCGACGGGGAGCACGCGACCCCCTAGAGCCCGAGCATCTTCAGGATCCGCCGGATGATCGTCTCGAGGATCAGCAGGCACCCCTTCGCCTGACTGCCGGTTCCCGGGATCTCGGCGATGACCACGGTTCGATCGTCGAACGGCGGGAGCGCGTCCGGCGGCACGTCGTCGGTGATGACGATCGACACATTGAAGAAGTGCAGGCTGACCGACGGGATCTGCGATCCGCTGTAGTCGAGCGTTGCCGTGTAGCTGCCTTTGAGGTCGTCGACGCCCTTGAACGCCGGCCGGCCCGGGCTGGTGAACCAGAGATAGTTCGCGTAGCCCGGACCCAGGAGATTCCCGAACTTCGTCTTGGGGGTGACCGTCAGGATCAGCTGGTTGACCTCGCGGCCGGCTCTCGTGACCGTGCTGATCGACGTGGTCGAAGGGTTCGGGACCGGACGGACATAGACCGTCTTCAGCTGCTGGCGCGAGACGACACCGGCTTCGTTCGTGCGGCCCTGGACGCCGAAGAGGAAGG
>DATNBW010000043.1:0-16090 GCA_035607275.1 Verrucomicrobiia bacterium | reverse complement strand
TCGACCCGATCACGGTCGCGGCCGAGATCGTCCTCGCCCTCCAGGCGATGGTCACCCGCCGGATCGACGTCTTCGACCCGGCCGTCGTCACGATCGCCCAGATCACCACGGGCACCACGAACAACATCATCCCCGAGTCGGTGTTCCTGTTCGGGACGATCCGGACCGTGTCGGAGACGACCCGGGCCGAGGTCCGGGCCGGCGTCCGGCGGGTCGCCGAGGGAATCGCCGCGGCCCACGGCGCGACCGCCGAGGTCGACCTCGAGCCCGGCTACCCGGTCACGATCAACGATCCTGCGTTCACCGCCTTCGTCGTGGACACGGCGCGTTCGCTGATCGGCGCTGAGCGGGTGAACGAGATGCGTGCCCCGATCATGGGCGCCGAGGACTTCTCGTACGTGCTCCAGCAGGTGCCCGGCGCGATGGCGTTCCTCGGCGGCCGGCCGGATGGCCTCGACCCCGCGACGGCGCCCCACAACCACTCGAACCTGGTGGTCTTCGACGAGACGCCGATGGCCGTCGGCGTGGCCCTCTACGCCGCGGTGGCGATCCGGCATCTCACGGCCGGCTGAGGGCGGCGGATGGCTGTCAGATCTTGTGCAGGAACCACAGGCGCGGCGCGACCGCGTAGTTGAGCTGGACGAGGACGATCCAGGCGATCGCCGGGTAGGTTCCGCTCGGCAGGAGACTGATCAGGAAGCCGAGCCCGTACAGGATCTGGGCCATCCCGATCCGGCGCCGGATCAGGTGCCCGACCTCCGGCGCGGTGCCCTCGCGGACGAGTCCGGCGCGCTCCGCGTACTGCCAGATCACGAACAGCACCGCCCCGGACGCGAAGATGTTCAGCCAGTACAGGCCGAGCGCCAGCCGCAGCTCGATGTTCTCGGCGAGGAGCGACGTCGTGAACGGGAAGAGCGCGATCACCGCGAGGAAGAGGAGCTCGAGCCAGGCGAGGTCGCGGTTGCCGCGGGCGACGTACGAGAGCTGGGTCTGCTGGCCGTTCCAGAAGATGCCGAGGGTCAGGAAGCTCAACAGGTAGGTGACGAACCGCGGGGCCAGCGCGGCGAGTGCGGCTCCGAGGTCGGCGTCGGTGGTCGGGTGGGCCAGCTCGGGGACGCGGATCTCGAGCACGATGAGGGTCATCGCGATCGCGAACAGCCCGTCGCTCAGGGCCCCGATCCGCTCGAGGCTGCGGTTCGCGATCTGGTTGTAGACGACGGACATGCTCCCTCCATGGCAATGGGCTCCGAAACAGGATGGCAGCCGGGCAGCCGGGCGTCGAGAATGACCGGATGAGCGACTCGATCGCCGATCGTGAGCACCTGATCGCGTCCGTGGCCGGCGTTCCCGCTCGGCTGGCGGCCGCCGCCCGGGCCGCATCGCCGGACCCGCCGGCTCCGGGCGAGTGGACGCCCTCGGATGTCGTGCGCCACCTGATCGCGGTCGAGCTCGAGGTCTGGCACCCGCGGCTCGCCCAGCTCGCGGCCGAGGACCACCCCCGCTGGCCGTGGGTCGAGCCGGGGCCGTGGGCCGGCGAGCCGGGTGCGTCGCTCGACCGTCTGCTCGAGGTCCACGCCGCTGCCCGGGGGTCCACGGTCCGCTCGCTCCGGGCGCTCGACGACGCCGGCTGGGCGCGATCCGGGACGCACGAGACGTTCGGCGAGCTCGATGCGGCGGGCCTGATGATCCTGGCCGTCGACCACGACGAGGAGCATCTCGGCGGCCTCGGAGCGTGATCGCATGCGTCGGGCCCTGATTCTGGCGATCCTCGCCTGCGCCCTGGCGTCGTGCGGAGCCGACCCGACCCCGCCACCGACGCCGCGGATCCTGCCCCTCACGACGATCGAGCTGCCGCCGAACGCGGCGTGCGCGGGCGTCGGCCTGGCGACCGTCATCCATGGCGATCCGGACGACCCCGACGTCGTCTGGCTCGGCGGCTTTCCGGCCGCGGGAGACCATCGCAAGGTCGTGTTTCCCGCCGGCTACCGGGCCGTCTTCGACCCGGGGCTGGAGATCGTGGACGGAGCGGGCCGGGTCCAGATGCGTGAAGGCGACTTCGTCGACGGGGCCTGTGGACAGCCGGTCCCGGACCATTGGCTCCTGGCCCCGCCATTTCCGGCGTTCCGGCTCGAGTGCGGGCCGCTCGCCATCCCCGAATGCACGACCTCGCGGGTGTACCAGGCCGGGCTGCAGGCGGCCGGCGCGAATCGCCCGATCGCCCGGATCCGGTTCCTCGACGCGACCGGCAAGTTCGAGGCGCTCTTCGAGGACGGGACGACGATGACCGGGTTCGCGTCGTCGAACTGAGCCGAAGTCCGCCGAGCCCTAGGCGGAGGCGCCGGAGTAGTTCCTCAGCCCCAGCCGCCAGAACCAGCGCGTCACGATGAGCAGCAGCAGGGCAAAGGCTGCCGCGAGGGCCAGCGTCTCGATCGTCAGGCGCGACGTCAGCGCCTCGGCCGGCAGGGTGACCGCGAAGGCGATCGGGACGAGGTAGGTCAGGCTGATCCGGAGCCAGCCCGGGTAGATCGTCACCGGCCAGCGCCCGGACTGGTAGATCCCGTCGAACAGCTCGTGGAGCTCGTCCATCCGGACGATCCAGAACGCGGCCGTGGTCAGGATCAGCCAGAAGCAGTAGATCATCACCGCGCCGAGGAGCAGGCAGCCGGCGAAGACGAGCCCCGGGCCGAGGCCGATTCCGCTCTGCAGCTGGGCGACCGCGATCGCCAGGACGATGGCCCCGACGACCACGTCGACCGCCTGCCAGATCCGGAACTCGCGGACGCTGATCATCACCTGGGCGTCCTCGGGCTTGGTCAGGACGAAGTCGAGCGTGCCCTGACGCACGTCGGTCATCAGTCGCTCCATGTTCGGCTGGATCGCCGTCCGGATGACGCCGCCCATCAGGATGTGGACGCCCATGACCGCGAGCAGCTCGGACTGTGTCCAGCCGCCGAGGTTCGTCGTCTGGCCGAACACGAGCCCGAGCACGGCCAGCCCGGTCCCGAGGGCGAGCGCGGACTGGAACAGCTGGACCGCGAGGTTCGCCCGGTACTGGAGCTCATTGAGCGCCCCGATCCGGAAGAACAGCCCGAACAGCTTCAGCGGCCGGAGCAGGTCGCGCCCGCCTGCCGTCGTGGGCGCCGGACCGGTGCCTGTCACCCGCCCACCGCCGAGAATCGCCGGACCGCGAGGCGCCAGCAGACGGCGACGATCGACACGCTGATCGCGATCCACAGCACTTGCATCCCGAGACCGCGGAGGAGCTGGTCGGCCGGCAGGCGCCCGATCAGGGCCTCGATCGGGAAGCTGAACGTCCACTTGAAGGGGAGGACGTCAGCCAGCTGCTGGGCCCAGTCCGGCATCAGGGTGAGGGGCACGAGCCGGCCCGACAGCAGCAGCTCGGCGACGAAGAAGATGTCGAAGACGGGCCCGACCCGGGTCGTCCAGAACGTCACGAGGCCGAGCAGCCACAGGAACATCGAGCGCAGGACATAGGCGCCCCAGATCGCGACCAGGAAGACGACGACGTCGATCGGCTCGATCGAGTACGTCGGCTGGAAGATCAGCGACAGGAACGCCGCGATCGGCAGCCACAGGATGATGACGACGGCCTTCCAGCCGGCGAGGCCGGCCAGGTCGTTGTGGATCGGGTGGACCGGCTTCAGGAGCATGCCGCTCAGCTCGCCGCCCCGGACGCGCTCCTCCCAGGCCCACGGCGTCAGGGCGATGTTCATGTTCCGGACCAGGGTCCAGACGATGTAGTACGCGGCGAACTCGCCGGGCGTGAAGCCACCGACCTCGCCGCCCTGCTGGCGTGCGACCGTCGACCAGACGACGAGGTAGATCACGGGCTCCGTGACCATCCCGATCATGTAGAAGTAGTTCGAGACGCGGTACTGGATCTGGCTCGCGATCGAGATCCGCATCGTCGCGACGTACAGGTCGACCCAGCCCCGGATCGAGGCCAGCGGGCCCGTCCCGATCGTCGGCGCGGTTGGCGCCCCCGGCGCCCCCGGCGCCGTCGAGGCCGTCGGCGACGTCATCCCCGGCCTCCCCCGGCGACCGCCGCCGCTGTCGGCCGTTCGTCGCGGGCGTCGGCGAAGACGCGCTCGATCACGTCCTCGATCGGCGGGTCCTCGATCGTCAGGTCCAGGACGGGCAGGTCGCGCAGAAGCCGGGTGGTGACGTCCGGAGCGTCGCCACGGGACACCCGCAGGAGCGTGCGGCCCTCCTCGGTCGAGAGGACCTCGCCGTAGGCCGACAGGTCGGCCGTGCCGTCGCGGAGGGTCACGCCGATCGTCTTCGTCGAGTCGAACCGGGTCGAGAGGTCCGCCAGGGCGCCGTCGAACAGGATCCGGCCGTGGTGGATCACGATCACCCGCCGGCACAGGGCCTGGACGTCGGCCATGTAGTGGCTCGTCAGGAGGACCGTCGCGCCGAACCGGCGGTTGTACTCGGCGACGAACGAACGGATCCGCTTCTGCATCGTGACATCGAGCCCGAGGGTCGGCTCGTCGAGGAAGAGGACCTGCGGGCGGTGGAGCAGGGCACCGACGAACTCCATCTTCATCCGCTCCCCGAGCGACAGGTTGCGGACGGGCTTGGACACGAGCTCGCGGAGGTCGAGCAGATCGATGAACTCGTCGCGGGTCTGCCGGAACGCCGTCGGCTCGAGCCGGTAGATCGCCCGGATCAGCTCGAACGAATCGAGGGCCGGCAGGTCCCACTGGAGCTGGTTCCGGTTGCCCATGACCATGGTGATCCGGCGCAGGAAGTCGCTCTGCCGGCGGGACGGGACGTTGCCGAGGACGATCGCCTCGCCGGCGGTCGGATAGAGCAGGCCGCTCAGCATCTTGAGCGTCGTCGTCTTGCCCGCGCCGTTCGGCCCGAGGAACCCGACGACCTCGCCGGGCTCGATCGTGAACGACACGCCGTCGACCGCGTGGACGTCGCGATGCTCCCGCCGGAACAGGCTCCGGGCCGCGGCCGCGAGGCCCGCCTCGCGGACGGGGACGCGGAACGTCTTGCGGAGATCGGCGACGCGGATGGCGGGCTCGGGCATCGGCGGCCACCTCGTGGGCACGGGGCTGCCTAGGGTACCAAGCCGCCGAGCGGCCGAAGTCTTCCTCCGCCGTGATCGCCCTGGCGATCAATCCGACCACGGTTATGCATGGAGGGGATTGGATTCGGACGAACAAGGTCCGAATCGTCCATCGACCACGCACGTTCATGTGCGGGGTGATCGCCCTGACGATCAGGGGCCGTCTGGCCGCCGGGAGTCGCGTCGTTTCGGCGATACTCGGGGGGAGGAGGATCCGTGGACGAAGTTGAACGAACCGCGCTGATCGATCGCTACCGGACCGCCACCGCCGACGTCGAGGCCGCGCTGGCCGGGATCACCGACGAGGAGCTCGACCGGCCACCGGCCGAGGCCGATTCGTGGACGGCCCGGCAGGTCGCCCACCACCTCGCCGACAGCGAGGCGATGGCCTACATCCGGCTGCGCCGGCTGCTCGCCGAGGACGAACCGCTGATCGCCGGCTACGACGAGCCCGAGTGGGCCCGCCGACTCCACTACGACCGGCCGATCGCATCCTCGATCGCGGTCCTCGGCGCCGTGCGGGCGGCGAGCCTGGAGCTGCTCGGACGCCTCGACGAACCGGACTGGCGGCGCGCGGGAACCCACAGCGACTCCGGGCCGTACGGCGTCGAGACCTGGCTCCGGATCTACGCCGATCACGCCCACGACCACGCCGACCAGATCCGGGCGGCGCGGGCGGGCTGACGCGCCTGTCAGTCCGGGACGGCGGCTGCGGCGAACGAAGCCATCGACGGGAAGGTCGCGTCCGGGCGCGCGTCGGCCGGCGGGGTCGCGCCCGCGCCCGCCCGGTCGTGGCGGCGATCGATCCAGACCGATCGGAACCCGAGCCGCTGGGCCGGCGCGTGGTCGTGGAACAGGCTCTGGGCGACGTGGAGGATCCTCGGCTTGGTCACACCGTCGGCGGCCAGGCGTTCGACGAGCAGTGCGAAGTTCCGCTCGTCCGGCTTGTACGCGCCGGCCTGCTGGGCGGTCACGATCCAGTCGAACTCCACCCCGAGCCGCCGGTTCGAGGCGGCGAACAGGTCGTCATCGCAGTTCGTCAGGACGCCGAGCCGGAAGCGCGTCTTCAGCCGGACGAGTGCCTCGTGGGAGTCGGGGAACGCCGGCCAGTCGACGACGGAGCCACCGATCCGCGCGACGTCGTCCGGCGTCGGCTCCGCGCCATGTGCCCGCGCGACAGCGGCCAGCCCCGTTCCGAGGATCTCGCGGTAGCCGAGGTACGGCCCGGCCTCGAGCGTGGCCTCGGCGTTCGCATATTCCTCGAGCAGCAGGTCGTCGGCGGTCGCGTCGCCGCGCGGCAGTGCCGGGCGGAGCGCCGCGAGGATGCCGGCCTCCCAGTCGATCAAGGTCCCGTAGCAGTCGAAGGTGAGCGCGTCGAACGCGCCGTAGTCGAGGTCGGTCATCGACGGATTGTCGCCGAGCCGGTGGCGCAGCGTTGCACCGGACCTTCGGGCCCGATGGTCATCGGATCGTTGGGCTTGTCATCGGGATCGACCGGGGCGACGATCGACCGGCACTCATTCCGGGGATCATCACGAGGTACGTCACGCGTGAAGACTCGACGTTCGCGCTTCCACAGCGCCCGACTTGCCGCCGCCGCCATCGGCTGCGGAGTCCTCGTTGCCGCCGCGATCGGGCCGGCTCTCGCATCGAGCCGGACCAGGACCGACAGCGGGTCCGGCGGCTCGGAGCTCTATCGCCTGCGTCACCTCCAGGCCGAAACGGTCGGAGCCGATCTCGACGAGCTCGCCGAGCTGGACGCGTTGATCGATCCGGACGACGCCACCGAGGCCACCGACGAGAGCGAAGAGCGGGACGCGAGCGAGACCGACGAGGCCGCCGAATCTCCCGAAGCGACCCGGGCCCCGCGACCGAACACCACGGCCGTGGACGAGCCGGACGACAACAACCAGGGGGATGTCGCCGAAGACGACCAGGGAGACGACGACCAGGGCGATGAGGCCGAAGGCGAGCACGAAGGTGCGGACTCCGGCGGTGACCACGAGGGTGGCGAGTCTTCCGGAGACGGCGAGCACGACGATTCGGAGAGCGGCGGCGACTGACGTCCCTCAGCACACAGCAGCGACCGCCGGCGACCCGATGGCGCCGGCGGTCGTCGATTCACCGCCCGACTGCCTTGTCGCGCCTTCGCGTGCGGCCGCCCCGCGCGCCTAGCCCTTGGCGCCGCCCGTGAAGTTCCACGACGCGAGGTGCAGGCTCGGGACCAGGTAGATCGAGTCCCAGCCGGCGAGCACGAGCGCCCGCTCCGCCGAGATCCCGCGCACTGCGTCCGGCCCGAGCGCGTCGACGAACGATTGCGTGAACCGCAGGTTCGTGACCGGCCGAACGATTCGTCCGTCCTCGACCAGCCACACGCCGTTCCGGGTCAGCCCGGTCACGACCTGGGTCCGCGGGTCGAGGATCCGCGTGTACCAGAAGTCGGTCACGAGCACGCCACGCTCGACGCCCGCGACCAGCTGGTCGACCGTCCGGTCGCCGGCCGCGATGATCAGGTTCGCCCCGAGCGCGCCCCATGCCGCGCCGCCCTCGACCGCATGGCCGGTGCTCTCGACGCCGGCCGCCTTCGCCGTCCGGCGTGTGTGGAGCAGCCCCGAGGTGACGCCGTCGCGGACCAGATCCAGCGGTCGCTTCGGCGTCCCCTCGATGTCGAACGCGACCCCCAGGGTGCCCGGGTCGGTGATGTCGTCGCGGAGCGTGATCGATCGATCGAATTGCGTCTCGCCGAGGCGCGCAAAGGACCGTCCTTCCTCGACCGATTTGCCGTTGAACCCGGCGACGAGGAGGAACGACAGGATGTTGGCGACGCAGTCCGGCTCGAGGACGACCTCGTAGCGGCCGGGCGCGAGGTCCGTCGGCTCGCTGGCGGTCCGGGCCTTGCCGGCCGCCCGCTCGCCGACCGCGCGACCGTCGAGATCGGCGAGCCGGACCGCGACGCGGCGACTCGAGCCGTCCGCGGTCGGCGTTCGGGCGATCCCGTCGATCTCGGCTGCGGTGCCCCGGCCGGCGAGTCGCTGTCCCGCGCTGTTGGCGAACGCGAGCTGGACCGTCGTGGTCGAGCAGAAGCCAGCCGTCTCGAGCCCGCCCGCCGCGTCGACGAACGACCGGACACGTCGGGCGCGCTCGTCCGGCGTCGCGGCCGCAGTCGCCTCGTCGAAATGGTCGACGTCGGGGGCGCCGGCGCGCGGCGCGAGGCCTGGCCAGTCGGGATCGGGCGGCCTCACGCGGGCCGCCTCGAGGACATTGTCGATCGCCCGGCCCAGGCTCTCGTCGTCGGCCGGCCCGTCGACCGACGTCGACGCGTTGCGACCGTCGAGAGCGACCCGGATCAGGACGTGGTTGATCTCCGAAGCCACGTTCTGGTGGATGAAGCTCGTCGCGAACCGGGTCAGGGCCTCGCTGCCCTGGCGAACGGTCACCTCGATCTCGGCATCGGCTGCACGGGCGCGCGCCAGCGCCACTACGTGGTCGGCGAGCTCGAGAGCGCCCGTCGGGTCGGTCGTCGTCCTGGGTTCGGTCGTGGTCATCGCATTACCCCCGGACCCCGACCCGGATCCCGCGGAAGCGGGCGGGCACAGCCGGGTGTCCCGTGTGGCCGATCTGCTGGGGCTGGCCCTTGCCGCAGTTGGGCGTGCCCCAGAACGTCCATTCGTCCGGTCCGCCGAGCATGTCGAGCGAGCCCCAGAACTTCGGGCTGATCGCGGTGTAGGTCGGGTTCTTCAGGAGCCGGCCGCGCTTGCCGCCCTTGATCTCCCAACCCATCTCGCAGCCGAACTGGAAGTTCAGCCGCTTGTCGTCGATCGACCACGAGCGGTTCGTGTCCATGTAGATCCCGTCGTCCGTCGCGGCGATCATCGACTCCAGCGAGTCCGACCCCGGCAGCAGCCCGACGTTCGTCATCCGGACCATCGGGATCCGGTCGAACCCGTCGGCCCGGACGGCGCCGCCCGAGCGCTCGATCCCGGCGAGCGCGGCGGAGTCCCGGCCACTGAGCGCTCCGACCCAGATGCCGTCCCTGACGATGTCGACCGGGTGGGCCGGCGTGCCCTCGTCGTCGTAGCCGAAGCTGCCGAGGGACCCGGCCAGGGTCGCGTCGGCGGTGATGTTCATCAGCTCCGACCCGAAGCGGAGCGAGCCGAGCTTCGGGAGCTCGAGCCAGGACGTCCCGGCGAACGCGGCCTCCCAGCCGAGGATCCGGTCGAGCTCGGTCGCGTGGCCGACAGACTCGTGGATCTGGAGGGCCATCTGCTCGCTGCCGAGGATCAGGTCCGTCGCGTCGAGCGACGGGCACACGTCGGCGGTGAGGAGGGCCCGTGCCTCCTCCGCGATCCGGGCGGCGTTGGCCGGCAGGTCCAGCTCGCGGACGAGCTCCCAGCCGCGCGTGCCGTACTGGCCGCGGATGCCGGGGTAGCTCCGGCGCTGGGTCTCGTCCTCGCCGACCGCGGTCGCGCTCATGCCCGCGCCGCACTCGACGATGTGCTGGTCGACGCTCGTGCCCTCGGACGAGACGAACCACTTGCGCGTGTCCCAGATCCGATGGCCGGCCTCCGCGAGATCGGCGCCGTGCTCCTGCATCGTCCGGGTCACGCTCTCGAGGAGGTCGCCCTTCTCGGCCAGGCCGACCGCCCACGGGTCCTCGCGGCAGTCGCTCTCCCAGTGGCCGGTCGTCGCCTTCTCCGGGACGAGGCGGAGGTCCGGACCGGCGACGAGCGTGGACGCGCGGGCGACGGCGGCGGCCTGCTCGCCGGCCCTCCGGGCGGCCGTGGACCCGACGTCGGGGACGGCGAAGAAGCCCCAGCTCGACCCGATCAGGGCCCGCACGCCGACGCCGGCCCGTTCCTCCCGGTCGAGCGCCTCGATGACGCCGTTGCGGGCGCTCATCGCCTCGGTCCGGATCTCCATCACCCGGGCGTCGGCGTAGGTCGCGCCGGCGGCGAGGGCGGCCTCGACGGCCTGCTTCGCGATGTCTTCCATGGCGACAAGGCTAGGCGGGTTCGGCCGTCCGTGCCAGACCCCGTCCGTCGCCCAACCGCTCCATACGCCGTGTTCCGTAGCCGGGCATGCCCCGTTCGAACGGGTGTTCGGCCGGGCGTCCGGGCTCTACCGTGTTCAGGTGGAGATCGGTGTGCCCCCGTCCTCGGCAACCCTGAAGGTGGGCGGGGTGACCGCGCTGCCCGGGCGACAGGCGCGACGACGCGCGCGATTCACGGGCCGTCGGGCGGGACGCGCCGCCCCCGTCGTCGATTCGAGCGATCGTCGCGGGACGGCCAAGCGGCTCTGGACCGGACTCTGGGACCGGCTCACGATCCGGACACTCCTCATCGGCGGCCTGCCGGTCGTCGCGTTCTTCATGCTCCTCTCCGCGGTCGACGCCGGCGGTCGCGTGACCGTCTGGGAACCCGTTCACACCACCCTCGCGGGATTCCTGGCGTTGGCGTTCGCGCTGAGCGGCGCCCACCGGGCGCACGGCCTGGAACGACGGCTCCGTCTCCTCGTGGCCGTCGGGGTCGCGTCGTGGACGTTCGGTCAGCTCTGTTGGAACCTCCAGATCGTCTTCGCGGTCGTCGGCTATCCGACCGTCTCCGACATCGGCTATCTCGGGATCGTCGTCCCGGTCTCCGCGGCGCTGGTCCTTGCCGTCCACCGTCGTCTTCGGCGGGCGGAGGAAGTGGCGGTCTACCTCGACAGCGCCGCCATCTTCCTGACGATCACCGCGGCGATCATTGCCATCTACGGCACGCACCTGACGGGCGTGGACAGCGCCGTCGCCGTGGTGACGGTGGCGTACCCGATCCTTCACCTCGCGACCGCCGGCGCCGGGCTCATCGCGCTTCTCGCGATTCGCGGCGTCTTCACGGCGAGCAGCGGCTATCTCCTCCTGGCCGGCTTCGCCGTCGTCGGGCTGGCGTGGGTCGAGTGGCTGCGCGAAGCGCTCGTGGCGCCGCCATTGGCCGGCACGCTCATCAACTACGCGTTCCCGTTCGGGATCCTCATCGTCGGGCTCGGCGGGGCGACGTGGCGACTCGGCACGACGGGCGGAGCGGGTTCACGCCGGGCGACCGCGACCATTCTGGGCACGGTGCCGCTCGTCGCGCTGTTCGGCAGCGCCGCCCTGATCCTGTCCCATCGCATCACCAAGCCGGCCCTCGGGATGGACGACGCGGCCGCCCTCGGCGTCATCGTCCTTGCCGGCATCCGCCAGACGCTCCTGCTCCACGAGCGCGGCCGGCTGCTCGGCGAGTCCGGGTTTGCCCGCGACCAGCTCGAGCTCGCCCTGCTCCACCAGGCCGACTCCGACTCGCGCTATCGCGTCCTCGTCGAGAGCGTTCCCGCAGCGGTCTACATCGACGTCGCCGACGACGAATTCGCGGCCGGCGGCCGCGTCTCGTACATGAGCCCCCAGATCGAGACGATCCTCGGCTACCCGCCGGAGGCATTCATGAACGATCCGGAGCTGTGGCCGGCGCTCATTCATCCGGCGGATCTCGATCGGACGGTCGCCGCGTACAACGAGCACTGGGCGACGAAGCGACCCCTCCGGGCCGACTACCGGATGATGGCCAGGAACGGCTCGGTGGTCTGGCTCCATGACGAGGCCTTCAGCATGTCGGCGGAGCCCTCGACCGGCCGCCGCGTGTCGCAGGGCCTGCTCGTCAACACGACCGACCAGAAGCGCCTCGAGGAGCGCCTGCTCCACGACGCCCTCCACGATCCCCTGACCGGCCTCGCCAACCGGGTGCTGTTCCGCGAGCACGTCGAGCGGGCGCTGGCCGGCCGGCGACGACGCCGGACGAAGGTCGCGATCCTGTTCCTCGACCTCGACAACTTCAAGGTCGTCAACGATTCGCTCGGGCACCAGGCCGGCGACCGCCTCCTGATCGAGGTTGCCCGCCGGCTCCGGGCGACGATCCGGGCGACCGACATCGCCGGCCGCCAGGGCGGCGACGAGTTCACGATCCTGCTCGACCACGTGAGCGGCGTCGACGAGGCGACCGCGACTGCGCGGCGGATTGCCCTCGACCTCCGCGAGCCGATCGTTCTCGACGGACGATCGATCGTCGTCAACGTCAGCATCGGCATCGCCCTCGCCGACGGCCACGACCTCGACGCCGACGACCTGCTCGCCCATGCGGACGCCGCGATGTACGAGGCGAAGGGCGAGGGCCGCGGCCGGCACGCCGTGTTCGACCCGTCGATGCGGATCCGGGCGACCAACCGGCTCGAGATGGAGGCCGAGCTCCTGACCGCGATCGACGAGGCGCAGTTCGAGCTTCACTACCAGCCGATCATCGAGCTCGCCACGGGCCGGATCGCCGGCTTCGAGGCCCTCGTCCGCTGGCGGCACCCGACCCGCGGGCTGATCCCGCCCGTGGAGTTCATCCCGCTGGCCGAGGAGTCGGGGCTGATCGTGCCCCTCGGCCGGCTCGTTACGGCCACCGCCTGCGCCGAGCTGCGTGCCCTGCACGATGCGGGGCTCGGCGGCGGGCTGACGATGAGCGTCAACGTGTCGCCGCGTCAGGCCGCCGAACCCGGTTTCGCGGCCGAGATCCGGGCCATCCTCGCGACGACCGGGCTCGAGCCGGGCGTCCTCGTGCTCGAGATCACCGAATCGCTGATGCTCCACGAGTCGGTCGCCAGCGAGGGGATCCTCAGTCAGCTCCGCGACATCGGCGTCCAGCTCGTCATCGACGACTTCGGCACGGGGTTCTCCGCCCTCGAGTACTTCAAGCGGTTTGCCGTCCAGGGGCTCAAGATCGATCGCTCGTTCATCGACGGGCTCGGGCGATCGCGGGAGGACACCGCGATCGTCACCGCGACCCTGGCGTTCGCGTCGGCCCTCGACCTGTCCGTGACGGCCGAGGGGGTCGAGACCGTCGACCAGCTCCAGCGGCTCAAGGCCCTGGGGTGCCTGCATGGCCAGGGCTACCTGTTCTCGCCCGCAGTGCCGGCGTCGGAGGTCGAAGGCCTGCTCCGCTCGATCCCGTGGGCGGTCGCGACCCCGGCGATCCGCGTCGCCTGACCGCGGGCGCCCGCGCCCCCGCCGCGCGCCCGCGCCCCCGCCGCGCGCCCCCCAATTTCTTGCGCTCAGGCGAGCGTCGCCTACGGGTCGGGCCGCCCGATGACCCAGGCGAGGCTCTCGCGCTCGGCCTTCGCCCGATTCCGGCTCCGCGTAGGCGAGCCTCGCCTATACGCAAGAGATTCGGCCCCAAGGGCGTGCTCGTAGGAACGAGGCGCCTAAACGCAAGAAATCAGGTCCGCCCCAGCCCGACGATCAGTCGTCCGGGCTCGCGACCAGCTCGACCCCCTCCTCCGCCAACGCCCGGCGGGCCGCGGGCGGCAGGAGGGCGAGGTCGGCGGCCCTGCGCAGGTAGTCGGTCAGGATCGCCTCGTCGATGTCGATCCCGGCCTCGAAGGTGAAGTAGCGGAACTGCTTCAGGCGCTCCTCGGCACCGTGGAGCAGGCGGTCCGGATCGGCGAGCAGCACACCGTTCTGGAGACCGAGGTGGATGTGCTTCCGCTCCGGGCCGATCCAGGCGAACGTCCGCTTCGCTCGTCGATCCGGGAGCCCGTACCCGATCCAGCTCCAGCCGCTCCGGACCCCCTCGACTGCGTCGGGGACGGCGATCCGGATCAGCTCCCGGAGGCGCAGCCCGGTCTCGCGGATGGCCGGCGGAAAGCGCTCGAGGAAGACCTCGACCGGGAGCTCGTCGTTCATCGGTCGATCATCGCGCAGGCGGATGCCCGGTCCTGTCAGGAATGCTCGCGATTCAGCTCGCGACTCCGCGCGTCCCGTGGATCCGGGTCGGGCGGATGCGGACGACGAGCTCGCCCTCGACGCCATTCCGCTTTCCGAACTCCTCGGCCCGGTCGGCGCCCATGTACTTCGCGCCGAGCAGCGTCGAGATCGCCCGACACTGGGGCAGGTCGTCGATCAGTCGCGCCTCGCCCTCGATCGCAACGTAGTCGTACGGCGGTGCCGGGTCCTGGACGACGATCGCGACCCGCGGGTCGCGCCGGAGGTTCGCCGCCTTGACGGTCGCGTGCCAGGTCGTGAAGACGAGCTCGTCGCCGTCGACCGCGTACCAGGTCGGCACGGCGTGCGGCCGGCCGTCGGCCCGCAGGCTCGAGAAGACGGCCGGCCGGTCGCCCTCGCGAAGGAAGCCCCAGGCTTCCTCGTCGGTCATCCGCTTCATGCGCTCGAGCTCCGCGACGTGGCCACGACCGGCCGATCGTAGCGACCCAACGACGATCGGGCCTCGCGGCTCGCGTCTGGCGCCGTCGCAACGCGCCGCGCAACCGATTCGACACTCGACATCCACTCGGCCGCGACCGTACATTTTGCGGGTCGGCGAACACCGCCGGGGCATCATCCGGAGGCCGGAGCTTCATCATCCGAAGCCCCGGCCTCCGTTCGTCCGGATCGGCCTCGCCCCCGCGACCGCCAGCCACCTGGTCTCGAACGTCGCACGTCCGCGCGTCACCGGGCCCAGCGTTCGGCGACGATGCGCGCAAGTCCCGGGAACTTCAGGACCGCCTACCAACGACCCCCACCCCTTCGTTGACGCTCCAACGAAGGCCGCCGTACAATCCCGATGAAATCACTCGGGATTGAGGACCGTCCCCTGACCACCCAGGAACTCACCGCTCCGACCCCGCGCCCCGCGTTCCACGGCTCGGGCGCCGTCGCCTTCAGCACGAAGGGCGAATACGGTGTCCGGCTGATGGTCCAGCTCGCGCGACGGTTCGGCACCGGGCCGGCCAGCCTGACCGAGATGGCCGCCGACGAGGACCTCCCCCGGGCCTATCTCGAACAGCTCGTGATGAGCCTGCGCGACGCGGGCCTCGTCGCCAGCACGCGCGGCGCCCACGGGGGCTACGAGCTCACCCGCAGCCCCGGCGACATCCGGATGGGCGAGGTCCTCCGGGCGCTCGAGGGCCCGATCGCGCCGATGATCTGCGCGACCGACGATCCCGAGCACGCGACGATCTGCGACCGCAGCGCGCGCTGCACCGTGAACGTCCTGTGGGTCCGCGTTCGCGACGCCGTTACCGGCGCCCTCGACGCGATGACCCTCGCCGACCTCGTCCCCGTCCGCCTGCCGGACGCTCGGGACGAGCCCGACCCTGTGACAACGACCCCGCTGACTGGAGCCTTGACCCCATCGTGACCGACCAGACCAACGGCACCGCCGGCGCTGCCGGCGCCGCGCCTGCCTCCGCTTCGCCCGCCCCCACGGGGAACGCCGACGACGACCGCCTGATCATCCGCGGCCTGCGCGTCGCCCCCCTCGCCAAGCCCGAGCACGAGATCCTCCAGGGGATCGACCTCGAGATCGGCAAGGGCGAGGTCCACGCGATCATGGGCCCGAACGGCTCCGGCAAGACGACCCTCGCCTACGCCCTGATGGGCCACCCCGCGTACCTCGTCACCGGCGGCCAGGTCCTCTGGAAGGGCCGCAACATCCTGAAGCTGTCGGCCGACAAGCGGGCCCGGCTCGGGATGTTCCTCGCCTTCCAGTACCCGACCGCGATCCCTGGCCTCAGCGTCGCCTCGTTCATCCGGAGCGCGCTGAACGCCAAGCTCCAGGGGATCGACAAGACCGGCGACGTCGACCCGACCGACCCGATGAAGGGCGGCATCAACATGCGCGACTTCCGGAACAAGATGCGGGAGAAGATGGCGATGCTCCGGATGGACGAGAGCTTCGCCTCGCGCTACGTGAACGAGGGCTTCAGCGGCGGCGAGAAGAAGCGCCTCGAGATGCTCCAGATGGCGGTCATCGAGCCCCAGATGGCGATCCTCGACGAGACCGATTCGGGGCTCGACATCGACGCCCTGCGGATCGTCGCCGAGGGCGTCAACGCGATGCTCAATCCGGAGCTCGGCGTCCTGCTGATCACCCACTACCAGCGCCTGCTCAACTACATCACGCCGGACGTCGTCCACGTCCTCGCCCAGGGCCGGATCGT
>DATNBW010000125.1:0-11231 GCA_035607275.1 Verrucomicrobiia bacterium | reverse complement strand
GTCGGCGAGCTCCATCCGACGATCGCCGACGAGCTCGACCTGCGCGCCGCTCGCCTCGTCGTCGCCGAGCTCGACATCCTGGGGCTGGCCGGCGGCCGACCGCGCGATGTCCGGGCTGCGCCGCCGTCCCGGCAGCCCGCCGCCGAGCGCGATCTCGCGGTCGTCGTGCCTGAGGCCACGGAGGCGGCGGCGGTCGCGGGCACGATCCGGGACGCCACCGGGCCGCTGCTCGGGTCGGTCCGCCTGTTCGACATCTACCGCGGGGCGCCCCTCGGGCCGGACGAGAAGAGCCTTGCCTGGCGGCTCGTCTTCCAGGCCGAGGACCGGACCCTCACCGAGGCCGAGATCGACGCCGCGATCGCGTCGATCACCAGCGCGCTGGGCCGCCTCGGCGGCCGGATCAGGACCTGAAGTCCTGTTGCGGCTGCAGATTCGCCGCTGCTACCCTGTGGCGGCCTCACCGGGGTGAGACGGACGGGGGTCTCGTTCAGAGGGAGCGTCTGTGACTGTCCTGGATGCCATCATCAACGTCAACCGGTTCGACCTGCTGGTCCTCCTGTTCGCCTTCGGGATGTTCGTGCTCGGCTTCGTCCAGGGGACGATCCGGCGGGTGCTCGGTCTCGCCTCGATGTTGTTCTCGTTCCTGTTCGCCGCCAACCTGCGCGATCCGTTGGGGAACTACCTCGCGGCCAACTGGAACCAGTACCCCGACGAGTACGCGGTCATGCTCGGCTTCGGGATCGTGTTCGTCGCCGCGACGGTCGCGTTCACGGTGGTGATCCAGGGCTTCTATCACAAGCAGGCGCTGTTCGAGAAGGCGTCATTCGCCGACGAGATCATCGGCGGGCTGCTCGGGATCGTGCAGGCACTGTTCCTGGTCGGCTGCATCATCTTCATCCTCGACTCCTTCTTCGTGATCCCGGGAATCCTGAAGAGCGACAACGAGTTCGCCTGGATCCGCGACTTCTTCAACGTCATGAACACCTCCGGCTTCGCCGACCTGTACCGGACGCGCCTGATCCCCGGGTTCATCGCGGTCTTCGGGCTGCTGATCCCGGTCGGGCTCCAGAGGTTCTACGTCTTCGTCCCGGGCTGATCCGGCGACGCCCGTCGCCGTCGTGACCCGGCCGCCGGCGCCCGACCGGCTCCTCGCGCTGCCGACGATCGAGGTCGCGACAGCGCTGCTCGGGTGGCGGCTGGTCCACGAGGACGGCGACGGCCGGCGAGTTGGGCGGATCGTCGAGCTCGAGGCGTACATCGGCGAGGACGACCTGGCGTCCCATGCCCGGTTCGGGCGGACGGCCCGGAACGAGGTCATGTACGGGCCTCCCGGACGAGCGTACGTGTACCTTGTCTACGGCATGCACGACTGTCTGAACATCGTCACCGAGCCTGCCGGGAGGCCTGCGGCGCTCCTGGTCCGGGCCGTGGAGCCGCTCGAGGGCACGAGCCTGATGCGCTCCTCGCGAACGCGGCGTGCCGCCGCCCGCCGGCGATCGAGCCCGGAGTCGAGCCCGGAGTCGAGCCCGGAGTCACGTCGCGCTGCCGCCGACGCATCGGCGATCCCCGACGTGCGTCTGGCGTCGGGTCCGGGCCTCGTCTGCGCCGCGTTCGGCCTCGACCGGTCGCTGACCGGCGTCGACCTGTTCGATCCCGGGGCATCGGTGCGGATCGAGCGGCCGCCCGAGACGGAGCCGGCGCCGGTCGTCGTCGCGAGCGAGCGGGTCGGAATCGGCTATGCGGGTCCGCCGTGGACCACCGTTCCGTGGCGATGGTCGATCGCCGGCAACCCGTCGGTCTCCCGGCCGGTACCGGGCGCCGGCTGAGCGCGGGACGCCGCCCGATCCCGATGGACGCCCGCTCGATCGCCCTCCTCGAGTTTCCGCTCGTCCGCGAACGACTCGCCGAGAAGACCTCCTTTCCGCCATCGCGACGACTCGCCGAGTCCCTCGTCCCGGAGAGCGACCCGGTCCTCGTCGGGCGCGGCCTCGACGAGACCGACCAGACCCGCTCGCTCCTGTCCGAACGGCCCGGCGTCGGAATCGGGGCGGCCCACGACATCGGTCCGGCCGTCGAGCGGGCGGCGCGCGGCGGTCGCCTCGATCCGGCCCAGTTCCTGGAGCTCGCCGACACGCTCGATGCCACGGCCCGCCTGCAGACCTCGCTGGCCGACGACCGGCGTCCGCTGCTCCACGCCATCGCCCGCGAGCTCCACCCTCTGCCGGCGATCCGCTCGACCCTCGCGCGCAGCTTCGACCCGGTCGGCGAGCTGCTCGACACCGCGTCGCCGCGGCTCGGCGGTCTGCGGGCGGCTGTCCGGGTCACGTACGACCGGCTCCGGCGGCGGCTCGACGCGCTCGTCGGGTCGGAGCTCGGCGGCGCCCTCCAGGACCCGATCATCACCCTCCGGAACGGCCGCTACGTCGTCCCGGTCAAGGCCGAGGCCCGGTCGAAGGTCAAGGGCATCGTCCACGACGCCTCGGGCAGCGGCGCCACGCTCTTCATCGAGCCGCTCGTGGCGGTCGAGCTGGGCAACGCCTGGCGCGAGGCCCAGATCGCGGCCCAGGAGGAGGTCGAGCGAATCCTCGACGAGCTCTCCGCGCTCGTCGGCGCGAATGCAGTCCAGCTCCGCGAGACGCTCGGCGCCCTCGCCCGGTTCGACTTCTGGGCGGCCAAGGCGGGGCTGGCGGCGGATCTCGACGGCACCCGCGCCGAGACCGCGACCCGGCCGGAGGTCATCCTCCTCGGCGCCCGCCATCCGGGCCTGACCGGGCGGGTCATCCCGACCGACATCCGCCTCGGCGACGGGTACACGGCCCTCGTGGTGACCGGCCCGAACACCGGCGGCAAGACCGTCACGCTGCGCACGCTGGGGCTCCTCAGCCTGATGCACCAGGCCGGGCTCCACGTGCCGGCCGAGGCCGGATCGCGGCTGCCGGTCTTCCGCGACGTCTTCGCCGACATCGGCGACGAGCAGTCGATTGCCCAGAGCCTGTCGACCTTCTCGGGTCACCTCCGCTCGATCACCCGGATCGTCGAGGCGGCCGGACCCGGGACGCTCGTCCTCCTCGACGAGCTCGGCGCGGGCACCGATCCGACCGAAGGCTCGGCGCTGGCCCAGGCCCTGCTCGATCACTTCATCAAGGCCGGGGCCCTGGTCGCCGCGACGACCCACTACGCCGAGCTCAAGGCGTACGCCCACACGACCGCCGGCGCCCGCAACGCGTCGGTCGAGTTCGACCTCGAGACGCTGTCACCGACCTACAGGCTCACCATCGGGCTCCCCGGCGGCAGCCAGGCGTTCGCGATCGCCGAGCGGCTCGGGCTCGACGCGGGGATCGTCGCCGACGCCCGCTCGAGGCTGTCGGAGAACCAGCGCGCCTTCGAGGAGACGCTCGCCCGGATCCGCGAGACCGAGGGCGAGACGAGCGAGGCGCTCGATCGGGCACGGGCCGCCGAGGCGCGCGCGACGGACGCCCTGCGCACGGCCGACGACGAACGCCGCCGAGCGCGGCGCGAGCGGGACGAGGCGGTCCGGGCGGCGCGGGTCGAGGCCGAGAAGCTGGTCGACACCCTGCGCGACGAGGTCCGGGCCACCCGCCAGGCGCTCGAGCGCGAGGTCGTGACCGCGCCATCGCTCGACGCCGCCGTCGCCCGGGCCGAGGCCCAGCTCGCTCGACTCGCCGAGGGCGCGGAGCTCGAGCCCGTCGACGCCGCTCCGGCCGCCCCGCACGTCTTCCAGCTGGGCGAGCAGGCCCGCAGCCGGAGCGGCGGCTGGGAGGGTCGGATCGCCGCCCTCGAGAAGGGCGGGACGCGAGCGACCCTCGAGTCCGGCGAGATGCGGATCAGCGTCGCGACCGACGATCTCGATCTCGTCACGGTCGCGCCGGTCATCGATCACGATCGGACGATCGGCGCCAACGCCCGGGTCACCACCTCGCGCGGCGCCGGCCGCCTGGGGAGCGCGTCGGGTTCGGACGGGACGGGGACGCTGCGACTCGATCGAGCACGGACGGTCGCGTCGTCGCTCGACCTGCGCGGCGCCCGCGTCGACGAGGCGCTCGAAGCCCTCGACCGTTACCTCGACGACGCGGCCCTGGCGGGCCTGAACCAGGTGCTCGTGATCCACGGCCTCGGCACCGGCGCGCTCCGCGACGCCGTACGCCAGCGGGCGGCCGGCCATCCCCTCGTGACGAGCACGCGTCCCGGTGAACGCGGCGAGGGCGGTGACGGAGCGACGATCATCAAGCTGTGACGGCCGAGCAGCCGAGAACGATCATCAAGCTGTAGGGCTCGGTGCGCGGCTCCGGTCTAGGGCTTCGGGCTCCGGCCCGGGCCGTGCGACGGCTCCGGCCCGCCCGAGGGCGGCGGGCAGAACAGCCCGAACGGATTGCCGCACGGCGGCTCGCTCGGCGGCGGGGCGATCGGACAGAGCTTGGTCGGGGCGAAGATCCCGCCCCACGTTCGGCCGAAGGGCGTGAACGAGTTGTCGTAGAAGTACTGCGTTCGCGACCCCTTCAGCCCGCCGCCGACCCCGGATCCCCGGGCGGCCCGCCGCGCCCAGCCGTTGTCGGCCCGCTGCCAGTTCGGGTGATTCGCGTCCACATGGCTGAAGTCGAGCGCGCCGACGGTCTTCATCGGGCCCACGCAGCCATCCTGCCAGCGCAGCCCCGAGGCGCTGTCGATGTCGATGGTCCGGCGAAGGTCGTCGGACTGGGTCGGCTCGGTCCCGGCGATGAACAGCTCGGTGACCTTCTTCGTGGTGAACGGCCCGGGCTTCATCCCGCTGAACGCGTCGACCGACTCCTCGACGATGCCCTTCGGCCGCTTGAAGCCGACGATCGGCGTGCCCGCGCTCACTTCGGTGAGAATCCGCGACCAGAGCGGGGCCGACGACTTCAGGGACAGGGTGTCCTTGTCGGGGTCGTTGTTGCTGTTGCCCATCCAGATCCCGACGACGAGGGCCGGAGCATTCGGATCCTTGGGCGGCGCGAGGTACCCATACGCGTGGACGTCGCGGTTCTCGTTCGTCGTGCCGGTCTTGTAGGCGGCCGGCCGGCGAACGCCATGGTCGTAGATCGCCCACTCGCCCCAGTACGGGTTCGTCTTCGGTTCGGTGTTGCCGGCCAGGATGTCGGTCATGATGTAGGCCGTCTGCGGGCTGATCACCGTCTTGGCCTTCGGCGCCTTCGTCGAGGGCTCGGGCCAGATCACGGTCCCGTCGGCCCTCGTGACCTTGAGGATCATCGTTCGCGGCATCAGCTTCCCGCCGTCGGCGATCGCCCCGTAGGCGCTGATCATGTCGATCGGGTGGACCTCGATCGTCCCGATGCTCATCGACGTCACCGGCACGGACTTCGGGACCCAGTGGATGCCGAAGTCCTGGGCCCGCTGGTAGAAGTGGTCGAGCCCGTTCATGATGCCGGCCTTGATCGACGGGATGTTCAGCGAGAACTGCAGGGCGGACCGCAGGCGGACCGGACCGCGCTCCTTGTCGTCCGCCTGGGTCGGGACGAACTTTCCGCCGAAGTCCGTGGTGACGTCCATGAACATCGTGGCCGCGGTCATCGTCTGGTCCTCGATCCCGATCGAGTAGTTGATCGGCTTGATCGACGAACCGGGCTGGCGCCAGCCGTCGGACAGGACGTCGAACTTCGGCTGGAACTTCTTCGTTCCGTTCGCCGTGTAGCTCGCCGAGCCACCGTACGCGAGCACCTCGCCGGTACGGTAGTCGAGGACCGCCGCGGCCCCGTTGTTGATGTTCGCGGCCCTGAGGTTCTGCAGCCAGCCCCAGTCCTTGCCCGGGATCTTCAGCGCCTTGAGCTTGGCCAGCGTGCCCGACAGGTTCGGGGCCCGGGCCGCGGCGTACAGCCACTTCTCGACCGTCGCCTGCATCTTCAGGTTGAGGGTGGTCGTGACCCGGTATCCGCCGGTGTCGATGTCGTTGCACTGGTCGACCGAGACGTCCGGGCAGAGGATCTCGGCGAGCTGTGTGCGGACCTGCCAGACGAAGTGCGGGGCCGTCCAGTTGGCGCCGATCGGCGGGGCGAGGACGACCGGATCGCTCTTTGCGGCCTCGTACTCGTCGACCGAGTGTTTCGAACCCGACAGCGGGCTGCGGGTCTTCATCAGCTCGAGGACGGCGTCGCGGCGCTTGTAGATCGCCGAATCGGGTGAGACGACCAGCCGGATCTTCGCGGACGGGCAGTCCGCCCCTTCCTTCACGGTGACCGTGCACTCCTCCACGGAGTTCTTGATCAGGTCGAACGCCGTCGGTGACTTGGGAATCGCCGCGAGGATCGCCTCCTCGGACAGGGTCAGCTCGCTGAGTCGCTTGTTGAAGTACTGCCGCGCGGCCGCCGCGATCCCGTAGCTCTGGTTGCCGTAGAAGTTCTGGTTGAGATAGGCGGTGATGATCTCCTGCTTGCCCTCCTGGCCGGGGTAGGCCTGGGTCAGCCGGAGCGACTGGATGATCTCGCGGATCTTGCGCTCCTCGCGACTGCCGGCGAACGCGCTCGGCGGCAGGAGACGCGCCCGGACGAGCTGCTGGGTGATCGTCGAGCCGCCGCGCGGATTGCCGCTCAGGGTGTCGAGGGCCGCCGATACGAAGCCGCCGACGTCGAAGCCGGGGTTCGACCAGAAGTCCTTGTCCTCGATCGCGGTCGTCGCGTCGAGCATCTCGGGCGGGATCTGGTCGAAGGTGACGATGGTCCGCTTGAACTCACCGAGGCTCGCCAGCCTGACCTTGCCGGTCCGGTCGGTCAGGATCGTCTGCTGGTCGAACGACAGGTTGCTCAGCGTGTCGCGCGGATCCGGCAACCCCTGGCTGTAGTAGTTGTAGGCGACGGCAACACCGATCACGCCCGCCAGGCCGACCGCGAGGAAGACCAGGAAGACGATGAGGGGGATCGCGATGGCGACCCTCCGGACGGTGGAGGAGCCGCTGGGCCGCCCGCGGTCGAGGCTGCGCCGATGGCGCTGCCGCCGCGCGAGGCTGGTCTGCATGTCGGGCCGCACGATAGCATAGGGGCCGTGAGCAGCCCCTCTTCAGTGCCCGTCGTGACGGCTCGTCCGGCGGCCCTGTGACGTCGGTCTCCGATGCGGGTGGGGCGGTGACGCGCGGTTCCGGCGGCGACCGGGAGCCCGACCCGGGCCTCGGCGGACTGCTCGACGAGCTGGACTGGCGGGGCATGCTCCACGCGACGACGCCGGGGCTGCAGGCGCGGCTCGCGACGGGCCGCACGATCGCCGGCTACAACGGGTTCGACCCGTCGGGGCCGTGGCTTCACATCGGCCACCTGGTGCCGATCATGGGCCTGCTCCAGCTCCAGCGGCACGGCGGCGCGCCGGTCGCCCTCGTCGGCGGGGGGACCGGGATGATCGGGGATCCGTCGGGGGCATCGGCCGAGCGCAACCTGCTCGACGCCGACACGCTCGCCTTCAACGTCGCCTCGATCCGCGTCCAGCTCGAGCGGTTCCTCGACTTCTCCGGGTCGACTGCCGCCGTGATGGTCAACAACCTCGACTGGCTCGGACCGATCGGGCTGATCGAGTGGCTCCGTGACGTGGGCAAGCACTTCACGATCCCGTACATGCTCGCGAAGGACTCCGTGACGACGCGGCTGGACCGCGGCCTGTCGTTCACCGAGTTCAGCTACATGCTCATCCAGGCGACCGACTTCGATCACCTTCACCGGACGATGGGCGTCGAGCTCCAGATGGGCGGCGCGGACCAGTGGGGCAACATCACCGCCGGACTCGAGCTGATCCGGCGGCGGGCCGGGGTCGCCGAGGATGACCTGTCCGGCGCCGCCGACGAGCGGGCGCACGGCCTCGCCTACAAGCTGCTGCTCTCGCCATCGGGCACGAAGTTCGGGAAGACGGCCGGCGGCGAGACGATCTGGCTCGATGCGACGCGAACGTCGCCGTACGCGTTCTACCAGTACTGGCTCAACGTCGACGACCGGGACGTCGGGACGTATCTGCGCTGGTTCACGCTGCTCGCGCGGGACGAGATCGAGGGTCTCGACGCGGAGGTTGCCAGCCGGCCGGAGGCGCGCGCCGCGCAGCGCGCCCTCGCGCGTGACGTCACCGAGCGGACCCACGGGGCCGAGGCGCTCGCCCACGCCGAGCGTGTGAGCGAGGCGGCGTTCTCCCACGAGCCGATCCGGGATCCGGCGGTTCTCGCGACGCTCCACGCCGCGGTGGGCGGGTTCTCGTTCACGGATGCGGACCGAGCCGGTGGCGCGCTGGCGATCGCGATCGCGTCGGGGTTGTTCGCCTCCGCGGGCGAGGCCCGGCGGGCGATCGCCCAGGGCGGGCTCACGATCGACGACCAGCGCATCTCGGCGATCGAATCGGCCGTTCCGGCGCCGGTCGAGGGGGAGTGGCTGGTCGTCCGGGCGGGGAAGCGGCGGCTGGCCGTGGGGCGCCGCCAGGGCTGATCCCGCGGCGCGCCGCTCGCAGGCGGGCCTCGAGCTCGCGCCGAGCTCAGCCGCGATGGCGGCCGCGCAGGACATCGATGACGGCCGACGGCGGGACGCCGCGCTCGGCCAGGAGCACGAGGGCGTGGTACACGAGGTCCGCGGTCTCGCCCGCAAGCGCGTCGCGGGTGGCGGCCCGGTCGGCGCGGGCGACCTCGGCCGCCGCATCGTCCTTGGCGGCGATCAGGACCTCGGTCGCCTCCTCGGTCACCTTCCGGCCCGCCACGTCGACGCCGCCGTCGAGAAGGGACGCCGTCCAGGAGCCGGCCGGCCGATCGATCGAGCGCGCGGCGATCGTCGCCCAGAGGGTCTCGAGCCAGGCCAGGCCCTGGGTCGACGGCTCGGCCGGGGCGCCGTCGGCGTCGAAGCAGCTCCGGGTGCCGCGGTGGCAGGTCGGGCCGACCGGGTCCACGGTCAGCAGGACCGCGTCGTTGTCGCAATCGAGCGCGGCGTCGCGGAGGATCAGTTCGTGGCCCGAGGACTCGCCCTTGCGCCAGAGCCGGTCCTTCGAGCGGGAATGGAAATGGACGACACCGGTCTCGTGGGTGACCCGCCACGCCTCCTCGTCCATCCACGCGAGCATCAGGATGCGACCGTCCGCGGCATCCTGGACGATCGCCGGCACGAGGCCGTTCGGTCCCCAGCGCGGCTCGCCGTCGGCGCTCGTCACGGGACCGGTCATGCCGCGACCTCGGGCACGAGGCGAACCGCCAGCCCGGCCTCGGCCATTGCCCGCTTGACCGCCGCGATCGAGTGGATCCGGCGGTGGAAGATCGAGGCGGCGAGGACGGCGTCGGCACCGCCGTCGCGGATGGCGGCCACGAAATCGGCCGGACCGGCGGCCCCGCCCGATGCGATCACCGGGACCTCGACCCGCCCGGTGATCGCCCGGAGGAGGTCCGTGTCGTAGCCGGAGCGCGTGCCGTCGCGGTCGATCGAGGTCACGAGGAGCTCGCCCGCCCCGAGCTCGACCGAACGCACGGCCCAGCCGACGGCATCGAGCGCGGTCGACTCCCGGCCGCCCTTCACGACGACCTCCCAGCCGCTCCCGTCGCCACGACCGCGGGCGTCGATCGCGACGACGACCGCCTGCCGACCGAATCGCGCCGCGCAGGCAGCGATCAACCCGGGATCGGCGACGGCGGCCGTGTTGAGCGACACCTTGTCGGCGCCCGCCCGGAGCACGTCGCGCATGTCCTCGACGCTGCGCACGCCGCCACCGACGGTCAGCGGGATGAACGCCCGGCGAGCGGTCCGCTCGACGATGTCGAGGAGGGTTCCGCGGCCCTCGGGCGCGGCGGAGATGTCGAGGAAGACGAGCTCGTCGGCGCCCTCGGCCGCGTAGCGCTCCGCGAGCTCGGGTGGATCGCCCTCGTCGACGAGGTCGACGAACCGGGTGCCCTTGACGACCCGCCCGTTCGCGACGTCGAGGCACGGGATGACCCGGCGGCGGAGCATCAGGCAGGCACCGTGAGTCCCGGTTCGGCGGCGAGCGACGAATCGGCGGTGAGGGCGCCCGGCGAGGTCGTGAGCGCGCCCGATCGGACCAGCTCGACGACGTTGCCCAGGAGCCGCAGCCCGTCCGCAGCGCTGCGCTCCGGGTGGAACTGGACGCCGAGCACGTTGGCCCGGGCGACCGCGCTGACGAACGGCGCGCCGTGACCGGTCCGGGCGAGGGTCACCGTCTCGGCGTCCGGCCCGGCGGGGACGCCAGCGTACGAGTGGACGAAGTAGAAGTCGGCGTCGGGCTCGATCCCGGCGAACAGCGCGTGGTCGCGGACGCGCTCCACCTGGTTCCAGCCGATGTGCGGCAGGGTCGGCGCATCGACGAGACGGCGCGTCCGGCCGGCGATGACGCCGAGGGTCCGGGCGCCGTCCTCGTCGCTGCCCTCGAACAGGAGCTGGAGCCCGAGGCAGATTCCGAGGAATGGCCGTCCGGTCGCGATCCAGGCCCGGATCGGCTCGACGAGACCGGCCGACGCCAGGCGCTCCATCGCCGGCCCGGCGGCCCCGACGCCGGGCACGATGAGCAGGTCCGCGCCCTCGAGCCCGGCCGGATCGCGGGCGATCGACACGTCCGCCCCGACCCGGGTCAGGGCCTGGTCGATGCTCACGAGGTTGCCCGCGCCGTAGTCGACGACCGCGGCCCTCGGTCGACTGGCCGGCGCGCCGGCGGGCGCAACTGCCCCGGTCACGTCGAGCCCTTCGTCGAGGCGAGGCCGCGCCGCCGCGGGTCCGGCTCGGTGGCGGCCCGGAGCGCCCGGCCGAGGGCCTTGAACGCGGCCTCGGCCAGGTGGTGGTCGTTGCGGCCGGTGCCGCGGACGTGGACGGTCGCGCCGGAGGTTCGGGCGAAGGCCTCGAGGGCGTGCTCGATCATCTGGAGGTTCAACGTTCCGGCCCGCTCGCCGCGGAAGGGCAGGTCGATGACCGCGTACGGCCGGCCGCCGACGTCGACGACCGCGGTCGCCACCGCCTCGTCCATCGGCACGCTCGCGTCGCCGAACCGAACGATCCCCGCTCGGTCGCCCAGGGCCTCGGCCAGCGCGGCGCCGAGGACGAGGGCGACGTCCTCGACCGTGTGGTGGTCGTCGACGTCCAGATCGCCGGTCGCCCGAATCGTGAGGTCGAGCAGGCCATGATGGGCGAGCGAGCCCAGGAGATGGTCGTAGAACCCGACGCCGGTCGCGACGTCGGCGGCGCCGGAGCCGTCGAGATCGAGCGTGACGCTGATGTCGGTCTCGCGAGTGG
>DATNBW010000118.1:0-10627 GCA_035607275.1 Verrucomicrobiia bacterium | reverse complement strand
GTAGTTCTTGACGGTCTTGTCCGAGAGGAAGATCTCCGCGGCGATCGCCTTGTTCGTCATCCCCTCGGCGACCAGCAGCAGGATCTTCCGCTCCTGGGGCGTGAGCCCAGCCAGCTCGTCGTGGATCTCGCCGGTCGCGATCTGGCGGACCCGGGCGAGCACCCGCTCGGTGACCGCAGGGTCGAGGAGCGACTCGCCGCGGCCGACCGCCTCCAGCGCGGCGACGAGGTCCCGCGCCCGGATCTGCTTGAGGAGATAGCCGGCCGCGCCGGCGACGATCGCCGACAGGACCGCCTCGTCGTCCGGGAACGAGGTCAGCATGACGACGCGGGTGTCGGGCAGGTCGGCCCGGATCTCGCGGCAGGCCTCGACTCCGGAGCCGTCCGGCAGCCGGACATCCATGATCACGATGTCGGGCTGGTGCAATCGGGCCTGGGCGAGCGCTTCCTCGACCGTGCCGGCCTCGGCCACGACCTGGAAGTTGGGGCGTCGGTCGAGCAGCGCGACGAGCCCCTGGCGAACGACCTCGTGGTCGTCGACGACCAGCAGCCGGAACGGGCGGCCGGCGGAGCCACGGGCGGGTGTCGTTCGTTCCTCGGTCATCGTCGGTCTTCGTCATCCTCCGTGGTGGGGACCGGTCGGGGCAGGACCACGACCACCAGGGTGCCCTCGCCCGGGGCCGTCCGGATCTCGAAGCGGCCACCGACGACATCCGCCCTGGCGCGCATGTTGGCAAGTCCATGATGCCCCGAGCCGGCCGGCCGTGACAGATCGAAGCCGACGCCGTCGTCGGCGACCGCGAGGGTGCTCTCCGTCTCGCCCTTCACGAGCGTGATCGAGATCCGCTGGGCGCTCCCGTGGCGGATCGCGTTGCTGAGCGCTTCGCGGACGAGATTCAGCAGCTCGCTGCCCGCGCGGGCGTCCAGGCCCGGGTCGGCGGCTGGATCGAGATCCGCGACCACGTCGACCAGGCCGCCGTGACGGACCTCCTCGGCGAGGGCCGCGAGGCCGGCCACGACCTGGGTTCCGTCGAGGGCCTCGGGCCGCAGCCCGTAGATGAAGTTGCGGATCTCGCGGATCGCGAGGTTGATCGACTCGATCGCGCCGTCGATTCGCTCGGCCGCCTCGTCGGGGGCCTCGGCCATGATCTCGGGCAGGTCCTCGAGCGACAGGCCGACCGCGTACAGCGACTGGATGATGCCGTCGTGGAGGTCGCGCCCGATCCGGTCGCGCTCCTCGGCGACCGCGAGGCGACCCGCCTGGGCGTGCAGCCGCGCGTTGTCGATCGCGATTCCCGCGTGCCGCGAGAAGAGCTCGACGAGCCGCAGGTCCGCCACCGAGAACTCGGCGGCGCCGTGCTTGTCGGTCAGGTACAGGTTGCCGACCGAGACCCCGTGGGCGGTCACGGGAACCCCCAGGAACGAGGTCATCGGAGGGTGGTTCGGCGGGAAGCCCGACGAGTCCGGATGGTCGGCGATGGACGGAATCCGATAGGACCGATTCTCGCGGATGATCAGGCCGAGCAGGCCACGGCCGCTGGGCAGGGCCCCGATCGCGGTGCGCTCGTGGGGCTCGAGGCCGGACGTGATGAACCGTTCGATGCGGCCTTCCATGCCCACGATGCCGAGGGCCGCATAGCTCGCGTCGACCAGCACCCGGACCCGGTCGACGATGAGCTGGAGGACCTCCTCGATGTCGAGCACGATCGAGATCGCACGAGCCGCCTCATCGAGTGCCGCGAGCGCCGTCGCGTCCGGGGCAAAGCCACCGGCAGCGGGTCCCGCGCCGGCGGGCTCATGAGCCGGGAACGGCTGCACGGCGTTCGACATCACACGAGCCTACCGCCTTCCGGACCGTTCGTGACGTCCGGACCCCGGCCTGCGGGCCACACGGCACCTATGATCCCGGGCGCCGAGGACCCAGCCTGCGGGTATGACCCAGCACTCGCCCGGGACCGCCGTTCCCGGGACCGCGCCGAGCAGGATCACCGGTCCGATCGTCCTCGCCACCGAGTTCGGAGCGGTGTCTTCCGCTGCGGAGCGTGTCGCCATTCGCCGCGCGGCCGAGGCCGGCGTGCCACTGCTGATCGTGCACGCCATCGATCCAGGCCGGCTGCGGCTGCCGGGCGGGCTGTTCTCGCAGCGCGTCGATCAGGCTCGGGCCGCTCGCCAGGCGCAGGCCGCACCGCTCATGGACCGGGTCCGCAAGGCCGGTGTCCGGCCGCAGCTCCTCATCTGGGACGGCGATCCGGCGACCTGCGTCGTCGAGGCAGCGCGGGCCGAATCCGCCTCGCGGATCGTCGTCGGGTCGCATGGCCGTTCACGCCTTGGCCGGGCGCTCGTCGGCAGCGTGTCGGCGGCGGTCGCCGACCAGGCCGACTGCCCGGTCGACGTCGTCCGCGGCACCGGATCGACCGAGGAGATCCTGACCGTCAGCCGGGTCCTGGAAGGCACCTGACCGTCAGCCGGATCCCGGAGCACACCTGACGCTCCAGCCGGTCCGGCGGGATTCAGCGAAGCCCGCGCTTGCTAGGATCGGCGGCCATGACCGACCGAGCCTGGGACTACGTGATCGTCGGCGGAGGGAGCGCGGGCAGCGTCCTCGCCAACCGGCTGTCAGCCGATCCCGCGACGCGCGTCCTCGTCCTCGAGGCCGGCCGCCGCGACTGGCGGTTCGACGTCTTCGTCCAGATGCCGGCAGCGCTTTCCTTCCCGATCGGCAGCCGCTTCTACGACTGGAAATACGAGTCCGAGCCGGAGCCGTTCATGCACGATCGGCGGATCTACCACGCGCGGGGCAGGATCCTCGGCGGGTCGAGCTCGATCAACGGGATGATCTTCCAGCGCGGCAACCCGCTCGATTTCGAGCGCTGGGCAGCCGATCCGGGGATGGAGACCTGGGACTACGCCCACTGCCTGCCCTATTTCCGGCGGATGGAGGATTGCACGGCGGCCGCGCCCGATGACCCATGGCGCGGCCACGGCGGACCGCTCGGTCTCGAGCGCGGGCCGGCGACCAGCCCGCTCTTCCGCGCCTGGTTCGAGGCCGCTCAGCAGGCCGGCTACCCGCTCACGACGGACGTCAACGGCTATCGCCAGGAAGGCGTTGCGCCGTTCGATCGGAACATCCGGCGCGGGCGCCGGGTCAGCGCGGCGCGCGCCTACCTCCATCCAGTCCTTCGTCGCCGGAACCTCCGCGTCCGGACGAGCACGCTCGTGACCCGGATCCACTTCGAGGGGACGCGGGCAGTCGGGGTCGAGATCGAGCGCCAGGGCGGCGGGACCGAGACGATCCGGGCGGGCGAGGTCATCCTGTGCGGAGGCGCCTTCAACACGCCGCAGCTCCTCCAGCTGTCCGGGGTGGGGAACGCATCCGACCTCGAGGCGTTGGGGATTCGGGTCGTCGGCGACCTGCCGGGCGTCGGCGAGCACCTCCAGGACCATCTCGAGGTCTACATCCAGTACGGCTCGCGCCGGCCCGTGTCGATGCAGCCGTCGGCGACCGAGCTCTGGCGCCGGCCGTTCATCGGCGCCCAGTGGCTGTTCCTGCGGAGCGGGCCCGGTGCGACCAACCATTTCGAGGCGGGCGGGTTCGTCCGCTCCAATGACGACGTCGCCTATCCGAACCTGATGTTCCACTTCCTGCCGCTCGCGATCCGCTACGACGGCACGCCCGCGCCGAGCAGGCACGGCTACCAGGTCCATGTCGGGCCGATGTACTCCGACGCCCGCGGGTCGCTGAAGATCACGTCGACCGATCCCCACGAGCACCCGGCGCTGCGCTTCAACTACCTCTCGACCGCCCAGGACCGGCGCGAGTGGGTCGAGGCGGTCCGGACCGCCCGGACGATCCTGACACAGCCCGCGTTCGAGCCCTTCTCGACAGGCGAGCTGTCACCGGGGCCGAGCGTCGAGACGGACGCCGAGATCCTCGACTGGGTCGGGCGGGACGCGGAAACGGCACTCCATCCGTCGTGCACCGCACGGATGGGGACCGATCCGTTCTCGGTGACGGATCCGCTCACGATGCGGATCCACGGGCTCGACGGCCTCCGCGCCGTCGACGCCGGCGTCATGCCCTACGTCACGAACGGCAACATCTACGCGCCGGTGATGATGCTGGCCGAGAAGGCGGCCGACCTGATCGCGGGCAACTCCCTGCTCGCGCCCCAGACGACCCCGTTCTATCGCCACGGCGTCTCGCCGCTCGAGGACCCGTCGGCGAGCTGACCCCGGTCGGCGACCGATGGGTCAACGGCGGGCGTACGATCCTCGGGTACCGCCGCGTCTCGGCCCGGTCGGCCGAGCGGCGGGCCGCAGGGAGACAGACGATGCTTGCTGTCGCGGCGCGGCTCTGGTGGGTCCTCGTCCTCCAGGGCATCCTCGGGATCGTGTTCGGGATCCTCGCGATCCTCTTCCCCGACCTCGCCCTCGTCACCCTCGCCTACTTCTTCGCGGCGTGGGCGATCGTGGCGGGTGTCTCGCACCTCGCGGAGGGGATGCGCGTCGCCGAGGCGCGCGGCCGGTCGTGGCCGTTCGCGGTCTCCGGTGTCCTGTCGATCGTGGCCGGGATCATCGCGGCCGTCGTTCCGGGGATCACGATCCTGGGTCTGGTCCTCCTGCTCGGCGTATGGCTCGTGACGCAGGGCGTCATGGAGGTCTACACCGCGTACCGGATCCGTCGTGAGGTCACCGGCGAGTGGATCCTGGCCCTCGCCGGGATCGTCCGGACGGCCGTCGGCCTCATCGTCCTCGCGCTGCCGGTCGTCGGTGCGCTCCTGACGGCGACGCTGCTCGGTGTCTACTCGATCGTGGCCGGGCTCACCGCACTGACCCTCGGCTGGCGGCTGCGCGGACTGCGATCCGATCGAGCCGGGGCCGGTCGGACGGTGTCCGCCGGAACCTGATCCCCGCTCGTCACGGTCGGCGCCGTGCGGTCGGGCTGCGCGGCGCCTTCAGTCGGGGGGCGGCATCGTCAACCGGCGCCCTGGCGCAGGCTCCGGGCGATGCGGGTCGCGGTCGCCGCGACCTGGAGGCCCAGGGTCGTCTCGCGGCCCGCCGTCGGAAAGCGGTAGGACGGGCCGTGGACGTGGACGGCGGCGACGATCTCGCCGCCGGCGTCGGCGATCCCGGCGGCGACCGAGGCGATGCCCTCCGCGTACTCGCCGTTGGTCCAGGCGTACCCCTCGAGCTGGATGCGCTGGAGCCTCGCCCGGAGCGGCGACGGGTCGGTCATCGTCCGATCGGTGAATCGCTCGAGCGGGCGGTCCAGGTAAGCCTCGATCCGCGCCCGCGGCGACAGCGCGAGCACGGCCAGACCCGACGACACGGCGTGCATCGCGATCCGCGAGCCCGTCCAGTCGCGGACGCCGACCGGATGGTCGCTGTCGACCTGTTCGACGTAATGCATCGCATCGCCCTCGGGGATCGACAGGCCGGCCGCCTCGCCGATCGACGCCGCGAGCTCGGCGAGATGCGGCCGTGCGACCGCGACCACGCTGCGGGTCGCGACCAGGCCCGTCGCCAGGCTCTCGAGCCGCGGCCCGAGCCGGTAGCGGGTGTCGCCCGGGACCTGCTCGACCGCGCCCTCGCGGGCGAGCGACACGAGGAGCCGGGCGGCGGTCGACTTCGGCAGGGCGACCCGGTCGGCGACCTCGGTGACCCCGATGGGGCCGTCGGTCAACGCTCCGAGCACCGCGAAGGCCCGCTCGATGGACTGGACTCTGGACACGCGCCTCTCCGTCGGCTAGATTCCGGCTCTGCGTTCCATCATACGGCACCGTTCCACGATGTGGAACCCGCAACGTGAGATGATGGCGGTCCTCGGCCGGCGGGCGGAGCGCGAAGCCGGCGTCAGGGAGCACCACGCGTGGCCGACTACGAAGAGATCGACCTCTCCGCGCTGAGCGACGACGAGCTCGTCGAGCAGATGCACAACGACCTGTACGACGGGATGCGCGACGAGATCGTCGAGGGCACGAACATCCTGCTCGGGCGCGGGTTCACCGCCACGAAGGTCCTCGACGACGCGCTGGTCGCCGGGATGAAGATCGTCGGCATCGACTTCCGCGACGGCATCCTCTTCGTCCCCGAGGTCCTTCTCGCCGCGAACGCGATGAAGGCCGGGATGGAGATCCTGCGGCCACTCCTGGCGGAGACCGGCGCGGAGCCGGTCGGCAAGGTCGTGATCGGGACGGTCAAGGGCGACATCCACGACATCGGCAAGAACCTCGTCGGGATGATGCTCGAGGGCGCCGGGTTCGAGGTCGTCGATCTCGGGATCAACACCGACGCCGAGAAGTTCATCGCCGCCCTGGAGCAGCACAAGCCCGACATCCTCGGGATGAGCGCCCTGCTGACGACGACGATGCCGTACATGAAGGTCGTCATCCAGACCCTCAAGGACCGCGGGATGCGCGACGACTACATCGTCCTCGTCGGCGGCGCGCCGCTCAACGAGGAGTTCGGCCTGGCGGTCGGCGCCGACGCCTACTGCCGCGATGCCGGCGTTGCCGCCGAGACCGCCCGTCGGCTCATCGACCAGCGCCGTGCCGCGGCCTAGAGTCGCCGCCCGCGCCGCCAACTCTGCCCTGCCGGACCGGATCCGGGGCGGCCGGCCATCCGTGTCACGCCCAGCGGGACAAACGGTGGCCGAGCGCACAATGGACACCGGTGCTGGGCCGTTCGAGGTCCGTTTGTCGCGTCCGGAGAGACAACCGACGGGCGGGCGCCCGGAATCGACCGATCGCTCCGCAATTGGCGGTCGATTGTCACGCTCGCCGAGAGACGCCACCCGCGACGGGGCGGACGTGGCGGTGGCGGGAGCCCGCGCGCTCGTGATCGGCTGCGGCGCGCTCGCCCGGGAGCTGGTCGAGGTCACCTCCACGCTGCCCGGCGTCGACGTGGCGTGCCTTTCGCCCGATCTCCACAACCGGCCGGGCGGCATCCCCGGCGCCGTTCGCGCCCGAATCCACGAGGCACGGCGCGACGGCTACGAACGCATCTTCATCGCCTACGCCGACTGCGGGACGGGCGGCCTGCTCGACCCGCTCCTCGCGGCCGAGGGAGTCGAGCGACTGCCGGGCGCCCACTGCTACGAGTTCTTCGCCGGCTCGCCGACCTTCGCCGCGCTGGCCGCCGATGAGCCGGGCACCTTCTGGCTGACCGACTTCCTCGCCCGAAACTTCGAGCGGCTCGTGATCCGCGGCCTCGGGATCGACCGTCATCCGGAGCTCGAGGCCGTCTACTTCGCGAACTACACCCGGGTCGTCTTCCTCTCGCAGACCGACGATCCCGACCTGCTCGTCCTGGCCCGGCGAGCGGCCGAGCGCCTCGGCCTCGCCTTCGAGCACCGCCCGACCGGGATCTCGAACTTCGCCGCCCCGATCGTCGCCTTCGCCAGCGCAGCCGGTGGCCCGCGCCCCCGGCCCCACGGAGCGCCCAACTGATGGCCAGCCTCACGGTGATCTGGTGGCGCGACATCCCGGCCCAGGTCCTCGCCCGCGAGGGTCGCCGGGCGAGCAAGGTCCAGCTCCACCCGCGCTTCCAGGTCGCGATCGACAAGGCCGCCAGCCGCGCCGGCAAGCGCGCCTACAGTGACTACATCGAGGAGTGGCGGAAGGTCGCCCGCGACTGCGGCTCGGACCTGGAGGCCGAGGTGAACGCGGAGGTCGAGCGGCTCGAGACCACGTACGACAAGCACCGCCTGGCCGAGCTGATCCAGTCCGGTGGCGTCGCCGGCGGACCGGCCCTCCCGCCCGCCCACGATGAGACGCCGCGCGGCGCCCGGAACGGCGAGACCGCGACCGGCGAGACCACGACCGCCGCCCCGGATGGCGCGATCGAGATCGCCACGGGCGAGACCGCGTGACCTGGACGGTCGTCGGCTCGGCCACCCGGGAGGTCGTCATCGGCGACGATCGGCCGTTCGTCGTGATCGGCGAGCGGATCAACCCGACCGGCCGGAAGCTGCTCGCCGAGGAAATGAAGAACGGCGACTTCAGCCGGGTCGAGCGCGACGTCATCGCCCAGGTCGAGGCCGGCGCCCACATGCTCGACGTCAACGCCGGGATCCCCCTGGCCGACGAGCCGGCGATCCTGGCGAAGACGATCCAGCTCGTCCAGTCGCTGACGGACCTGCCGCTGTCGATCGACAGCTCCATCGTCGAGGCGCTCGAGGCCGGTCTTGCCGTCTACCAGGGCAAGGCCCTCGTGAACAGCGTGACCGGCGAGGACGAGCGGCTCGAGCGGGTCCTGCCCCTCGTGAAGAAGTACGGCGCGGCCGTCGTCGCGATCAGCAACGACGAGACCGGGATCAGCGAGGACCCGGACATCCGCTTTGCCGTCGCGAAACGGATCGTCGAACGGGCGCTGGACCACGGGATCCCCCGCGAGGACGTCATCGTCGACCCGCTCCTGATGCCGATCGGAGCGATGCCGACGGCCGGCCGCCAGGTCTTCCGGATCCTCGGCCGGCTGCGCGACGAGCTCGGCGTCAACTCGACCTGCGGAGCGTCCAACGTCAGCTTCGGCCTGCCGAACCGCGAGGGGATCAACGGCGCGTTCCTCGCGATGGCGATCGCCTCCGGGCTGACGTCGGCGATCACCAACCCGATCGCCGAGGGCGTCCGGACCGCGGTCATGGCCGCCGACGTCCTCCAGGGCAACGACCAGGACGCCGCGCGCTGGATCCGGACCCATCGGGTCGGCCCGGCCGATGGCGACGTCGGCGGGCGACGCGTGAATCGCCGCCGAGCCGGGGTCGAGCCGCCGCAGCGGATCGCCGGGACCGAGGCCGTCGCCACGGCCGGCGGCTGACCTCGAGCGGCGCCGCGATGACGGCCGAACCCCTCGTCGTCTTCACGCCGTCCGGGCGGCGCGGCCGCTTCGAGGCGGGAACCACCGTGCTCGACGCCGCCCGGCGGCTCGGGGTCGACATCGACTCGGTCTGCGGCGGGCGCGGGATCTGCGGCCGGTGCCAGGTCGAGCAGAGCGTCGGCGAGTTCGCCAAGCACGGGATCACCTCGGCCCCGGACCACCTGACCCCGTTCGGGTCGGTCGAGGCCGAGTACCGCGATCTCAAGGGGCTCGCCCATGAGCGCCGGCTCAGCTGCATGGCCCACATCCGGGGCGACGTCGTCATCGACGTCCCGCCCGAGAGCCAGGTCTACCGCCAAGTCGTCCGCAAGGGCCTCGACGTCCGCGACTTCCACCTCGATCCGGTCGTCCGGCTCCATTACGTCGAGGTCGAACCGCCGCAGCTCGCGTCGCCGTCAGGCGATCTCCACCGGCTCCAGGTGTCCCTCGAGCGGGAGTGGCAGCTGACCGACCTCGAGGCGGACCTCCACGTGATCCGCGCCCTCCAGCCGGCGCTCGAGGCGGGCAAGTACGGGGTCACCGTCGCGGTCCACGATCGGAAGACGATCACCGGGATCTGGCCGGGCCTCCACGAGCAGGTCTACGGCGTGGCGATCGACGTCGGCTCCACGACGATCGCCGGCCATCTCGCGAACCTCGGCGACGGCTCGGTCCTTGCGAGCGCCGGGGTCATGAACCCCCAGATCCGGTTCGGCGAGGACCTGATGAGCCGGGTCAGCTACGCGATGATGAACGACGCGGGCGCGACCGAGATGACCGCAGCGGTCCGGACGTCGCTCAACGGGCTCCTGGCCCAGCTGGCCAACAGGGCCGGGATCAAGCGTGACGCGATCCTCGAGCTGAGCCTCGTCGGGAACCCGATCATGCATCACCTGGTGCTCGGGATCGACCCGATCCCGCTCGGCTCGGCGCCGTTCGCCCTGGCCACGGATCGGGCGGTGACGATCCGCGCAGACGAGCTCGGCCTGGTCACCCATCCCGGAGCACGGGTCTACGTCCTGCCATGCATCGCCGGCCACGTCGGCGCCGACACCGCAGGGGTGATCCTCGCGGAAGCGCCGCACGAGTCGGAGGTGGTCGAGCTGGTCGTCGACGTCGGCACGAACGCCGAGATCGTCCTCGGCAACAAGTACTTCCTCCTCGCCGCCTCGTCGCCGACCGGGCCCGCGTTCGAGGGTGCCCAGATCTCGTCCGGTCAGCGGGCGGCGCCGGGCGCCATCGAGCGCGTCCGGATCGACCGCGCGACGCTCGAGCCGCGCTTCCGCGTGATCGGGTCGGAGCTCTGGTCGGACGATCCGGGCTTCGCGGCGGCGACCGCCGACACCGGCATCACGGGCATCTGCGGCTCGGGGATCGTGGAGGTCATCGCCGAGCTGTTCCTCGCCGGGGTCGTCACCCCGGACGGGATCGTGGACGGGTCGCTGGCCGCGCGCTCCCCGCGGATCGTCGCCGAGGGCCGGACGTTCAGCTATGTCCTTCACGACGGGTCGGGCAGCGGCCGCCTGCGGATCTCCGTCACCCAGAACGACGTCCGGGCGATCCAGCTCGCGAAGGCCGCGCTGTACGCCGGCGTCCGGCTGCTGATGGACCACGCCGGCATCGACGCGGTCGAGGACGTCCGCCTCGCCGGCGCGTTCGGCAGTCAGATCGATCCCTTCCACGCCATGGTCCTCGGCTTGATCCCGGACGCTCCGCTGGACCGCGTCAAGGCGGCCGGCAACGCCGCTGGGACCGGTGCGCTGATCGCCCTG
>DATNBW010000098.1:0-15195 GCA_035607275.1 Verrucomicrobiia bacterium | reverse complement strand
GGGGTGCGGTCGGCGATGGCGGCGAACTCGTCGAGCTCGAGCGGGATCCCGAACTCGTGGGCGATCGCGAGCAGGTGGAGGACGCCGTTGGTCGAGCCGCCGGTCGCGGCTACCGAGGCGATCGCGTTGTCGAGCGCCGCGCGGTTGACGACGTGCGACGGCCGGATGTCGTGGCGGACGAGCGTCATGGCCAGCTCGCCGGCGCGCCGGGCGGCGTCTTCCTTCGCGGGGTCCTCGGCCGGGATGCCGTTGAGCCCGCCGGGTGAGAGACCCATGAACTCGAGGGCGGTGCTCATCGTGTTGGCGGTGTACTGGCCGCCGCAGGCGCCCGGTCCCGGGCACGAGGCGTTCTCGACCTCGTACAGCTCCTCGAGGCTGATCTTGCCCGCGCGGTACGAGCCGATCGCCTCGTAGACCGTGACGACCGTCGCGTCGCGCGATCCGTTGCCGCCGACGACGGCCGACCGGATCCCGGGGTAGATCGTGCCCGAGTACAGGGCGAGTCCCGGGATGTCGAGGCGGCCGAGCGCCATCGCGGCGCCGGGGCCGGTCTTGTCGCAGCCGAAGATGCAGACGACGCCGTCGAACAGGTGGCCGCGCGCGACGAGCTCGATGGAATCGGCCACGACCTCGCGGCTGATCAGCGACGCCTTCATTCCCTCGGTGCCCATCGACACCCCGTCACTGACCGAGATCGTCCCGAACTCCATGGGCGTCCCGCCCGCCGCCCGGATGCCGGCCTTGACGGACTCCGCCAGGCGGCGGTGGTTGTAGTTGCAGGGCATCGTCTCGATCCAGCTCGTCCCGACGCCGACGATCGGTTTGGCGAGGTCCTCGTCGCTGAACCCGATCGCCTTGAGCATGCTCCGCGCGCCGGCCCGATCCGGGCCGTCGGTCAGGGCCCGAGAATGGCGCTTGGCGGGATCGGACGGTCGGTCGTAGGGATGCGGCTGGTCGGGCATCGAGCTGGGTCTCCGGTGGCGGGACGGACGCAGTCGGTCGGTGGGCCAAGTGTAGATCGTGCACCCCCTGGGACCGCTCCCGTGGCGCGTTCGGCCCCGTCGTCGTTCCAGCGTGACAGCCTTCCCCCGCGGACGGACCGCCGCTATGCTGCCGTGACGCATCGGCCGCGGACGAGCATGGGTTGGAGAGGGTGATGGCGACGCATACGGACCAGAAGCTCGAGCTGCTCAAGAGGACGCCGCTCCTGTCCGAGCTCGGCGGGCACGAGCTCGAGGAGGTCGGGCGCCTCGTCGACGAGGTGGAGGTTCCGGCCGGGCGCGTGCTCATGCGCGAGGGCGACACGGGTCGCGAGTTCTTCATCGTCGTCGACGGCACGGTCGCCATCGATCGCGGCGGAACGCGGGTCCGGACGATCGAGCCCGGCGGGTTCTTCGGAGAGATCGCGCTCCTGGCCGAGGGCCCGCGCACCGCTACCGCGACGACCGACGGGCCGGCGACGCTGTTCGTCCTCGGCCATCGCGAGTTCCACACGCTGATGGACCAGTACCCATCGATCCGGGACTGCATCCTCGGGTCGCTCGCGAAGCGGATCCGGACCCTCCAGCCGGAGGCGCCGAACTGAGGTTCGGCCCGGCCTCGCGGCCTCGGCCGCGGTCGCGTCCACGGCCGGGCCATGTTCGGTCGCGACCTCGACCGCAACCGTGCCGGCACCCAAGCGCGACCGTCGGGTCGAACGTCCCTCTTGCGGGATGAGAACAGCCGTTGCAGAATGGCGGCTGCATGACGCCCCAGGCGACCTCCACGCGCCGCTCGATGTGTTCCTGTTCTGCCATGCAGGGCAGGTGGTGTATGCAGGCGTGCTGCTGACGGGCCGCACGCCCCAGCTCCTCCGGACCCCTGCAGATGGCAGGGGTCTTTTGATGACACCCACCTGTCCAGCGTGAGGACCCTTCCATGACCGACCACTCCACCAATCGGCCGATCGATCCACCGACCATCCAACCCGCGGATCTCCAGGTGCGCCTCGGCGACCCGCGCCTGACGATCGTCGACGTGCGGCCGCTCAGTGCCTACAACGGCTGGCGCGTCGGCGACGACCAGCGCGGCGGGCACATCCCCGGCGCCGTCTCGTTCCCGGCCGCCTGGCTCACCAGCGTCGACCGGCCCGAGATCGAGCGCCTGCTGGCCGGCAAGGCCATCCAGCCCGAGCGGTCGATCGTGGTCCATGACACGGACGGCGGGACCGACGATGCCCGGCGCGTCGCGGCCACCCTCGTCGAGCTCGGCATCACCGATGTCACCGTTCTCGCGGGCGGGTTCTCCGCGTGGGCATTCGATCCGGACCGACCGGTCGACAAGCTGCCGCGTCACGATCGGCTCGTCCACATCGAATGGCTCGGCCAGCTCCTCGCAGGCGGCCGCCCGGAGTCTGCGCCGACCGGCCGGTTCCTCCTGTTCCACGTGAACTTCGGCGTTCCCGAGGAGTACGAGGAAGGCCACATCCCGGGTGCGCTCTATCTCGACACGAACTGGCTCGAGAACCCGATCGACTGGAACCGGCGCACCCCGGCCGAGCTCGACGCGGCCGTCCGGGGCCTCGGCATCACGAGTGACACGACCGTCGTCGTCTACGGCCGCGACACCGTCGGCGAGGCGAACGAGAAGTGGCCCGGCAGGCGAGCCGGCCAGATCGCAGCGACGCGGGCGCTGATGATCCTGCGCTATGCCGGCGTCGAGGACGTCCGGCTCCTCGACGGCGGGTACGACTGGTGGGTCCGGGCGGGCTACCCGGTGGAGACGATCCTCCGCGAGCCCTCACCCGTGGCGTCGTTCGGGGTCGAGATCCCTCTCCGCCCGGAGGTGATCGTCGATATCGACGAGGCAAAGGAGATCCTGGCCGATCGTGACGGCGCGGCCCTGGTCAGCGTCCGGACCTGGAAGGAGCACATCGGCCGGGTCAGCGGCTACAACTACATCGGTCCCGCCGGCCGGATCGCCGGCGACGTCTGGGGCAACTGCGGCTCGGACGCCTACCACATGCAGCACTACCGCAACGTCGACAACACGATGCGGGCCTACCCGGAGATCGCGGCCAACTGGCAGGAAGCCGGGATCACGGCCGAGAAGTGGGTCGCGTTCTATTGCGGCACCGGCTGGCGAGCGAGCGAGACCTGGTTCTATGCCTATCTCCAGGGCTGGGACCGGATCGCGGTGTACGACGGCGGCTGGTTCGAATGGAGCAGCGACCCGCTGAACAACCCGATCGAGATCGGCGATCCGGACGCCGTGTCGCCCCAGGACGAATACGCGGCGTAGGGCGAATCCGCCGCGGCCGCCGCGGTCGTGGTCGGCCGGCGCGGCACGCACCGGCCTGCCCCGTCATCCGGGCCGGTCGGCGATCCAACTCTCGACGACGGCCCCGAGGGTCGACAGCCCGACGGCGCCCTGGCCGAGGACGACGTCGTGGAAGGCCCGGATGTCGAAGTCCGGGCCGAGCGCGGCACGAGCGAGGTCGCGGAGCCGGAGGATCTCGCGCTGGCCGAGCTTGTAGGCCAGCGCCTGCCCCGGCATCGCGAGGTATCGGTCGACCTCGTTGGCGATGTTGTTCTCGGCGAGTGCCGTGTGCTCGACCATGAAGGTGATCGCCCGGTCGCGGCTCCAGCCGAGGGCGTGAAGGCCGGTGTCGACGACGAGCCGGCATGCTCTCCAGGCGTCGAACGAGGCCACCCCGAAGCGATCCACCTCGCCCGACAGCAAGCCCATCTCCGCCGACAGCCGCTCGCTGTACAGGCCCCAGCCCTCGACGTAGGCGGTCGGGCCGCCCAGGCGTCGGAACGCCGGCAGGCCTTCGAGCTCCTGGGCGATCGCGATCTGCAGGTGGTGGCCGGGGACGGCCTCGTGGAAGGCGAGGGTTTCGGCCTCGTAGCGAGGTCGCGTCTCCGGCGCGGAGGTGTTGATGTAGTAGCTCCCCGGCCGGCTGCCGTCCGCCGCGGGCTGGCGGTAGTAGGCGATCGTCGAGTACTTCGCCTCGTGAGCGGCCATCTCGACGACCACGCACGGGGCCTTCGGCAGGCGGCCGAACCAGTCGGGGATCGCCGCGTTCGCCCGGGCGAGTGACGATTCCGCGGCGGCGTACACCTCGGCCGGCGACGCGAAGTGGAGCGCCGGATCGGATCGGAGCCGGGCGAGCACCTCCGTCTGGTCGCTCGTCCCGAGGAGGGTCCCGCCGAGCTCGCGGAACTCGGCGTCGATCCGCTCGGTCTCCTCGAGGCCGATCCGGTGGATCTCGTCGGGCGTCAGATCGAGGGTCGTATGGGCTCGGACGAGTCGGGCATACGACTCGACGCCGCCGGGCACATGCGAGAGGCCGGGCCGCGCATCGTCGCGGGCGACGGGTCCGAGCTCGTCGGCGAGGAAGGCGCGATAGCGGGCGAAGGCCGGCCGGATCTCGTCGGCCACCGCGGCTCTGACGGCGTCGGCAAAGGCCGCCTGGCGACCGGCGGGCCAGTCGGGATGGTCTTCGTCCGCCGGGCTCACGAGCGGCCAGTCCCCGACCGGCCGGGCGAGCAGGTCGTCGAGCTCCGCGACGACGCTCCGGACGAGGGCGGCCGGGGCGACGATCCCGGCGGCGAGGCTCGACCGGGTCGTGCCCACGAGCCGATCGACCCATGGCCCCATCTCGCGCCAGCGGGCGACCAGGGCGTCCGCCTCGGCCGTCGTCCGGACCGGCTGGAACGACGGAATGTTGAGATCGGCGACCTGCGGTCCATCGAGGGGGTCGACCGACCAGGCCTCCATCCCGGCCGCTGTGAGATCCAGCTCGGCCCGGAGGAAGTCGACCAGCGCGGATCGGGTGACCATTTCGTCGGGAGATAGCGCGGCGGGATCGACGTCGGCCACCCGGCCGAGGAGCGCGTCGAGTCGGGCGGCGTCGGCAGCCACGGCACCCGGTCCGTTCGCCCGCAGCCGGTCGTCGAAGCGCCGGTCGCCGATCGCGGTGGCGTAGACCGGGTGGGCGTTCATCTGGCTGTCCCAGGCGTCGGCGGCGACGGCGGCCAGCCGGGTGGCAGCATCGATCGTGGCGGCAGTGGGTTCTGTCATCCCCGGATCGTAAATGCCAGCGATCGGGCTCGCCGCGCCGATCACCCGGTCATGACCGTCCGCCGTCGGTCAGTGGATGCAATCGCCGGTGTCGGCCGCGCCGGTCCGTCCGAGCCACGGCTGGATCGCGGTCGCGACGGACGTCGGGGTCAGCGCGTAGCCGACGTTCTCGTCCGTACGCGCCTCGGCGAAGACGACGCCGCCGACCGTCCCGTCGGCCAGGATCAGCGGCCCGCCGCTGTCGCCCTGGTCGACGACCGCCCGCAGCTCGAGGATCCGCCGGCTGACCCCGCGCGCCCCGTAGATGTCGCGACCGTGGGCGTCGTATGCGCCGGCGACCGCCGCCGCCTCGACGAGCAGGCCGCCGCCGTGCGGGAACCCGAGGGTCGCTCCGACCGCGCCGCGCGCCGGGTCCGCCGCCGCGAACCGCAACGGTGCGAGGTCGAGGTCGGGGGCCCAGAGCAGCGCGACGTCGAGCTCCGGATCGTCGAAGACCGCCACGGCCTCGAGGACGCGGCCACCCGGCGACGCGACGCGGATCGTCGAGGCGCCGGCGATCACGTGGGCATTCGTGACGACGTAGCCGCGACCGACGGCGAAGCCCGTCCCGGACGACTGGAAGGTGCACGTGAGCGCCGAGACGCGGACCACACTCCGGACGGCGGCTGCCGCCATGGCCTGGGCCGCCGGATCCGTCGGCCGCTCGACGTCCGGCGCGGGCAGCGGATCGAGACCGACGAAGAGATCCGGAATGCCGGTGTCGCTGAGGAGCCGCGAGAGCTCGGCGGCGATCTCGGTGGGAGCGGGCAGGACGCCGGTCAGGCCGCGCACGACGAACGAGGTCTGGGCCTGGACCGCGAGAGGCCGCACCGGGCCGGCGGCGAGCAGGCCGCCGACCAGCCACACGACGAGCAGGGCCTGGGCCGCCCCGACGACGCCGCCGAGCACGCGATCCGCTCGATCGAGGACGCCGCCGCGCAGCCGGACGGCGATCGCCCGACCGATCGCCGCCCCGATCGCCTCGGAGATCCCGACCAGGAACAGGATGCCGGCGAGGACGACGATCGCCCGGACCTCGGCCGGCACGTTGTCGAGGGGTGGCTCGATCCAGGGCAGGCCGACCACCGCGAGCACCCCTCCGCCGAACGCGCCGATGAGGCCGCCGAGCTGGGGCAGGGCTCCCGACGTGACGCCGATCAGGACCGCGGCTATGAGCACGATGAGGACGACGACGTCGAAGAGGTTCACCACGGGGAAGTATGGCCCAGGGTCCCCGGCCGGGAGATCCGGCGGCAGGCGAGCCGGCACCGGGCGAGCCGGGACCTCGGCGACGAGGCCGCATCCGCGGTCGGCGGGGCACACCACGACCGTGGGGCATCGTCACCCGTCCATCCGCTTCGCCGCCGCCCGGCCATGGCCAGCGGTCCGCGCCGGGCCCAGAGTCGGAGGCGGGGCTCGACCCCACTGTCCCTCGATCGAAAGGATCGCCAAACCATGACCCGCCCGACCACCCGCCGCTCGAACTACCGGATCACGCGCCGGATGGCCGCCATCCATCGGACGCACACGACCGCGCCGCACCTCGGTTGCGTCCTGTGCATGACCGGGGGATTCCCGGCTCGCTGACGTCGGGGCCGTCCGCCGAGCGTGGCGCCCCGAGCGCGCCGAGGACTCGGAGCTGCGCTGGTCTCGCCCGGTCAGGCCGCCCCGCTGCGCGTGTCGACCCGGGGCGCGTGGCGCGCCTCCCAGGCTTCGATGGCCGGCAGCTTGCCGACGAGGTAGCCCATTTCGTCGGTGCCGGCAAGGAGCATCAGCCGCGCGAACGGATCGACCTCGAACGGCAGGTCCTCGTCGCCGGGCAGGTGGACGACCTGCGCCTCGAGGTCGACGGTCAGGCGGGCGGCCGGGTTGGCCTCGACGAGCTCGAACAGCTGGCGGTGCCGCTCCGCCTCGACGACGATCGGCAACAGCCCGTTCTTCAGGGCGTTGTTGCGGAAGATGTCCGCGAACGAGGTCGAGAGGATCGCCCGGATCCCCCAGGCGGTCAGCGCCCACGGAGCGTGCTCCCGCGACGAGCCGGTCCCGAAGTTGTCGCCGACGAGCAGGATCTGACGATCCAGCATCGCCACCCGATCCATGACGAAGAGCGGCTCCTTGAGCCCGCCGTCCTCGTCGTAGCGCCAGTCGCGGAAGAGCGCCTCGCGCAGCCCCTCCTTGTCGGTGACCTTGAGGTAGCGGGCGGGCACGATCTGGTCGGTGTCGACGTTCTCGGCCGGCAGGGGGATCACCGCGCTGGTGAACGTCCGGAACTTCTCGACCATCGTCAGCGCCCGCCGACCGCGGCCAGCGACTCGATCCCGGGCAGGGTCCGCGGGTCGCTGACCGCGCCGCGGATCGCCGACGCCGCGGCGGTCAGCGGCGAGGCGAGGAATGTCCGGCCGCCCTTGCCCTGACGGCCCTCGAAGTTCCGGTTCGAGGTGCTGATCGCGTACTGGCCCGGCGACAGCTGATCGCCGTTCATCGCGATGCACATCGAGCAGCCGGCCTCGCGCCACTCCGCGCCCGCCGCGCGGAAGATCTCGTGGAGACCCTCGCCCTCTGCCTCGCGCTTCACCTCGTCCGAGCCCGGGACGATCATCATCCGGACGCCCTCGGCGACCTTCCGGTCGCGCAGCACCTCGGCGGCGAGGCGCAGGTCGCTGATCCGGCCGTTCGTGCACGAGCCGATGAAGACGACGTCGACCTTCTGGCCGAGGATCGCCTGGCCGGGCTGGAGGTCCATGTACTCGAGTGCCCGTTCGAGCGCCCGGCGCGCGGAGCCGTCGGCCATGTCGCCCGGCGACGGGACCCGCGACGTGATCGGAATGCCCATCCCGGGGTTCGTGCCGTAGGTCACCATCGGCTCGAGGGCCGACGCGTCGATCGTGATCGACTTGTCGTAGGCCGCGCCGTCGTCGCTCGGCAGCGTTCGCCACCGCTCGAGCGCGGCGTCCCACGCCGCGCCCTGCGGAGCGTGGCGGCGGCCGGCCACGAACTGGTACGTGGTGTCGTCGGGCGCGATCAGGCCGGCCTTCGCCCCGCCCTCGATCGACATGTTGCAGATCGTCATCCGCTGTTCCATCGTCAGGGCCCGGATCGCGCCGCCGCTGTACTCGAAGACGTGGCCGGTGCCGCCGCCGATGCCGATCCGGGCGATCAGGGCGAGGATGATGTCCTTGCTGCTGACGCCCGGCGCGAGCCGGCCGTCGACCCGGACCTCGTACGTCCTGGGCTTGCGCTGGAGCAGGGTCTGGGTGGCCAGGACCATCTCGACCTCGCTCGTCCCGATCCCGAAGGCGAGGGCACCGAACGCGCCGTGGGTCGCAGTGTGCGAGTCGCCGCAGACGATCGTCATCCCCGGCTGGGTCAGCCCGAGCTGCGGGCCGATCACGTGGACGATGCCCTGGCCCGGGTCGCCCATCCCGTGGAGGGGGATGCCGAACTCGGTGCAGTTGCGAGTCAGCTGGTCGACCTGCGCCGCGGCCATCGGGTCCGCCATCGGCAGGCTCCGCGGGTGCGTGGGGACGGAGTGGTCGGCCGTCGCGACGGTCCGCTCCGGATGGCGGACGGTCAGCCCGCGAGCGCGCAGCCCGCTGAACGCCTGCGGCGACGTGACCTCGTGGACGAGGTGCAGATCGACCGCGAGGATCGCCGGCGCGCCCTCGTCCTGGCTGACGACGTGCTCGTCCCAGATCTTCTCGACGATGGTCTTCGGCTCGGTTGCGCTCATGACGTGACGGTACGCTCGTGCGGTCGGCTGATGGATCGCTGAGGGTAGCAGGTGCCCTCCCGGGGCGAGATCGACCAGGGTGAGATCGACGTCGGACCGCAAATCACCGGCCCATCGGCCCGATACTTCCCGCGTGTTCATCCTGTACGCCATTCCGATCGGGCTGGTTGCCGGCTTGCTGCTCGGCGGCCGCGTCGACGGCCTCGCCGGCGTCCGATTTCGGCTCACCCCGCTCGCGGTCTTCGCCCTCCTGGTCCAGGTCGTCCTGTTCTCGCCGCTCGCCGGCGACCTGGCGCCGGACACGGGTCGCCTGATCTACATCGGATCGACCGCGCTCGTCCTGGCCGTCGTTCTCGCCAATCTCCGGCTGACCGGGCTGCCCATCATCGTCGCCGGGGCGGCGAGCAACCTGGCCGCGATCGTCGCCAACGGCGGGTCGATGCCGGCAAGCCCGTCCGCCCTCGCCGCCCTGGACCGCGGCGTCGGGGCGCACACGAACAGCGTCGTGCTCGCGCAGCCCGCGCTCGAGCCGCTGACCGACGTGTTCGCGACGCCCGCCTGGTTGCCCCTCGCGAACGTGTTCAGCGTCGGCGACGTCCTGATCGGCGTCGGCGTGGCCGTGGCGATCGCGGCCGCGATGCGGGGCCCGGCCCGAGCCTAGCCCGCCGTCAGGCGGCCCGGCCGTGGCCTCGCCGTCCCGATGGTCCCGCCGGCAGCGGGACTTCCGACCTACGACTCCATGGTCGGTGCCCGCGTACAACAGGGACACCGGGGCGCCACATCTGGAGGGTCCATGTTGCAGCCGGACCGTGAGAGCGCGGTCCGAGCGAGCACCGATCACGAATTCCACACCGGGAACGAGGACCGTCGCCGTCGCTCGCTGCGGATGATTCCGCCGCCGGCGGTCCGCGTCTGGGCGTTCACTCTCGGTCTGGCGCTCGTGGCCCTGCTCCTCGAGGTCCTGATCGTCGAGCGGCACCCGGCGGGCGCGGCGCCCATCCGGATTCCGTGGCCGCTGATCGCCGCCGGCTTCTGCCTGGCCGAGCTCAAGGTCGTCGACGTCCACTTCCGGCGGGAGCAGCACTCGTTCTCGCTGAGCGAGTTTCCGGCCGTCATCGGCCTCTTCCTGCTGCCTCCGCACGAGTACCTGCTCGCCGTGCTGACCGGATCGGCCGTCGCCCTCCTGTGGTTCCGCCAGGCGCCGATCAAGTTCGCGTTCAACCTGACGAACTTCGGGCTCGGGGCGACCGCCGCGCTGGCCGTCTTCCACGTCCTCGCGACGCCGACCTCGACGCCGACGCTGACCGACTGGATCGCCGCGTTCGCGGCGACCCTGACCACGACCGTCCTCGCGGCGCTGACGATTGCCACCGCGATCTCCCTGTCGGGCGGGGCTCCGCAGTTCCAGAAGCTGCCCCAGATGATCCAGTTCGGCGGGCTCGTCGCCGTGGCGAACACGAGCCTCGCGTTGCTGGCGGTCTCGATCCTGTGGCTCGACTGGCGGCTGCTGTGGCTGCTCGTCGTCCCACTCGTCGTCGTCTTCCTCGCCTACCGGGCCTACCTCTCGGAACGGGAGAAGGGCGAGCGTCTGGAGTTCCTCTACCAGTCGGGCCGGATCCTCCAGCACTCGCCGGAGCTCGATTCGGCGATCGTTGCCCTGCTCGAGCACGCCCGGATGATGTTCCGGGCCGAGCGCGCGGAGGTCCTGCTCCATCCGCGCAGCGTCGGGGAGGACGCCCTCCGGACGACGACCGCCGAGCGGGCCAAGCCGCTGGCGATGGTCCCGACCCCGTACAACCCCGACAACCCGATCGAGCGCCGAATCCGGACCGAGCCCCACGCCTTCTTCTTCAGCGCGTCGCCCCTCGAAGCCGGTCGGACGGGCGATCGCCAGGCGATGGTCGCCCCGCTCCGCGGCGAGTCCGGGATCATCGGCTCGCTCCTGATCGCCGACCGCCTGACCGAGGGCACGGCCTTCTCCGACGACGACCTGCGCCTCCTCGAGACCCTCGCCAATCACGCCGCGATCGCGCTCGAGAACGGACAGCTCGAGCAGTCGCTCGCGGAGCTCTCGCGGCTCAAGGAGCAGCTCCGATTCCAGGCCTACCACGATCCGCTGACGGGCCTGGCCAACCGCAGCCTGTTCCTCGACCAGGTCAACGAGCGGATCGCGGTCGGCCGGGCGGACGTCGGGCCCGTCGTCCTGTTCATCGATCTCGACGACTTCAAGGTCGTGAACGACACCCTCGGCCACACCGCGGGGGACCGTCTCCTGGTCGCGGTCGCGGACCGGGTCCGGAACTGCGTCCGGAGCGGCGATCTCGCGGCGCGGCTCGGCGGCGACGAGTTCGCCCTGCTCATGGAGGACAGCGAGGACCTCGGCGGAAGCGTCGCGGCCTGCCGCCGGCTCCTCGAAGCGCTCGAGGCGCCGTTCCAGCTCGACGGTCACGAGATTGCGATCTCGGCGAGCATCGGCATGGCCGCCGCCCGGAGCGGTGTCGGCGAGGCGGACGAGATGCTCCGCAACGCCGACGTCGCGATGTACATCGCCAAGGCCGGCGGCAAGAACCGGTACGCGGTGTTCGAGCCGACGATGCACGCGGCCCTGGTCGAGCGCCACGAGCTCAGCGCGGAGCTCTCGAAGAGCGTCGGCCGCGGTGAGCTGCTCGTCTACTACCAGCCGATCGTCCGGCTCGAGGACGGCGCGCTCTACGGGGTCGAGGCGCTCGTCCGTTGGCGCCATCCGACACGCGGGATCCTCGGGCCCGATGAGTTCATCCCGCTGGCCCAGGAGTCCGGGACGATCCTGGCCCTCGGCCGCTGGGTGCTGCTCGCCTCGTGCCGCGACGCCGCGGCCTGGCGCCGCGAGCGCGGCATCGACCGGCTGGTCCTCTCGGTCAACCTGTCGGCCGCGCAGCTCCAGCAGGTGGACTTCGTCACCGACCTCGAGGCGATCCTCGCCGAGACCGGCTTCCCCGCCCGGGACCTCGTCCTCGAGCTCACCGAGACGGCGATGTTCCACGACACCCAGACGACGATCGCCCGCCTCGAGGCCCTGCGCGCCCTCGGCGTCCGGATCGCGATCGACGACTTCGGCACCGGCTACTCGTCGCTCGGCTATCTCCGCCGGTTCCAGGTCGACATCCTGAAGATCGCCCGGGAGTTCATCGGCAGCGCGGACGGCGGAACCGAGGACTGGGCCTTCGCCCGGGCGATGGTCGCCCTCGGCCAGACCCTCGACCTGCATGTCATCGCCGAGGGGATCGAGCAGCCCGGCCAGCTCGAGCAGCTGCGCCAGCTCGGCTGCGAGTTCGGCCAGGGCTACTACTTCGCCCGGCCCGGCGACGGTCCGTCGATCGCGGCGGCCTTCCTGCCGCCGGTGACCGCGGGCGGTCGGGCGCGACGCACGGGAACGGCCCGAGCAGCCATGACCGCGAGGCCGCTCGACACGCCCGGCGATGTCGTCGCGAGCCTCGGCGGCGCGCCCGCCAACCGCCCCTCAGCCGCCCGCTGACGGTCGATCCCGGAGGTCCCATGTTCATCCTGTACGCGATCCTCATCGGTCTCATCGTCGGTTCCGTGCTCGGTGGGCGCGCGTCGGCCCTCGGGTCGATCCGCTTTCGCTGGGCGCCGCTGATCCTGATCGGCTTCCTCGCCCAGGTCGTGCTCTTCTCGGAGGCGGTGGCCGAACGGGTCGGCGACGCCGGACCGGTGCTCTACGTCGTCTCGACCCTGATGGTCGGTGCCGCCGTCGTGCGCAACATCCGGATCCCGGGCATGGCCCTGATCGTTCTCGGCGCCGCGAGCAACATGGCCGCCATCCTGGCCAACGACGGCTTCATGCCCGCCGCCCCCGAGGCCCTCGCGGCGCTCGGCAAGTCGGCCCCGACGATCTACTCGAACAGCGCCGTTGTCGCCCAACCGGCGCTCGAGCTCCTGACGGACCGGTTCGCCCTGCCGCGCTGGCTGCCGCTCGCGAACGTGTACAGCCTCGGCGACGTCCTGATCGGGGTCGGAGTGATCGCCCTGATCGTGATCACGATGGTCGGAGCCCGGCAGGGTCGGGGGCTCGGCGGACCGGCGGCATCACCGGAATCGGGCTCGTCGCCGTCACCGATCGACCCGCACGTCGCGCCTGGTGCGGGCGTGCACTGACCCTCCCGGATCGGGCGGGCAGGACTGTCGGGTCATGCCGATCTGGTTCTTGTGGACGGATCGTGCTCACAGAGGACGAACCTCCTCCATCGGGCACATCGTCCAGGGCAAACCCGTCGTGAGGCGGGGACGCAAAGCCAGGGATCTTCTCCGAAGACCGCCCGGCCGCCGATCGTCCGATGCTCGACAACCGGCTCATGAAGGAGTCCATCGTGAAGGCGAACCTGGCGCGCTTCACCACGGCACTGGCGCTTCTCGCGTCACTTGCCCTCACCCTTGGCGCCGGCCTGCGCTGGGACTGATCAGATGACTCGCATGCTGAAGGCTCAGGCCTTCCGGGTCGTTCTGATGCTTTCCGCGCTGGCCAGCTCCGCCATCGTTCTCGAGGCGGGGCAGCGCTGGAGGTGAGATCGCCCTCAACGCGAGGGTCACATTGGTGGGGAAGAGACCGTCGGGCGACCGACGGTCTCTTGATTTGCTCCACGAGTTCGTCAGCGCTCGGGGAGAACGTCCGCGACGCGATCGGCACGACGCCATCGGCACGATGTGCAGTCTGGGTGGTTGCATGATCACCAAACGCCTCGTAGACTGCGCGAACCGCCCGGGTTGGCCGGGTTCGTCCGGGAGACTGTCTTGGGTCTGTTCGATGGCAGGAATCGCCGTCACGTCGCGATCGCGATTCGCGCCGATGGTCGGCGTGTCCAGATGCCCTTGAACGACGCCGGTCTGTCGGACGGTTCGCTCCTCGGTCTTCTTCGCTCCCTCGTGGTCGGGCTTGAGAGCCTTCTTGAGCTCCTCATTACCGGCTCCCGGCGGGAGAACGGAGGAACGCGGAGGAACGGACGCTAGGCGCGGACGAACCACCGACAACCGAAGGGACCCTCGCCGGGTGGCGAGGGTTTTTTGTTGCCACGAACGATCGGCCGATCGGCGCAGGTGATCGACGGTCGACGACCAGGCCAGCGACAGTCAACGAGGGCAGGGATCGATGACGATGACGAAGGGTCAGGCGGCACGGCCGCCGAGTCCGACCGAGGCACGACCGGAACGGCGGACCCACGTCCCCGCAGACGGGACGGCCCATGCGGCGGCGGTCGAAGCCGCCCGCCGGGCGATGCTCGACGATGCGCGGCCGCGCCATCGGACCCGGATCGGGGCCGACGTGGTCTGCGAGGCGCTCCTCCTCCAGGGCGTCGACATCTTCTTCAGCTACCCGGGCGGCGTGATCCTGCCGCTCTACGACGTCCTAGGCGACTACCCCCAGCTCCGCCACGTCCTGGTCCGGCACGAGCAGGGTGGCGCCCACGCGGCCGACGGCTATGCCCGGGTCACCGGCGAGGTCGGGGTCTGCATGGGGACCTCCGGACCGGGCGCCACGAACCTCGTGACCGGGATCGGGACCGCTCTCCTCGACTCGATCCCGATGGTCGCGATCACCGGCAACGTCCCGTCGGCCCTGATCGGCAAGGACGCGTTCCAGGAGATCGACATCAACGGCATCACCCTGCCGATGACGAAGCACAACTACCTCGTCCGGGACGCGAACGACCTGCCCCGCGTCCTGGCCGAAGCGTTCCACATCGCCCGGACGGGGCGGCCCGGTCCGGTCCATGTCGACATCACGAAGGACGCACTCCAGCAGGAGACGTCGGCGCCGCATCCGACCCACGACGAGGTCGTTGCCGGGTTGCCCGGCTTCCGCCCGAACCTCGATGCCAACGGCCGCCAGCTGAAGCTGGCCGCCACGGAGCTGGCGAGGGCCAAGCGGCCGGTCATCCTGGCCGGCCACGGGGTCCTCCATGCCGAGGCGTGGGACGAGCTGGTCGCGTTCGCCGAGAAGGCGCAGATCCCCGTCGCGCACACCCTGCTCGGGATCGGGGCGATCGACGAGACCCACCCGTTGAGCTACGGCTTCATGGGGATGCACGGCTGGAAGCATGTCAACCGGGCGATCCAATCGGCCGACCTGCTGTTCGCGATCGGGATGCGGTTCGACGATCGGGTGACCGGCAACGTGCGGACGTACGCGCCCTATGCCCGGATCGTCCACGTCGACATCGACCCTGCGGAGATCGGCAAGAACGTCGCGGTCGAGGTGCCGATCGTCGGCGACGCGAAGCGCGTTCTCACGGCCCTCCTGCCGATGATCGAGCCGGTCGATCCGGCGACGCGGGCGGAGTACTTCGCCGAGCTCGCCGAGTGGCGGC
>DATNBW010000094.1:0-10793 GCA_035607275.1 Verrucomicrobiia bacterium | reverse complement strand
TGATCCGTGACCGACGCCCCAGGTGGTTCCCGGGATGATCGCGTTACGGCGCAGATGAACCGTACCCCCCGAATCGACGAGAGTGGAATGACCGACTCGTCCCGAAACGTCGGCGGCGATGGTTGGGCGCATCCGCGCACCACTCCGGGACGGCCGTACCAGGTGCCCCGATGCACCGCCCCCGATTGCAATGTGCCTGTAACCCGCGCGCCGGCTCCCGTTTTGCCCTCCAGCGCAACCGGCGCGACGACACCGTCGGTCACAGGACGTCGTGCCGTTCGGTGTCCATCGGGCGGTCGAGCCGGAACGGATTTCCGTGCTCGCCGTCGACCCGCAGGCCCCAGGCAGGGCCGGTCGACGCATCGGTGATCGCGTCGATCAGGAGCCGGCTGCCGCCTCCCGAGCCCATCACGCCGTGGCCGCTCCAGCCCCCGTTCAGCCACAGGCCCTCGATCGCCGTCGGCGAGACGAACGGTCGATGGTCGGGCGTGTACTCGTACTGGCCGGCGTGGAGGAGCCAGTTGACGCCGCGCTCCCAGACGTCCGCCCAGAACGGCGCCACGTTGGCGACCGCGTCCTCGCCCGCCGGGTCCAGGAGGCGGAAGGCGAAGTCGGCCGAAGTCGGGACGCTCCAGGCGGGGTCGGACGGGGGAGTGTCACGCTCGGTCAGGAGGACGTACGCGCCGCGCAGCGCCGGACGCCAGTGGGCGCCGGTCGATTCGTCGATCGTCATCGGCGCATCCGGCGGGACCTCGGGCGCGTCGGGCACGATCAGCTTCTGACGGCGGGTCGGGGCGATCGGGACGTCGATGCCGGCGAGGGCCGCGGTCCGGCCGAGAAACGGCCCGGTCGCGAGCACGACGATCGGGGCAGCCACCGCGCCGTCATGCGTCTCGACCGCGACGATCCGCCCGCCCACGGCGCGCAGGCCGATGACCCGTTGGCCGAGCGCGAAGGTCGCCTCGGACGCCCCCGCCGGTCGCTCGACGCCGGGCCCGCCACTGGCGGCGAGCGCATAGCCCCAGGCGAGCCGGACCTGGTCGATGAACCCGTCGCCTGCCCGGAACCGGGCCGAGACGACCGTCTCGGAGACGTACGGGAACCGGCGACGGACCTCGTCGCCGTCGAGCAGCTCGACGTCGGAGAGCCCGAACCCGTGCTGGCGTGCCACGAGGTCGCGCTGGCGGGTCGTCGCCGCCTCGTCGCGCGCACAGAACAGGTAGCCCTGTGGGCGCAACCCGACCTCGTAGCCCGGCAGGCCGGCGCGCGCCGCGAAGTCGGTGTAGAGCTCGATCCCCTCGCGGACGAGCGCGACCTCCTCGGCGTTGTCGAACTGGAGCCGGAAGGCGCCCGTGGCCGCCGGAGTCGTGAGCGTCGCGGGTCGCGGGCGCGCGTCGATGACCACCGTCCGCAGACCGGCCCGTGCAGCGCGAAACGCGGTCGCACAGCCAACGACGCCGGCCCCGACGACGACGAGGTCGGCGGTCGGTGGCGGGCGGTCGGTGGCGCGCAGGCGGTACCGGGACGGGTCGAGCGGCATCGCGCCGTATCATCGCGCCATGTCCCACCGTCCGCGTCCTCGATCCGCCACGCGTCCGCGGCCCGGTCCGGGACGGCGCCGGCGCGTGCTGGCGGGCGCGTTCGCCATCGTCGTGGCGGTCGGCCTGGCCGGCTGTGCCCAGGCCTTCGACCCGACCGGCCCGTGCACGTCCGACGGCAGCGCCGCCGGCGCCTATCCCGACCTCGAGGCATCCGTTCCGTCGACCTACCAGGGCGCGAAGCCGGGTCAGCTCGACTCCGGCAGGGCGTGCTCGTCACAGGGTCTCGGAACCTTCGCCGGACACGGCGTCAAGGAGCTGCGGTTCGCCGGCGGGACGTGGATGACCGGCACCGACAGCGGGATCAGCCTGGCGGTGTTCACCGACGCGAACGGCCCGGCCCTCGAGCCGGAGTGGGTCACCGAGTTCTTCGAGACGGGCGCCCGCACGACGGGCAAGAACGTGACGTCGATCGACACGACCGACTACGCCGTCACGCCGTCGATCGACGGCCGGCGGATCGACGTGCTGAACGGGGAGTCGTACCAGTCGATCGTGATCTGGGAGAAGAACGGCAAGATCGCGGTCGCGCTGATCGGCAACTTCATCCGCGAGATCGGGACGAAGGACGCGCACGACAAGGTGGTCCGGGCGGCGGTCGACACGCTGGCCGGCTAGCTGAGCCAGGCCGACCGCGACTCGCAATGCAGCCGACATACCCGTCGCCCGTCCCGGAGGTCGCCCGGCCGCGCCGAGGCCGCATGATCGGGCGATGCTGAAGACGATTGCCCGCGTCCTGCTCCTGCGCGTCCTGCCGCGGCGGATCCTTCCGATCGTCACCGTCGTGGAGGCCGTCCTCTTCGTGCGCTCGATCCGGAACCGGTCGCGCGTCAAGGTGAACCCGCCGTCGGCGTCGCGCACCGCGCCGCCCCCGCACCCGCCCCGGCCGCGCGCGGGTGTCTCGGGCGGCTGACCTCGCGCCACCGCCGCCCCGCCGCCGCCTTGCGCCTCGCGCGCCCACCGCTGCCATTTCGAATAGCCGAATGATTCGAGATTCGCAGTATTCGGCTACACGAAACGGAGGCGCAGGGACTGAGGCGGCGCAGGCCGCTGATTCGGCGGCCGCGCAGCGGCTGAGGCGGCGCCGGGGATCGGGTCCGAGGCAGCACGGAGGCAGGCCGGCCCGCGCGGCGGCCAGCGACGCCGCCCCGCGCCCTGCGGGCCGGATCCGAGGGCCGTGCTACTGTCCGCGCCATGACGTGGTCGGCCCGGAAACGCGCCTGGGAAGCCCAGCGGCTTGCCGACGCGATCGGCCGGGCGCCGGAGCGCCAGCCGCGCTTCAGCACGATCAGCGACACGCCGATCCAGCGGCTGTACGGGCCGTGGTCGTGGCAGCCGGCTCCGGACGGGAGCCCGGCGGGCGGTGGCGGCCCGACCCTCGTCGACCACCACGGCGATCACCTTCGACGCGAGGAGGGCCGCTGGGACGACTTCGACCCGCTCCGTGACGTCGGCCTGCCCGGCGAGCCGCCGTTCACCCGCGGCATTCACCCGACCGGCTACCGGAGTCGCCTCTGGACGATGCGGATGTTCGCGGGCTTCGGCGCGGCGGAGGACACGAACGCCCGCTTCCGATCGCTCCTCGCGGCCGGACAGACCGGGCTCTCGATCGCGTACGACATGCCGACCCTCTACGGCTACGACACCGACGACCCCGAGGCCGAGGGCGAGTTCGGGACGTGCGGCGTCGCGGTCAGCAGCCTGGCCGACATGGAGGTCCTCCTCGGCGGGCTGCCCCTCGACCAGGTCTCGACCTCGATGACGATCAACTCGCCGGCCGCCCCGATCTGGGCGATGTACATTGTTGCCGCCGAGAAGGCCGGGGTCCCGCGAACCGTCCTCGAGGGCACGACCCAGAACGACATCCTCAAGGAGTTCGTCGCCCAGAAGGAGTTCCTGTTCCCACCCGAGCCGTCGATGCGCCTCGTCACCGACACGATCGAGTTCGGGACGCGCGAGCTGCCCCGCTGGAACACGATCTCGATCAGCGGCTACCACATCCGCGAGGCGGGCTCGACCGCGATCCAGGAGCTCGCCTTCACGATCGCCGACGGGATGGCCTACGTCGAGCACGCCCTGGCCCGCGGCCTGCGGGTCGACGAGTTCGCGCCACGGCTCAGCTTCTTCTTCAACTCGCACAGCGACTTCTTCGAGGAGATCGCCAAGTTCCGGGCGGCCCGCCGGATCTGGTACAAGCTGATGACCGAGCGCTACCGGGCCGAGAACGAGCGCTCGACCTGGATGCGGTTCCACACCCAGACCGCCGGGGTCTCGCTGACCCCGCAGCAGCCGCTCAACAACCTGACCCGGGTCGCGACCCAGGCCCTCGCGGCCGTCCTGGGCGGGACGCAGTCGCTCCACACGGACGCCTACGACGAGGCCCTCGCGGTCCCGACGGCGGAGGCCGCCCTCCTGGCGCTCCGCCAGCAGCAGATCATCGCCGAGGAGACCGGCGTCGCGAACACGATCGACCCGCTCGGCGGGAGCTGGTTCGTCGAGGCGCTGACCAACGAGACGGAGCGCGAGGTCTGGCGCTACCTCGACGAGATCGACCGACGCGGGGGCATGGTGGCCGCGATCGGGGAGGGGTATCCCCAGCACGAGGTGGCCGACGCCGCGTACCGCTACCAGCGCGAGTTCGATGGCGGCGAGCGACGGGTCGTCGGCGTCAATGCCTACGTCGACGAGGACGAGCGCACTCCGATCCCGGTCCTGTCGGTCCCGCCGGGCTCGTTCGAGGCGCAGATGGCCCGGCTCGAGCGGACCCGCCGGGACCGCGACGCCGGCGCGGTCGAGAGCGCCCTGGCCGGCCTGCGCGACGCCGCGTCCCGGCCGGGCACGAGCGACACGAACCTGATGCCCCATTTCCTGCGGTGTGCCGCCGCCTACGCGACGCTCGGCGAGCAGTGCGCCGTCCTGCGCGGCGTCTTCGGGGAGTATCGCGAGCCGGTACTCGTCTAGGAAGGCGATCCTCGTCTAGAACCAGGTCACGCGCCGGGTCACGAAGGCGACGACGGCGACGATGGCGAGCCAGCCGACGAGGACGTCGAGCGGGACGAGGAGCGCCGCAAGCACCACCGCCACCAGGCCGCCGCCGAGCAGCAGGCACTCCGAGCGAGCCGAGCGTGTCCCCGGTGGGGCGAAGGCCTCGCGCCGGATCTTCTCGCGTTCGAGCAGGTCGTGGGCCCGCCAGCTGCCCACCCCCCGCCGGTAGATGATGAAGACGGCCGCGACCGGGACGATGGCCCCGAGGACGACCGGACCGGCCCTGGCGAGTGCCTCGGGGACGGCCGTCCAGCCGGTCGCGTTGACCAGGACGGACACGGCGTTGCCGAGCCCGTCGACCGTGCCGCTGACGAGCTCGTGTCCCGGCAGCAGGCCGAAGACGCCGGCGACCGAATCGCCCGTCCGGGCGAGGTTCGACCGCCACCCTGCGGCGAGGAGGGCGGCGATCCCGAACGCGAAACCCGTCCAGCGCCAGGCCAGGAGGATCGATACACGCCGCCGCCGGCGTTCGGTGCGGACCGTCCGGTCGAGCGCGTTCCGGTAGAAGCGGGACGCGCTCCCGTCGCCGGTCGGATCGTCGATGTGGCGGATCAGCGGGATGAGGAAGCCCTCGTCGTTGTCCCAGTAGCCGCCGTGGTCGAGCCCGAGGTGCATGAAGTTCGTCACGGGCCGGCTCTCGACGTGGATCCGCTTGTCGTCGGGCAGGTCCGAGAAGCGGTCGACGGCGACGAGGGGGCAGCCCTCGATCGCCTCGAGCGGCCCGGACGGCGCGGGATCGTACGACGCCCACACGTCGACCCAGCGCAGGGCCGGATGATTGACCGACACGTCGCCCCGGATCGAATTGCCCGGCAGCCAGTCCCGGGCCTCGTGCTCGAGACGCCAGCCGAGCTTGATCGCCTCTCCGAGCGTGACGAGCTTGGCGACGTCGAACGTGGCGTGGTCGTACCGAAGGAGCGTCGCGAAGCTGACGATCGTGCCCCCGGAGTGGGCGACGATGACGACGTCCCGGCAGCCGTTCGTCTTGAGCCACTGCACCCGCTCGAGCAGCCGTGTCCGGATCGCCGCCGACTGCGACTGGTCGTCGAGCAGGACCGGGAGGTCGCCGAACCACTCGACGATGAACGTGTCGGCGAGGGCGATGTCGACCTTCTTGCGGACGGCCTCGATCGGAATCGAATGAAGGACGCTGTACAGCCCCAGGACGAACAGCGCGGCGATCGTTGCGGAGCCGGCGAGGACTGCCCGGACGACCTGGAACTGCCAGACCTTGTCGAGCCCGTCGGTGATCCGCCAGCGGCCGTTGAGGGACCGCTTGAGGTCCTCGACCCGCGACTTGACGATCGGGTCGGGATTGCTCTCGTTGTCCTTGACGAGGGTCGCCAGGCGCTTCCGGCGGCTCGTCTCGCGCGCCCCGTAGCCCTCGGCGATCCCGCCGACGATGCCCGGGATCCGCCGGAACAGGTAGCGCACGGCCTCCGGGAATGACGGCGCACGAACATCGCCGGCCCAGTACGCCTCGGTGAACAGCCACTGCCCCCGGTCGCGTCGTTCGGCGGCCGGAACATCGAGCTCGATCCACGGATTGGCGGGATCGGTGACGCTCGCCGCGCTCACGGGGTTCTCGCCGATCGTCTCCGTGGGATGGCGCTCGTCGTGCTCCCGGCGCCACTCGGCGAGGACCTCGATGATCGGGCTGGCCCAGTCGAAGAGCGTGTCGCGCGCCGCCTGGGTCCCGATCCCGTGGACGAAGACCACCCCGGTCCTCGCGGTCCCGGCCGGCGCGGCCGACGGCACCGCGAACGTTCGTGGCTCCTGTCGGGGCGGCGGGGGTGCCGGCAGCTCCGTGGGGATCGGGCTCGACGGTGCAGCCATCACGACAACCGTAGCGCGGCGCCATCCCGCCCGCGTCTCGGTCGCGCCGGCCGGGCTACGATGCAGCGCATGTACACCGATGCCCTCTCGTTCCTCGAGGACGAGCGCGACGCGTGGCGCCCGTACGAGATTCTCAGCCAGCTCAGCGACGAGGAGCTCGAGCGGCCGGTGCCCGGGGCCCACGGCTGGTCGGGCCGCGACCTCATGGGCCACCTCCTGACCTGGCAGCTCCTCTCGCTCGATGTGGCGAAGGAGCTCGCGCTGGGCGAGCAATCCGTGTCGCGCACCCAGGCCGAGGCCGACTGGGAAGCTCGCGGCGGCGACACGGTCAACGCCGAGGCCGAGGCGGCCTGGCGGGCGCGCTCGATCGACGAGGTCCGCCAGGAGTTCGCCCGGGTGGCCGGGGAGCTGCGCGGGTTCCTGACCGTCGTACCGGAGACGCGCTGGCTGAAGAACGCGGACCAGCAGCGGTTCTTCTACGAGGAGACCATCGAGCACTACGAGGATCACCAGGCCGACCTCGCCGCGATCCTCGCCGCCGCCGGCCGGGCGTGACCGACGAGCCCGTCTCCGACCTGAGCCTGGCGGACGTGCTCTCGGCCGCCGCCGAGGAGCTCGAGGACATCGCCGCGGAAGCGGACCTGGGGTCGACGACCTGGTCCGCCGCCGGGCGGCCGTTCGCGATCCTCAGCGGCGATCGGGCGGAGTTCCGTCTCGACCCGCTCGTGGTGCGCGCCGCGCTCCGGACGCCCGACACCGCTCCGTCACCCCGCGGGCCGGATTGGGTGGCCTTCGCGCCCGAGGTTCTCGACGACCCGGCGATCGACCGGGCGGAGGCCTGGTTCCTGAGCGGTCACCGCCTCGCGACCGGTCCGCGGAATCGATGACGCCGCCCGGATCGGGCGGCGTCGTTGCCGGTTGAAGCCTCGGCCGGGATCACCGGCCAAGGATGTCGATCAGGCCTCCGTCGGAGCGGCTTCGCTGGCCTCGGTCGCGTACTGGGCCAGACCGAAGTGCGCCTCGAGCGCCTCCATCGGACGAGCACCGGCCACGCCCATCGGCTGCTGGCCGGGGCGGAAGAAGGCGATCGTCGGAATGCTCATGATGTTGAACGCCTGCGAGATCCGGGGGTTGGCATCGACGTCGACCTTGACGACATCGACCGCGCCCTCGTACTTGGCGGCGATCTTCTCCATCTCCGGGGCGACCATCTTGCACGGTCCGCACCAGGTGGCCCAGAAGTCGACGACGACCGGCTTGTCATTCTTGAGAACGAGCTGTTCGAACGTGTCGTCCGTCGCGTGCTGGATGGACATGGGTTGGGGTTCCTTTCTTCCCGCTGATGCGCGCGGGTAGCGGCTACGGACGATCCGGGGTTGGTCAGGCGCCCTGACCGGCGAGGCTCTGGATGAGCCGGTAGGCCTCGAGGACGCGGACGTCGGCGAGACGGTAGAAGACCGTCGAACCGTCGCGCCGGCTCTGGACGAGCCCGGCGCTCCGAAGGACGGCGAGATGCTGGCTCATGTTGGGCACCTGGCAACCGACCCGGGTCGAGAGATCGCTCACCGAGACTTCGCCCGCGGCCAGCGACTCGAGCACGCATAGGCGCTTCGGGTCGGCCAGCGCCCGACCGACCGCCGCGTATCGCTGCCGATCGAAGTCGCTCGAGGAGGCCATCGGCGTGGTTCCCGACGTGTCCAACATCGCGGTCATCATGTCACTGTTTGCGCAAACACGCAAGTCCCGTTCGTGACGGTCGCGTGACGTCAGCACCCGGTCGAGCACGGGCAGGGAGCGACCCGGCGGCGGACGCCCGGGGCCCGTATCCTGCGCCAATGCCGACCGCCAACCCCCTCGTCGGGCTCGACGACATCCGTGCGGCCCGGGAGCGGACCGCCGGGCGCGTCCATCGGACGCCGCTCCTGTCGAGCACGACCGCGGCCCGGTTCATCGCCGATTCGGGCGGTCCGCGGCTCGCCGACGGCCGGCTCTACCTCAAGGCCGAGCACCTCCAGAAGACCGGCTCGTTCAAGCCGCGCGGGATGGTCAATCGGATCGCGACCCTGACGCCCGACGAGCGAGCCCGCGGCGCGATCACGATGTCGGCCGGAAATGCGGGCCAGGCGTATGCCTGGGCGGGACGGGAGGCCGGCGTCCCGATCACCGTCGTCATGCCGTCCGGGGCGAACCCATCCAAGGTCGCGGCGTGTCGGGGCTACGGCGCCGAGGTCGTCCTCGGGGGACAGGACGTCGGCGATGCATTCCGCGAGCTCGAGCGGATCCGCGACGCCCGTGGCCTGACGTTCGTCCACCCGTTCAACGATCACGCCGTGATCGCCGGCGATGGGACGGCGGGTCTCGAGATCCTCGACGACCTGCCCGAGGTCGACGTCGTGGTCGTCGGCATCGGCGGCGGCGGGCTGATCTCGGGCGTCGCCGCCGCGATCAAGGAGCGCCGCCCGGCGACCCGCGTCTTCGGCGTCGAGGCGGACGGAGCGGATGCGATGACCCGCGCGTTCGCGGCCGGCCATCCGGTCGAGATCCAGCCCAACTCCGTCGCGGACGGCCTCGGCGCGCCGTTTGCCGGGGATCTGACCCTCGCGATGTGCCAGCGCTATCTCGAGGGAATCGTCCTGCTCGACGACGCGACGATCCTCGGCGGGCTGCGCTTCGCCCTCGAGCGCACGAAGCAGGTCCTCGAGCCGGCCGGCGCCGCCGCCCTCGCGGCGGTGCTCTTCGGCCGGATCCCGATCGCCGACGGCGAGCGCGTCGTGGTCGTCGCGTCCGGCGGCAATGTCGACGTCACCCGCGTCGGCGAGCTGCTGGCGGCCGCGGCGCCTGTGCCCGGAGTCATCGCCGCCGGTTGAGCCGCGTCGAGTCGCTCAGAGTCCGAGCTCGTCGAGCCGGTCGTCGTCGATCCCGAGATGGTGGGCCAGCTCGTGGATGACGGTGATCCGGACCTCGTCGGCGAGTTCCGCCGGGTCGGCGAAGTCCTCCTCGAGCGGCAGGCGGAAGAGCGTGATCCGGTTCGGCACGCCCGACCAGTCCGCGCCGTACTCGGTCCGTGGCACGCCCTCGTACAGGCCGTACAGCATCTCGTCGTCGGCGAGGTCGTTCTCGCGTCGCTGTTGCGGGCTCGGTTCGTCGTCGATGACGATCGCGACCTCCGCAAGCGCCTCGCGGAATGGGTCCGGGATGCCGGCCAGGGCCCGTGCGACGAGGCGCTCGAACCGGGTGTGGTTGCCCGGCGGGCGGTAGGCGGCGCTCCGGGCCCCGCGGCGGCGTTTCGGCATGGCGACCTATCGTAGCCGCGTGACCGACGCGTCCCCGCCGCCTCTCGCCGACGAGCCGCCTGGCTTCGTCGTCGTCGTCGAGCCGGGCGATCGGATCCACTTCCTCGACTGGGGCGGCGTCGGCGCGCCCGGCGTGGTCCTCGTCCACGGCCTTGCTGCCAGCGGGTGGGTCTGGGCGCCGATCGCCCGCCGCCTGATCGCCGCCCGCCGCACCGTTGCGATGGACCTCCGCGGCCACGGCCTCTCGGACGCACCGACGGACACCGGCGCGTACGACCTCGAAGTGCTCGCCGGCGATGTCGTCGCGGTCGCCGAGGGATCCGGACTCCTCGACGCGGACGCGGCGGAGGCCGCGGGCGCGACGGTGACCCTGGTCGGCCACGGATTCGGCGCGATCGTCGCTGCCGCGGCGGCCGCGGAGCTCGGCGACCGGTGTGCTCGGCTCGTGCTCGTCGACGGCGGCATCGACCACCTGCCAAGCTCGACCGGGCTCGACGTCGACGAGTTCCTGCGCGGCCTCGACGAGCCGCCGGAGGTGATGCGTTCGATGGGCGCCTACCTCGCCGACCGGCGCAGCTGGGACCCCGACTCCTGGGACGCGGATCAGGAGCGGGCGGCCCGGGCTGCGGTCGTCGAGACGCCGGCCGGGCGCCTCGTGTCGGCCACCCGTCCGCATGCCCTCGAGGCGGCCGTCCGGACGATGTTCGGGTACCGGCCAGGGACCGTGCTGGCGCGCGTGCGGGCGCCGATCGTCGCCGTCCGGCGGATCACGCCCGGAGACGATGCCGCGCTGACTCCAGGGTCCGATGGGCCGTCGTTGCCCGGCCTCGCCGAATCGGCCGTCGTCGATGTGCCCGCGCCGGGCCACAACCTGCTGCGCTACCGGCCCGACGAGGTCACGGCCGCGATCCTCGGCCGGTAGGCTTCGAGGCGCGCCACCGGCGCGCCGACGCCGTCCGGTCGATCGCCCGAGGAGGACGCCCGCGTGCGCTTCGTCTACAGCCCGGCCCATCTCGCCCAC
>DATNBW010000071.1:0-4117 GCA_035607275.1 Verrucomicrobiia bacterium | reverse complement strand
GACGGCGCGCAGGTCGTCGACCGAGCCGCCGAACCAGTGCGGCTCGCACAGGACGGAGATCGCCGCCGCGCCACCGGACTCGTACGCGCGGGCGCGGGCGACGATGTCCTCGTCCGGCGCCGCGATCTCGCCGGCCGACGGGGACGAGCGCTTGATCTCGGCGATCAGGTGGAGCCCCGGCGCCGCCAGCCGGTCGAGGATCGGACGGGGCGGGGTCGTCGACTCGGCGATCGCGAGATGGTCGTCGAGCGTGAGACGGGCCATCTCCTCGCGGATGTCCTCCCGTCGCCGGGCGGCGATCTCCTCGACGACGTTGCGGGTCCCACCGGCCGGGTCGCGATCGGACGGGTCCGGCGTGTCGTCGTCGGGCGGGGGCAGGCGCTCGAGGCGTTCCAACTCCGGGCGATCGCCGATCGTCACGCCGGGGCCCCTTCGCCGACCGGTCGGGCGGCCTCCGCGGTCCGGCGCTCGGCACGCAATCTCTCGAGGAGGTCCGTGGCCAGCCCGGCGTCGATCGTCAGGCCGGCTCGCTCGATTCCGTCCTCGATCGTGGCGACGGAACCCCCGACCACCAGCGCCGCGCCGGCGTTGAGCAGGACGACGTCGCGCCGCGCGCCGGGCTCGCCGCGCAAGATGGCCTCGACGATCGTCGCGTTCTCGGCCGGCGTGCCCCCGGCCAGTCGGCTGGTCGGGGCGCGACCCAGACCGAGGCTCGCGGCGTCGACCTCGCGCCGCTCGACGCCGTCGGGGGTGACGTCGTACAGGACCCCGCTCCCGTCGAGGGGCAGCTCGTCGACCGCGGCGCCGTGGACCACGAAGGCACGCTCGGCACCGAGCGCCCGGAGCACCTCGGCGAGCTTCGGGGCGGCCGCCGGATCGCCCGTCCCGACGAGGAGCCGGGACACGCGGGCCGGGTTCGTCAGCGGTCCGATGAGATTGAACGCGGTCCGCACGCCGATCTCGCGACGGGTCGGCCCGGCATGCTTCATCGCCGGATGGAAGCCCGGCGCGAACATGAACGCAAAGCCGATCTCGCGCAGGGCGATCCCGGCCGATTCCGGGTCGTGGTCGATCCGGACGCCGAGCGCGTCGAGGACGTCGGCGGAACCGGCCTGGGAGGTGATCGCCCGGTTGCCGTGCTTGGCCACCGGCACGCCACTGGCCGCGACGACGAGCGCCGCCGTCGTCGAGACGTTGAACGTGCCGCTCTTGTCGCCACCCGTGCCGACGACGTCGATCGCTCCGGCCGGCGCATCGACGTGGAGCGCCCGGTCGCGCATCGCGGTCGCGAAGCCCGCCAGCTCGTCGACGGTCTCGCCACGCATCCGGAGCGCGACGAGGAGCGCGGCCAGCTGGGCCTGCGTCGCCTCGCCGTCCATCACCGCGCCCATGGCCGCGCCGGCCTCGTCGCGGGACAGGAGCTCGCCGTCGATCACGCGGGACAGGGCGGCGCGGACGGCCTCGCTCATCGGGCGGTCTCCGCGAGCTCGGCGAGGCCCGCGGTGGCGAACGAGCCCGTCGCGTCGTCGAGCCGTGACGCCTCCCCCTCGCCGGCCTGGCGGAGGAAGTTCGCGAGCAGGTGGGGACCCTGCGGGGTCAGGACGGATTCCGGGTGGAACTGGACGCCCTCGAGCGGCAGCGACACGTGGCGGATCCCCATGACGACCCGGTCGACCTCGCTCATCGCGGTCACCCGGAGCTCGGGCGGGAGGGTCGCAACGTCGACCGCCAGCGAGTGATAGCGGGCGGCCATGAACGCCGGCGGCATCCCCGCCAGGAGGCCGGCGCCGTCGTGGGTCACCTCGGATGCCTCGCCGTGGACGAGCGTCGGGGCGCGGACGATCGAGGCGCCGAACGCGGTCGCCATCGACTGCATCCCGAGGCAGACTCCGAGGAGCGGGATCGCTCGATCGCGGGCGACCTCGATCGACGCGACGGACACGCCGGCCGACGACGGGTCGCCCGGCCCCGGCGAGACGACGATCCCCCGGAGCTCCGCCGCCGGGTCGTCGGCCAGGGCCTCGACGCCGGCCCGGTCGATCGCGTCGTTCCGGACGACGCGGACATCCGCCCCGGCCGCCTGGAGGGCCTGGACGAGGTTGAACGTGAAGCTGTCGTAGTTGTCGATGACGAGGATCATCGCGGGCCCCCGGTCGGCGCGCCCTCGGCGGGCGCGGCGGCGGCACCCGACGGGCCGGCGGCGATGGCGGCGTCGGACCTGGTCCGAGGCGCATCGGCGGGCGCCGCGGCGAGCTCGATCGCACGACGCAGCGCGGCCGCCTTGTGCTCGGTCTCCTCGAACTCCTTGTCCGGCACGCTGCCGGCGACGATCCCGGCGCCGGTGTGGATGTGGGCCCGGCCCTCTCTCAGCACGGCGCTCCGGATCGTGATCGCCGTGTCGAGGTTGCCGTCGTAGCCCAGGTACCCGACGGCGCCCCCGTACAGGCCGCGGCGCTCGCCCTCGGCGGCCGCGATCAGCTGCATCGCCCGGACCTTGGGCGCGCCGCTCAGGGTTCCGGCCGGGAAGACCGAGCGGAGGGCGTCGAGGGCGTCGAGCTCGGGCTTGAGCCGGCCCTCGACGTGCGACACGAGATGGAGGACGTGGCTGTACTTCTCGACCTCCATGTACTTGCTCACGGTCACGGTCCCCGGCCGGGACACGCGGCCGAGGTCGTTCCGGCCGAGGTCGACGAGCATGATGTGCTCCGCCCGCTCCTTCGGGTCGCGCTGGAGCTGCTCGGCGAGGATCTGGTCCTCGCGCTCGTCGGCGCCGCGCGGTCGGGTGCCGGCGATCGGGTGGGTGGTGAGCTTGTCGCCCTCGACCTGGAGGAGGAGCTCCGGGCTCGCGCCGACGACCTCGAAGCTCGGCGTCCGGACGAAGAACAGGTACGGGCTGGGGTTGACCCGGCGGAGCGCCCGGTAGAGGGCGATCCCGTCGAGCGGCCGGCCGGTCGCGGGGTCCGACGGCAGCTCCAGCGACTGGCGACGGGCCAGGACGACCTGGATCGCCTCGCCGGATGCGATCGCCTCCTTGGCGACCTCGACGGCGTGGATGTAGGCGTCGCGTCCGAGCGAGGTCTGGATCGCGTCCTCACGCAGGCCGCCGCTGCCGGCGGTCGCGGTCCCGTCGCCGTTGGCCCGGCCGGGCCCGGCGACCTCGGCCGCGCTCGGGCGGGCGGTCTTCTCGAGCGCCTCGAAGATCGCCTGCTCGGCGATCCGGTAGCGGCCCTCGAGATCGGGCGTCTCGGTGTGGAGCGAGGCGATCGCACTCAGGGTGTGGGTCAGGTGGTCGAAGACGAGGACGAGATCGGTCTCGATGAACGCGGCGGTCGGGGTGCCGACGGGGTCGCGATCGGGCAGCGGCACGGTCGGCTCGAAGGCGCTGACCGCGTCGTAGGCGAGGGCGCCGACCGCTCCACCGGTGAAGCGCGGCATGCCGTCGGTCGGCTGCACGCGGCGGCGGGGAACGAAGGCACGGATCGCCGCGAGCGGGTCGGGAGCCTCCGCGTCGGCGACCGGCAGGTCCGGGCTGTACGAATCGACCGTCACCGGGCGCGTCTGCGTGCGGGCCGTCCCGTCGCGAACCTCGAGGAGGCGGCGCGGCCCGACGCCGAGGAACGAATACCGCCCGAGCCGCTCGCCGCCCTCGACCGACTCGAGGAGGTACGCCGGGGTCGAGCCGTCATCGAGGCGGAGGAACGCGCCGATCGGGGTCTCGAGGTCCGCCGGCCGGGTGGCGCGCAGGAGCAGCGTGTCGGCGTTGGCGGCGAGGCGCTTCGCCTCGGTCAGGCTGAGCGGATCGGTTGTGCTCATCGTGTGCGGCCTCCGTGCGGCCGGTCCGGCCCCGTGGCTCCGGCCCCGGAATCAAGAAACGACCAGTTCGTCCCGGGACGAAAGGTCGTGCCTTCCGCGGTGCCACCCTCATTCGGCGATGCCGCACTCCATGACCGACGAGCGATCCGTCCGCTGTCGCGTCCGGCGCCGATCGGCGCTGCCCTGTATCGCTGGCGCTCTGCGCCAGAGCCTACTGGGTCCGCGCCGCGTTGCCGCGTCACTCGCCGTTCGGTCCGGAGGCTCCCGGGTCCATTCGCCGCCGTCGTCGCTCCGGTTTCCACCA
>DATNBW010000070.1:0-4024 GCA_035607275.1 Verrucomicrobiia bacterium | reverse complement strand
TTCGTTGTCCGGCGGTCCGTCTATCTGAGGACAAGGTAGGTGCGGAGCGGTGGCGTCGATACCTGCCGGAAGTCACCAATGATGTAGGACTCGTGACAGGCGAACGGCTACGTCATTCGACGCGGCGGTCGACGCTCGGCGCCCCGGATTCCCACGAATGACTCAGGCCGGTTCGTAGCGGAATCGGTCGCGATCGCGGACGAGCCGCCCGATCGGATGGTCCTTCTCGTGCGAGAGAACGATCGTCCAGCCCTCGTCGGCGGCCCGGCCGAAGAGCGAGCCCTTCACGAGGACCGAGTCGAGCGGAAAGTCGTCGAACGCGGTCACCCAGCGCGGATTGGCGCTCCATGGGCGCATCGCGAGATCGCCGAAGAAGGCCAGCGGTGGCGCACCTGCGGCACGCACGACGATCACCTGGTGGCCGGCCGAGTGGCCGCCGGTCGGGACGACCGACACGCCCGGCAGGAGCTCCCGCTCCCCGTCGACCCAGCCCTCGGCGCCCCAGTCGCGGACGAGCTCGAGCTCGGGCTGGACGTAGCTGGCCACGAGCCGCGGGTTGTCGCCGAGCGCGATCGCCCACTCCGCTCGCTGGGCGACGATCCGGGCGCGCGGGAACGCCCGGGACCCGTCCCCGGCCAGGAGGCCGCCGGCGTGGTCGAAGTGGAGATGGCTCATCGCGACGACGTCAACCGAGCCCGGGTCGAACCCCGCGTCGCGCAGGGCCGGGACGATCCACGGGCCGGCGTAGCCGCGCATCGCCCGGTTCTTGTCGTCCAGCCGGTCGCCGATCCCGGTTTCGACGAGGACGCGACCGGCCGGCGTCTCGATCAGGAGGCAGTTCAGCGCCTGGAGGAGGCGATTCTCGGTGTCGAGCTCGGCGGCGGCCCAGCGATCCCACAGGAGGCGGGGCACGGGGCCAAACAGCGCCCCGGCATCCGACCGGAAGGTGCCGGCCTGGACGAGCGCGACGGTCGTGCCGTTGCCGAGGTCGCGCCGCCAGTCGACCGCGTCGTTCGGCCCGGGCACTGTGCTACGACCCGTCAGCGCGGAGTGGAGCGGCGGCGGTACCAGCGGACGTACAGCCCCGCGATCAGCGCCGGAAACAGGATGGCGCCGAACACGTAGCCGGCCGCCTCGGCGCCGGTGCCGACCGGTCCCCTGCTGAGCGTGTACAGGGCCAGCCCGGCCATCAGGACGATGATGAAGATCGGATGCAGCGCCCTCATGGGATCGTCTCCTCGGGATCCGCGACATCGATCCGCGGGCCGCTGAAGTCGCGGTGGAAGGCCGAGGCCGTCGGCTCGGACTGGCCCTGGTACTTCGAGCCGAGCGACGGCGATCCGTACGGACGCTCGACCGGCGAGCTCATCTTGAAGAACGAGATCTGCCCGATCTTCATCCCGAAATACAATGCGATCGGCAGATTGGCCACATTCGACAATTCCAGCGTCAAATTACCCTTCCAACCGGGATCGACGTACCCGGCCGTCGAATGAATCAGGAGCCCGAGCCTCCCCAAGGAGCTTTTCCCTTCCAAGCGGGCCACGAGATCGTTCGGTAATTCGACCCACTCGAGCGTCTGGCCGAGCACGAATTCGCCGGGATGGAGGACGAACGGCTCGTCGTCGGCGATCGTCAGCAGCTCGGTCAGATCCGGCTGGGGCGAGCGGACGTCGATGAACGGATAGCGGTTGTTGCGAAAGACGCGGAACGAGCGATCGAGATGGAGGTCGACCGACGACGGCTGGAGGTCGGCCGCGTCGTACGGCCGGATCGCGATCTCGCCCGCCTCGAGGGCGGCCCGGATGTCGCGATCGGACAGGACGCTCACCTGCCTGCCTTGCCGGCCTTGCCAGCCTTGCCGATCCGGGCGCTGCCCGGATGAAGGTCGACCGCGATCGTGTCGTCGCCGCGCTCGGCATAGAGGCTGTCGACCTCGCGCTTGAGCGCTTCGAGATCATCGAAGCTCTGGTAGACGCTGGCGAACCGGATATAGGCGATCTGGTCGAGCTCGCGGAGCCGGGCCATCGCGAGCGCGCCGACCCGCGACGAGTCGACCTCGGTCGTTCCCTGGGATCGGAGCTCCGCCTCGATCTCGTCGGCGGCCTTCTCGGCGGCGTCGTCCGCCACCGGACGGCGAGTCAGCGCCTTGCGCAGCCCGGACGCGAGCTTCTCGCGGTCGAACTCCTGGCGGGCACCATCGCGCTTGACGATGACGAGGCGGGCGGCCTCGACGCGTTCGTACGTCGTGAAGCGGGTCGCGCACGCCGAGCATTCGCGGCGCCGGCGGATCGTGGCCGAGTCGTCGAGGTCCCGCGAGTCGACCACCCGCGTCTCGCGCTCGCCGCAATGAGGACAACGCATCCGGGCTCCTGGTGGCTCGCACCACTACCACTAGTGGTGTCGCCCGATGATACCACTACATAGCGGGTGGTTGGCGCCGATTCAGGCGTTCCGGCGCTGGAAGCGGCTCGCCTCGTCGCTGCCCGTGACCTGCTTCACGCCCTTCGCCTGGTGGGCGATCGCCTCCCGCGCATGAAGCACGTTCAGGTAGCCGCGCTTGATCGCGGTCTGGGCCTCGATCTCCCGGCCGCCGGAGCGGGCCGAGGCCTGGATCGAGCGACCGTGCTCGATCATCTCGAGAGCGCGTGCCGCCCGTGCCAGCTCGGCGACGATCGCGTCCCGGATCGCTGTCCCGTCGCTCGGCGGACGGAGCCCTTCCGCTTCCGTCTCGTAGAGCACGACCGCCTCGAGCGAGGCAGCCAGGTCGTCGGCCACCTGGTCGGCGGCGAGCTGGCCGCGACGCAGGGCGTCGACGCGGCTGCAGATCTCGCCGAGCGAGATCTCGACCCGGCCCGCCAGGTCGCCAACCTGGCGACGGAAGCGCTCGACGTCGCGCGTCCCGGCGATGAACTTGCCGGCCCGGCGCAGGACGAGGATGAACAGGGTGAGCAGGATGACGAATGCGAGCACCGGCAGGACGAGCAGGGGCTGCACGTCGTGTCCTTCCCCGGTCCCCGTCGGCTCGCCTGGCCCGCCGCCTCAGCCGGCCCGGGCGCGGAGCGCGGCGAGGAGCGCAGGGGCGACCTCGAACAGGTCGCCGATCACGACGAGGTCGGCGAACTCGGCGATCGGGGCGTCGGGATCGCGGTTGACGGCGACGATCGTGCCGGCCGTCTGCATCCCGACCTTGTGCTGGATCGCCCCCGAGATGCCGAGCGCCAGATACAGCGCGGGCTTCACGATCTTGCCGGTCTGGCCGATCTGCTGGGCGTACGGGATCCAGCCCGAGTCGACCGCCGCGCGGGTCGCGCCGACCGCGCCGCCGAGCGCCTCGGCCAGCTCCTCGACGACCTTGAACCCGTCCGGTCCGCCGACCCCGCGACCGCCGGCGACGATGATCCGTGCCTCCTCGATCGGGGCGGCGACGCCGGCGGCCTCGACGCGATCGACGATCCGGACGCGCGGCAGGGTCAGCTCGACGTCGACCGCCGTCGGTTCGACCGTTCCGGGTTTGGCGGCCGGCTCGGCGGTGACCGCGTTCGGCCGGACCGTCACGATGCCGTGGTCCGCGGTCAGCCGGCTCGTCGTCGTCAGCTTGCCGCCGAAGATGCTCATCGACACGACGGGACCGTCGTCCCAGGCGACCCCGACGGCATTGACGAGGACGCCCCAGCCAGTCAGCGCGGACAGGACGCCGGCGACGTCGCGGCCCTCCGGACCGGACCCGGCCAGCAGGTACGAGGGCTTCTCTGTCTCGATGAGGGCGGCCAGCCTCTGGCCGACGATCGCACCCGCGGCATGGTCGGCGGTCGCGGGCTCGGTCACCGCCAGCACCCGCGGCACGTACCGCGCGAGCTCCTCGGCCCCCGCGGCGGGATCGGCCGCGACCACGACGCCGGCGACGTCCCGGCCGCCGGCCTCGGCGAGGCTTCGGGCCAGCGTCGCGACCTCGGTGCTGATCTTCGCGAGGCTGCCGTCCGGTGCGAGCTCGCCGTGCACCCAGATCGGGCCGGCCTTCGCC
>DATNBW010000058.1:0-11165 GCA_035607275.1 Verrucomicrobiia bacterium | reverse complement strand
CGAGATCTACCCGATCCAGGTCCAAGGCCCGAAGTCGAAGGACGTCATGCAGACGCTCTTCGGCGATGCCGTCCTCGACATCCGCTACTACTGGACGCTCAGGACGGACCTCGACGGGATCCCCGTCGTCATCAGCCGGACCGGCTGGACGGGCGAGGTCGGCTACGAGATCTACCTCCGCGACGCGTCGCGAGGCGGCGAGCTCTGGGACCTGGTCATGGAGGCCGGGCGGCCCCTCGACATCCGACCGATCGCTCCGTGCGAGGCTCGCCGCATCGAAGCCGGCATCTTCAACTACGGATCGGACATGACGATCGCCAACAACCCGTTCGAGATCATGGGCCTCGAGCGCCTCGTCGAGGAGCAGGACGCCGACTACATCGGCAAGGCCGCGCTCGAGCAGATCCGCCGCAAGGGCGTCGACCGCAAGCTGGTCGGGATCGAGGTCGCCGGCGACGCGCTGCCGTTCGAGCTGTCCCGGAAGTGCGCCGCGCTCCACAACCACGAGCCCGTCGGGACGGTGACGGACCTGATCTGGTCGCCGCGACTCGATAAGAACATCGGCTATGTGTGGGTCCCGATCGGCCTGGCCGATCCCGGCAACGACCTCGAGATCAGGGCGCCGGACGGCGGCCTCTGGCCGGCGCAGACCGCGTCGATCCCGTTCCTCGATCCCCGCAAGGCCACGCCCAAGTCATGACCGCCGCCCCCCGCGCCGACTCGCCGCTCACCGCCGAGGAGATCGCGGCCGTGCGCAAGCCGTACCGGGCCGCCTCGCTCCTGCCCGGGCGGGCGTATCACGACCCGGGGATCCACGAGTTCGAGCGCCAGGAGTGGTTCCGGCGCGACTGGATCGTCGTCGGGCGGGAGGAGGACGCGCCATCGGCCGGGACCTACTTCACCGCCGAGCTCGACGACGAGCCGCTGCTCATCGCGCGCGGTCGCGACGGCGAGCTCCGGGCGTTCTTCAACGTCTGCCGCCACCGCGGGACCGCGGTCGTCGAGGAGCCGTGCGGCAAGGCCGTCCGGTTCCAGTGCCCGTACCACTCGTGGATCTACGACCTCGAGGGCAACCTCGTCCGGGCCAAGCACACCGACGACCTCGACGACTTCTCGTTCGATCGGTTCGGGCTCGTGAGCGTCCGGATGGAGACGTGGCAGGGCTTCGTGTTCGTCAGCCTCTCCCCGGAGGCGCCGCCGCTCGTCGACTGGTTGGGCGACCTGCCGCCGCACCTCGCCCGGTTCGACTTCTCGGGGCTGCGCGTCGCCCACACCGTGACGTACGAGGTCGAGAGCAACTGGAAGTTCATCGCCGAGAACTACAGCGAGTGCTACCACTGCCCGGGCATCCACCCCCAGCTCAACAAGCTGACGCCGTACGACCTCGGTGGCGACTTCGCCCCGACCGGGCCGTGGCAGGGCGGCTGGATGGAGCTCGTCGAGACGGCCGAAACGATGGCGATCGACGGCGGCCACCGCAACGGCCGGCCGGCGATCGCCGGTATGACGCCGGTCGACGAGCGGCGGATCTACTACTACCTGATCTGGCCCTCGACGTTCATCTCGATCCATCCCGACTACGTCCTCGTCCACCGCCTCGAGCCCGCCGGCGCCGACCACACCCGGATCGTCTGCCAGTGGCTGTTCGAGCCGTCGACGATCGCACTGCCGGACTTCGACCCGTCCGACGCGATCGCGTTCTGGGACCTGACGAATAGCCAGGACTGGCACGTCTGCGAGCTGCAGCAGCGCGGGACGGCATCGCGATCGTGGGTCTCGGGCCGCTATTCGAGCCTGGAGGAGTCGGTCCACGCGTTCGACCAGATGGTCGCCGACCGCTACGCGGGTGACGGGGTCGTCAGCCCGCGGACGACGCTCCAACGCCAGGACACGACAGCAACCAATGGATCGGGCGCGACCAACGGCCACGCGGCCACCCGAATGACCGCCCGGGCGAAGGCCGCCGCGGGGTCTCGAGAGGAGCAGACATGAGCACCGCCACGCGCGAGGTCGCCGAGGGTGCGACGTCGTCCACGCTCTATTTCGGGCCGTGGTACCGGCGATCGCCGTTCTTCGAGAAGACCCTCGCGGCGGGCTGCTCCGCGTACGACATCTACAACCACATGTATCTGCCCGGCTATTACGCCGACCCGGTCGAGGAGTACTGGGCGCTCCTGCGCGATGTCACGCTCTGGGACGTCGGCGTCGAGCGGATCGTGGAGATCACCGGACCCGACGCATCGGAGTTCACGAACTCGCTGACCTGTCGCGACCTCACGAAGTGCGCCGTCGGCCAGGGCAAGTACGTCCTGATCACCGCCGAGGACGGCGGGATCGTCAACGACCCGGTCCTGCTCCGGGTCGAGGAGAACCGCTGGTGGCTGGCGCTGGCGGATTCGGACGCCGGCCTCTGGGCGCGCGGCGCTGCCGTCCATTCCGGGCTCGACGTGTCGGTTCGCGAGCCGGACGTCCATCCGGTCCAGGTCCAGGGCCCGAAGTCGAAGGAGGTGATCCGGTCGTTGTTCGGCGACGCGGTCGCGGATCTCAGGTACTACTGGGCCGCCGAGGCCGAGGTCGACGGGATCCCGGTCGTCATCAGCCGGACCGGCTGGACCGGCGAGGTCGGCTACGAGATCTACCTGCGCGACGGGTCGCGCGGCGGCGAGCTGTGGGACCGGATCATGGAGGCCGGCCGGCCCCACGACATCCGGCCGATCGCACCGTGCGAGGCGCGCCGGATCGAGGCCGGCATCTTCAACTACGGCTCGGACATGACGATCGAGAACAACCCGTTCGAGGTGTCCGGCCTGGAGCGGCTCGTCGAGGTCCAGGACGCCGACTACATCGGCAAGGCCGCCCTCGAGCGGATCCGGGTCGAGGGCGTGTCGCGCAAGCTCGTCGGGATCGAGGTCGACGGCGCCGCGCTGCCGTTCGAGATCGCCGAGAAGCGGGCGGCGCTGCACGACGGCCAGAACGTCGGGACGGTCACCGACCTGATCTGGTCGCCGCGACTCGAGCGGAACATCGGCTACGTCTGGCTGCCGATCGAGCGGTCCGCGCCCGGCACGGAGCTGGAGATCGAGGGGCCGGACGGCTCTCGTGTCGAGGCCCGGAGCGCCGCGATCCCGTTCATCGACCCGCGCAAGCAGGTTCCGCTCGGTTGAGATCGCGCCGCCGCCGCGGATCGTCGCGCCCGGATTCGGCGGGTCGAGTCACCTGGCGACTCAGCGGACCCGTCTCAGGTCGCCGGGGCGTCCTCCACCGCGAGCGACGGACGCTCCTGGCGGAACGCCCCGAGCCGCCACGCGACGAGCAGCGCGATCGAGACGACGGCGACGATGATCGTCGAGATCGCGTTGATCTGGGGCGAGACCCCGAACTTGATCGAGCTGTAGATGAAGATCGGGAGCGTCTCCGAGCCGACCCCGTAGTTGAACTGGGTGACGACCAGGTCGTCGAACGACAGCGCGAACGCGAGCATGGCGCCCGCGACGATCGCCGGCAGGATCATCGGGATCGTGACGTAGCGGAACGCCCCCCACGCGCTCGCCCCGAGATCGCGGGCGGCCTCCTCCAGCTTCGGGTCCATCCCGGCCGCCCGGGCGCGCACGGTCACGGCCACGTACGAGATGCAGAACGTGATGTGGGCGAGCGAGATCTGGCCGATCGAGCCGATCGCCCCGAAGAGCTGGAAGAAGAAGATCAGCAGGCTGATCCCCATGAGGATCTCGGGCGTCACCATCGGCAGGAGGAGGAGCGTCTCGGTCGCGCCCCTGCCCCGGAACCTGAGGCGAGCGAGGCCGAGCCCGAGGAGCGAGCCGAGGATCGTCGAGACGACGACGGCGACGGCGGCCACCACGAGCGTCGTCCTCAACGCATCGATCAGACCGGCGTTCTCGAACAGGGTCGGATACCAGTTGAGCGTGAATCCGCGCCAGACGAACGTCCGGCGCGAATCGTTGAAGCTGAACACGATCAGGACGACGATCGGCGCGAACAGGAACGCGTAGATCACGACCGCGAACCCGGACAGCCACCGGTTGCGCGGGCTCATCGGGGCCGCCTCACGCGAACGTCTCGCGCCGGAGAGAACGGAGGGCGAGCAACGTTCCCCCGAGGGTCGCGATCATCAGGATGAAGCCGAGGGCGGAGCCGTACGGCCAGTCGCGGCCACTCGTGAACAGCACCTGGATCAGCTTCGCCGCGGTCGTCGTCTGGGCGCCGCCGAGCAGGTCGGGCGTCACGTAGTCGCCGATCGCCGGGATGAACGTGAGCAGCGCCGCGGCGATCACTCCCGGCATCGTGAGCGGCAGCGTGACGTGCAGGAAGGCGCCGCGACCACTGGCATAGAGGTCGCGCGCCGCCTGGACGAGATTCGGGTCCAGCCGATCGATCGACACGAACAGGGGCAGGATCGCGAACGGCAGGAAGCCGTAGGTCATTCCGAGGATCACCGACAGGTCGGTGTTCAGGAGGATGAGCGGCTCGTCGATCAGCCCGATCGAGCGAAGGATCCCGTTCAGGACGCCGTTGTCGCGGAGGATGATCATCCAGGCGTAGGTCCGGATCAGATAGCTGGTCCAGAACGGGAGCATGACGAGGATGAGCAGCAGGATCTTGCGCTGGCCTCCGTAGCGCGAGATCCAGTAGGCGATCGGATAGCCCAGCCCGATCGACAGGATCGTCGTGATCAGCGCGTAGCGCAGCGAGTTCGCGAACGCGGGCAAGTACTCCGGGCGGGTGGCCTGGGCGTAGTTCTGGAGGCCGAGCCGGTCCAGGACGACGTGCCCCGCCGCGTCCTTCGTGCCGAGGCTGACCACGAAGATGATCCCGAGTGGGACCAGGAAGAACACGATCAGCCAGATGACGCCCGGGGCGACGAGGAGGACCGCCCCGAGGCGCGCCGAGATCCGGTTCCGCCACGACCGATGGACGGCGAGCGGCGGCTCCGGGTCCGCCGTCAACGGTCGAGCCGCCGCCGTCGATGCCATCCGGTCGGCTCGTCCGCCGTCGCCCGTCGTCCTCGACCGCCCGTCAGGCCTTGAGGGCGTTCCAGCGCTGGGTGTACTTGTCGGTGTCGGTCCCGAGCTGGAGGAGCTCGACGAGCTTGTCGAGGAGGGCGATGTCCGGGTTCACGGTCGGATCCGACAGGATGTCCTTGCTGATGAACTCCATCGCGGCGGCGTTCGGGCCCATGTAGCCGATGAAGTTCGTGTTGGCGGCACTCGCCTTCGCATCCAGGTTGTAGTTGATCCACATGTTCGCGGCGATCGGGTGCTTCGCCCCGGAGGTCACGACCATCGTGTCGGAGCCACGAACCGCGCCCTCCTTCGGGATGACGTAGCGAATGCCGGGGACGTCGTCGTACATCTGGTAGACGTCGCCGGACCAGGCATGGGCGATGATCGTCTGGCCGCTGTTCATCGTCCCGATGTCGTCGGTCGTGTAGGTCCGGACCAGCGGCTTCTGCTCCTCGAGGAGCGCGAGCATCCGGTCGAGATCGGCGTCGGACCTCGTGTTGGGGTCGAGCTGGAGCCGGAAGGCGGCGACGGCAAACGTCTCGCGGATGTCGTCGAGCATCATCAGCTTGCCCTTGTAGGCCGGGTTCCAGAGGGACTCCCAGCTGTCGAGCTCGTCCTTGATCTTCGCGCCGTCCCAGCAGAATCCGGTGGTCCACCACATGTACGGCATCGAGTGCGCGTTGTTCGGGTCGTAACCCGGGTTCTGCCACTGGGCCCCGAGGTTCGTCGCGTTCGGGATCAGGGCCGGGATCAGCGGCTGGATGATCCCGTCGGCCACGAGGCTCGGGATCTCGACCGACGTCGGATAGGCAACGTCGTAGCCGCCACCCTTCCCGTCGATCCGGATCTTCGCGAGCATCGTCTCGGCGTCCGGGAAGTTCTCGTAATGGACCTTGATCCCGGTCGCCTTGGTGAAGTTGGCGATCGTCTTTTCGCCGATGTAGTCGGCCCAGTTGTAGACGACGACCTCGCTCTCGGGCGAGGGGATGGGCGTGGGCGAGGGCGTCGGGGCAGCACTGGCCGGCGCGACACTCGCAGGGGCGGCCGAGGGAGCCACCGAGGCGGGCACGGACGGCTGGGGCGTGGCGGACGCTCCGCACGCGGCGAGGATCGGCGCGAGGGCTGCGAGCGGGCCGACCCGCGCCGCCGTCTCGAGGAGCTGGCGGCGGCTGATCCGGCGCATCGCGAGGGCGCGGTAGAAGGTGAGCTCGAGGTCGTCGATGGGACTCGGGACGCCGGACGGGCGAGGTGCGCCGGACCGGGCGACTGGATCGGTCATGCCTGGATCTCCTCCTGCGCAATGGGATGCTCGGCGAGGACGAGGGCGTCGCCGGGCGACCAGGTGACATGAACGGCGCCGCCGACCGGGATCCGCTCCCCGGCCTTCGGCGCCTGGGCCGTGATCGACAGACCACCGGCCGAGCGAACGAGGTACTGGATGCTGCCCCCGAGATAGGCGACCTGCTCGACGGAGCCCGGGATGGAGCCGACCTCCTCGGTTGGCGCGGCTCCGTTCCGGGCGTCGAGCGCCACCGACTCCGGGCGCACGCTCAGGTCGATCGGGCGGCCGACCGCGACGCCGTCGCCGGCGGCAGTCGTGAAGCAGGTCTCGCCGCTCGACAGGCGGACGATCGCGAACCGCCCATCGATCGCCTCGACGATGCCCGACAGCAGGTTCGACGTCCCGATGAAGTCGGCGACGAACCGGGTCTGGGGCCGCTCGTACAGCTCCTCCGGCGTCCCGAGCTGCTCGACCTTGCCGCCGCGCATGACGGCGATGCGGTCGCTCATCGTGAGCGCCTCTTCCTGGTCGTGGGTGACGTAGACGAACGTGATCCCGACCTCGGCCTGGACGCGCTTGAGCTCGACCTGAAGGGCTTTGCGGAGCTTCAGGTCCAGTGCGCCGAGCGGCTCGTCGAGGAGGAGCACGTTCGGCCGGTTGACGAGGGCACGGGCGAGCGCGACGCGCTGCTGCTGGCCGCCCGACAGCTGGTTCGGCTTGCGCTTGTCGTAGCCGCCGAGGTGGACGAGATCGAGCGCCTCGCCGACACGCACCTTCGTATCGGCCTTGCCGAGGCCCTTCCGTCGCAGGCCGAACGCGATGTTCTCGTGGACGTCGAGATGGGGGAACAGCGCGTAGTTCTGGAAGACCATGTTGACCGGCCGCTTGTCGGGCGGGTCGGTCGTGACGTCCCGGCCACGGAGCTCGATCCGGCCGGCGGTCGGGAGCTCGAAGCCGCCGATCATCCGGAGCGTCGTCGTCTTGCCGCAGCCGCTGGGTCCGAGCATCGAGAAGAACTCGCCGGATCGGATGTCCATCGAGATCCGGTCGACGGCGCGCACGTCCCGGAAATGCTTGGTCAGGTCGGTGAGGCGGATCTCGGGCGTTCCGTCGGAACCGTCGATCATCGGCGCGAGCCTAGGCGAGGATTCGGGAACGCGGCCGACGACGTCCCGGATCGCGCAACCGGTCCGTCTTGCCGTGCCGTACCCGCCCCCGGTATCGCGACGACCAGGGGGATCGGCCCGGCGAGCTGCGCTACCTGAGCCCTCGCACGGTTTGTTGACCGATTCCGGCAGGCTCACGCGGTAGCCTGAGCAGATGACGACGACCCTGATCGATCACGAGCACGATCCTGGCTCCGACGCCGCGTCCGCGCGGGTCGCGGCCCTGGAGACCGCGGCCGCGGAGCCGATCGAGGCGGGCGACTCCCGCGTCCTCGTCGGGACCGCCTCCTGGACCGATCCGACGATGACCGCGGCCGGCGTCTTCTACCCGACCGGCGCCGACAACGCCGAGGAGCGGCTCGCCTACTACGCCTCGTCGTTCCCGGTCGTCGAGGTCGACGCGACCTACTACGCCCTGCCGGCCGAGCGGACCGCCCAGCTGTGGGCCGAGCGCACGCCGCCCGATTTCACGTTCGACATCAAGGCCCACGCCCTGATGACCGGCCAGGGGACCGAGACGAAGCGGCTGCCGAAGGCGATCCGCGAGGCCCTCCCGCCGGCCCTCCAGGAGAAGACCCGGATCTACGCCAAGGACTTCCCGGCCGAGCTCGAGGACGAGATCTGGCGGCTGTTCCGGTCGGCTCTCGCCCCGCTCGAGGAGCGCGGCCAGCTCGGCTCGATCCTGCTCCAGTACCCGAAGTGGGTGTTCCCCTCGAGCGAGAACCGGGCCCTGATCAAGGACGCCGTCGAGCGCATGGCCGGCTGGCGCGTCGCCGTCGAGTTCCGCAACGCCTCGTGGCTCAACGAAAAGAACCGCGATCGGACCCTGGCGTTCCTGTCGGAGCGGTCGGTCCCGTTCGTCATGGTCGACGAACCGCAGGGCTTCAAGAGCAGCGTCCCGCCGGAGGTCGTGGTCACCTCGCCGGATCTCGCGGTCGTCCGGTTCCACGGTCGCAACGCCGCGACCTGGGAGGCGAAGAACATCACGCCGGCCGAGCGCTTCCGCTACCTGTACTCGCGCGACGAGCTGTCGGAGTGGGTTCCCCGGATCCGCGACGTGGCCTCCCAGGCAAAGGAGGTCCACCTGATGTTCAACAACTGCTACGCGAACTACGGGACGACGAACGCGCGCGAGATCGCGGACCTCCTCGCGGAGGAGCTCGCCGCCGCCTGACGGGCGGGGCTACGGAGCCAGGCTCGGCGCTACGGCGCCGGGCTCGGCGCTACGGCGCCAGGCTCGGCGCCCCGGCGGGCGCCGTGATCGTGATCGGACCGCCCACCTTGCTGTAGCGGATCTCCGTGCTGCCGGTGATCGAGTTCACGTCCTGGACCTCGGAGAAGGTCGCCTTCATCAGGACCGGGATGCCGGTGTCGGTCGCCCAGATGTCGAACGTGTCGTAGAGGCCGTCGATGCCGTTCAGGGAGTGATACGCGACGGCGCCGACGGCCGTCAGGTGGTGGACCTTCACGCCGTCGAGATCCTCGACGCCCATGTCCACGAGGACCTGCGGGTCGTCGAGCGGCTGGATCGTCGAGAGCAGCCCTTCCAGGGATGGCGCGACGAGGCTCCGGGGGTGGGCCTCCCACGCCGTCGCCTTCGTCGGCCGGATCCACGCGACATCGCCGATCGTGACGATCTGCTCGTCGGTCGCCGGCCCGTTCCCGGTACCGGTCGTCCGGATCGCGACGTCGGGTCCGGACACGTCCCCGACCGCGTTCGCCGTGATCGTGAGCCGGCGTCCGTTCGTGATCGTGCTCGCCAGGATCGCCTCGTCGACGTGGGCAACGAACGGATCCACGTGGAGCGCCGCGACGAGCGCCTCGGCAACCTTCCCACCGGGGGCGATCGATGGGCCGCTCGAGGCGCCCGGGGCGCCCGACGGCGCAGCCGACGGGGCGACCGAGGCGGGCGTCGAGGCGCCCGCGACGGCGCTCTGGGTCGGCCCACCCGAATGCGTCGGCCGTGGCTGGAGAACGAGGGCCCACACGGCGACGAGCGCGGCAACTGCGGCGAGCCCACCGACCAGCCCGATCACGGTCCTCGGCGGTCTCGGCCCCCTGACGGCATCCTCGCCCGGCCGCGTTGCGACGGCCCGGCTCGGGCGGGGTGCGCCTCGCCGCTTCTGGGCCTTCTTGCTCACGCGGCGGTCGAGTCGGTCACGCGCGGCCCTTCAGCGGGCGCGGCCTCGTCCGGGCGGCGATCCGCGACAGGGCGCCCTCCCAGCCCGCCTCGAATGCGAGACCCCGCTCGTCGAGGTCGATGACGACCGGGGCGTGGTCGGACGGGATCGGCGGTCCCTTGCGCGCCTCGCGGTCGATCTCGGCCCAGACGATCCGGTCGGCCACGACCTTGGTGACGTACAGCAGGTCGATCCGCATGCCCTCGTTCCGGTGGAACATCCCGGCCCGATAGTCCCACCACGAGAATCGGCCGCGCACGTCGCCGGCCGATGCCCGATACGCATCGACCAGTCCCCAGTCGCGGAGGCTGGCGAGGGCCGCCCGCTCCGGCTCCGAGACGTGGGTTCCGCCGTGGGCCGCGACCGCGTCCCAGACGTCGTCGTCGGTCGGGGTGGCGTTCAGGTCGCCGCCGAGGACGAGCGGCTCGTCGGGCGAGGCCGTCTCGTCGAGCCAGCGCCGGAGCCGCTCGAACCAGCGCAGCTTGCCGGTGTAGAACGGGCTGCCGACGACGCGGCCGTTCGGCGCGTAGAGGCTCACGACGCGGATGCCGCCGCAGACCGCCGACACCATCCGCGCCTCGTCGAACGGGTCGAAGTCGTCCTCGCCGACCGCGACTGTCGCGCCGGCGCTGCTGTCGCGGACCGGCCCGTCGCCGAAGTTCGTCACGATGTCGGTCGCCCCGACCTTGCTCGCGATCGCGACGCCGTTCCAGCGGCCCTCCCCGTGATGGACGAGCTCGTAGCCGGCCATCCGGAAGGGCAGCTCAGGGGCCTCGAGGTCGGACAGCTTCGTCTCCTGCATGAGGAGGATGTCCGGCTGGGCGCGCTCCAGCCAGCGCTCCACGGCGTCGGTCCGGGCCTTCAGCGAGTTGACGTTCCAGGTCGCGATTCGCATGGGCCACAGGGTAGGGCGAATCGACCCGAGGGGCGGCTCGGGCGGCTCACGTACCATGGCTCCATGTCCCAGCCGTCATTCGACGCGACGCCCGACCCGACGTCGGCCGCCGGTCCCGCCGATCTCATCGAGCGGATCCGCGCGTCGGTCATCGGCGACGACGAGGCGGTCGCCGGCCCGTTCGGCATCCGGCGGGTCACCTACGCCGACTACACGGCATCGGGCCGGGCCCTGACGTTCATCGAGGACTACCTGCGCGACGCCGTCCTGCCGCTGTACGCGAACACCCACACCGAGTCGTCCGGGACCGGGCTCCAGACGAGCCGATTCCGCGAGGACGCGCGGGCGATCCTCCGGACGGCCGTCGGTGGCGATGCGGACGACCACGCGGTGATCTTCACCGGCTCGGGCATGACCGGCGCCGTCAACCTCCTCGTCGGCGTCCTCGAGCTGCGGATCCCGGCCGGCCTCGACGAGCGATACGGCCTGCGCGCCCACATCCCGGCGGCGGAGCGGCCGGTCGTCTTCATCGGGCCGTACGAGCACCACAGCAACGAGCTGCCGTGGCGCGAGTCGATCGCCGACGTGATCGTCATCGGCGAGGACGCCGATGGCCGGATC
>DATNBW010000042.1:0-6311 GCA_035607275.1 Verrucomicrobiia bacterium | reverse complement strand
CTATCCTCGGCCATCAACGACATCCTCGAGAAGATGACGACCGGCGGCATCGAGCCGCAGGCAGCCGCCGATCAGATGCAGCAGGCGGCCGAGTCGATCGGCGTGAAGTGACGTGACGGCCCCGGCCCTGTCCCGGCGCAGCGTCGCTCAGCGGGGAGCATCCCCGGTTGCGGCGCGCCGGGGCTGGCGCCGGGACCTGACGGGCTGGGCGTTCGCCGCCCCGTTCGTCGTCCTGTTCGGGGTCTTCATGGCCCTGCCCATCATCGCCTCGTTCGTCCTGAGCTTCACGAGCTTCGGGCTGCGCGACCTGCAGAACCCGATCGGGGCCAGCTTCGTCGGCGTCGACAACTACGCCCGGCTGCTGAGCGACGCCAAGTTCTGGAAGGCCCTCGGCAACACGTTCTACTTTGTCGGCGTCGGGGTGCCCCTGACGCTCGGGATCGGGCTCCTCATCGCGAGCGCCCTGAGCCGCGGCATCACCCGGTTCCGAACGGCCTACCGGGTCGGCTTCTACCTGCCCGTGATCACGAGCATCGTCGCGATCGCCGTCGTCTGGCGATTCCTGCTCAATCCGGACATCGGGCTGATCAACGTCCTGCTCCGGAACGTCGGGATCGACGGCCCGAACTGGCTGGCGGACAAGACGCTGGCGATGCCCGCGATCATCGCCATGGCGGTCTGGCGCAACCTCGGATTCGCGATGGTCGTGTTCATCGCCGGGCTCCAGGCGATCCCGGCCGTGCTCTACGAGGCCTCGTCGATCGACGGAGCGGGGCGCTGGGCCTCCTTCCGCTACGTGACCCTGCCGATGCTCCGGCCGACGATCCTGTTCATGCTCGTGATCACGACGATCGGCTACCTCCAGCTCTTCGAGGAGCCGTTCGTCATGACCGGCGGCGGTCCGCTCGACGCGACCCTGTCGGTGACGATGTACATGTTCCAGCAGGGATTCGCGTTCTTCAAGCAGGGCTACGCATCGGCGATCGCCTACGTCCTGTTCGTGATCGTCGCGGTCATCGCGTTCCTCCAGTTCCGCTTCCTGCGGGAAGACGCCTGATGGGCGGCCGACGATGACCGCGATCCAGGCCGGTCCGGGCGGTGGCCGGCTGGCGATGGACGCCGCCGACCGCGAGCGCCGTCCGAGCCGGCTGTGGATCTACGTGCTGCTGACCTTCGGCATCGTCCTGATGGTCGGACCGTTCCTGTGGATGCTCCTCGGGTCGCTGAAGCCGCAGGCGGAGTTCCTCGTGAGCACCCCGACCTTCCTGCCGAAGAACCCGACGACCGACAACTTCGGGCGGCTCTTCAGCAATCTCGACTTCCCGCGGTTCTTCTTCAACTCGGCGGTCGTGGCCGTCGCCGTCACCGTCGGCAACGTCCTGTTCTGCCCGATGCTCGGCTACGCCCTGGCCAAGCTCCAGTGGCGCGGCAAGCGGCTGATCATGGGGCTCGTTCTCGCGACCCTGATGGTCCCGGCCGGCATCACCCTGATCCCGAACTTCGTCCTCATGGCGAACCTCGGCCTGGTGAACACGTATCCCGGCCTGATCCTGCCGTTCCTCGTCGGTCCATTCGGGGTCTTCCTGACCCGCCAGTTCATGTACGGCATTCCCGACGAGCTGCTCGAGGCGGCCCGGATCGACGGCGCCAACGAGTGGCGGACGTTCTGGACGATCGTCCTGCCGATCACGGCCCCGGTCCTCGCGACCCTCGGGATCCTGACGTTCCTCGGGAGCTGGAACAGCTTCATCTACCCGCTCGTGATGGCCCAGCAGGAGGCGATGTACACCCTGCCCGTGGCCCTCGCGACCTTCGCGACCGGCCAGTACCAGGCCGATCACGGGATGCTCATGGCGGGCTCCGTCGTGCTCGTCCTGCCCGTCCTGATCATCTTCATCCTCTTCCAGCGCTGGATCACCGAAGGAATCGCGACGACCGGCCTGAAGGGATGACCAGCTCGAGCTCGGCCGGAGCGGCCGCGTAGCCGGAGGATTCGCCATGCCCCCACGCCGTGCCAGCCGCCTGATCCGGATCGCCGCCCTGCTCGGTCTCGTCGCGATCGCCGCGACCGTCGCGCCGGGCGCCGCCACCGCCGCCAGCTCGGCCGGCGGGACCCTCAGCGCCGCCCAGCGCGCGACGCTCCTCGGCTACGCCCGCACCACGTGGGCCTCCTTCGTCGCGATGACCGACGAGACGTCCGGCCTGCCGGCCGACAGCCTCAAGGCCGACGGGACGCGCAGCGTCCAGACCTCGACCACGAACATCGGGGCGTACCTGTGGAGCACCGTCGTCGCCGAGCGCCTCGGGATCATCGGCCATGCCGAGGCGGTCGAGCGGACCGGCCAGACGATCGGGACGCTCGAGACGATGGAGCGCCACCAGGCGAGCGGCCAGTTCTACAACTGGTACGACCACCGGAACGGCGCGAAGCTCACCGTCTGGCCCGAGACCGGGGCACCCATGACCCCGATCCTGTCGTCGGTCGACAACGGCTGGCTCGCGACGGCCCTCCAGGTGGTCGGCAACACGGTCCCCGAGGTCGCCGCCCGGGCTCGGGCGCTGTTCGACAGCATGGACTTCGGCTTCTACTACCGGCCCGCGGTCAACCGGATCGCCTTCCATGTCGCCCCGGATACGGGCGAGTCCCCGTGCTGCTACGACACGATCGTCAGCGAGAGCCGGATCGCGAGCTACATCGGGATCGCCAAGGGCGAGCTGCCCGCCAAGGAGTACTTCGGCGCATGGCGGACCTTCCCCGACGGCCCGAACTGCGACTGGAGCTGGCAGGAGACCAAGCCGATCGGCGTGACGCGGACGTACCTGGGGGTGAACGTGTTCGAGGGCGCCTACCCGTACGCCGGGTTCAAGGTCGTCCCCGGCTGGGGCGGAAGCATGTTCGAGGCGCTGATGCCGGCCCTCTTCGTGCCCGAGGAGACGTGGGGTCCGCGGAGCTGGGCCGTGAACCATCCGCTGACCGTCGCCGCCCAGATCCACCACGGTCTCGACGAGGCGGGCTACGGCTACTGGGGCTTCTCGCCGTCGACGATCCCCGAGGGCGGCTACAACGCCTACGGGGTCGACGGGATCGGGATGAACCCCGAGGGCTATCCGTCGAACGAGGACAACACGTGGGTCGACGCCGGCTTCGCGGGCTGTCGCGACGCCAAGCCGACCCCGCCGCCGTCCGCCTTCACGAACGGCGTCGTCACCCCGCATGCCGCGTTCCTCGCCCTGCGCTGGGCGCCCGAAGCCACGCTGGCCGATCTGGCAGCGATCAAGTCGGACTTCGCAAGCTACGACAAGTGGGGCTTCCGCGACTCGGTCAACGTCGACAGCGGCGTCGTCTCCCAGTACTACCTGTCCCTCGACCAGGGGATCATCATGGCGTCGATCGGCAACGCGCTAGCCGACGACATGCTCCGCGATGCGTTCGCGACGAAGGCGTTCCGGAAGGTCCTCCAGCCGATCATCGGCATGGAGACCTTCGGGGCCGGGCCGCGCGACGCCGCATTCCCCATCCTGAACCGGCCGTGACCGACGGGTCGTCGGGCCGAGCCGGCGCGTCCGTCGCGTCGAATGCGTCGGCGGCGCCGAGCTCGGCGCGGATCGCCTGGTTCGACGAGCTCGGTGCCCAGGCCGCCCGGAACCGGCCCGCGCCGGACGTGGTCCTGCCGCCGCCCGGCGGCGTGCGGGCGACCCCCGGGCGCGGGCACGTGACGGTCGACTGGCAACGGGTCGACGGCGCGGCCGGCTATCTCGTCCACCGGGCGGACGGACCGGACGGCCCGTGGGAGGCCATCGATCACCGGGCCGGAGACCTCCTCGCGGTTCCGGATCCCGGCTACCTCGACACGACGGGCGAGCCGGGCCGGCCGGCGTGGTACGCGGTGGCGTCGCTCGCGACGATCGATGGACCGGTCGGCCCGCTGTCCACGGCCGTCATGGCGGCGCAGGGCGGCCCCGGCCACGGCGACGCCACGATCGAGCTGACCGTCGACGCCGGATCCGCGGTCGGCGAGACGCACCGTCCGTGGCGACCGATCATCGGGTCGGAGCACCTCGCCCTCCTCCTGCGCGGGAACGGACCGGGCGGCCGGAACGTGGGCGACGAGCTGGCCGACGCGTTCCGGATCGTCCGGGCCGAGCTCGGCGCCGAGTCGGTCCGGGCCCACGCGATCTTCCACGACAGCCTCGGCGTCTACCGCGAGGTCGGCGGCGTGCCCGTCCACGACTTCGAGCGGGTCGACGCCGCCCTCGACCGGCTGCTCGCGACCGGGCTCCGCCCCGTCATCGAGCTGTCGTTCATGCCCCGCGACCTGGCCTCGGACCCCGCGGCCACGGTGTTCGACTATCGCGGGATCATCTCGCCGCCCCGAGACCCCGACCGCTGGGCCGCGCTGGTCGTGGCCCTCGTCGAGCACCTCCGGGAGCGGTATGGCGCCGACGAGGTCCGGCGCTGGCCGTTCGAGGTCTGGAACGAGCCGAACCTCAAGGTCTTCTGGTCCGCCGACGAAGCCGCGTACTTCGCGCTCTACGACGTCTCGGCCCGGGCCGTGAAGTCGGTCGATCCGGGGATCGCGGTCGGCGGCCCGGCGACCGCGGCGGTCGGGTGGGTCGACGACCTCCTGACCCACGCCGCGGAGGCCGACGTCCCGGTCGACTTCATCAGCACGCACACGTACGGCCTCTCGCCGCTCGACCTGCGCCCGATCACCGCCCGGGCGGGACGGCCGGAGCTGCCGCTGTACTGGACCGAATGGGGCATCTCCCCGACCCACGGCTCGCCGATCAACGACAGCGTCTGGGGCGCGCCGCTCGTGTGCCGCGGGATGCGCTCGGCGGCCGGCCGCCTCGAGTCGCTCGCCTACTGGGTGGCCTCCGACCACTTCGTCGAGCTCGGCGAGCCGCACCGGCTGTTCCATGGCGGCTTCGGGCTGCTGACGGTCGGGAATCTCCGGAAGCCGCGGTTCTGGGCGATCCGCGTGCTCGAGCTCCTCGGCGACACCGAGATCGCCGCGACGCTCCGCGGCGACGGCGCGGGGAGCCTCGTGGAGAGCTGGGCGACGCGGGGCGACGACGGCCGGGTCGCGATCGCGATCTGGAGCGGGACCCTCGACCAGGCCAAGGCCGGCGGCGATCCGCTGCTCGACCGGACGGTCCGCCTCGCGATCGACGGCCTTCCGGCCGGACGGGTCGCGCTCCGCCACCGGCGGATCGACGCCGGGCACTCGAACATCGCCGGCCACTGGACCGGCGGCGACTGGCCGGACGACGCCGGGTGGGAGCGCCTGCACGCGGTCGACACCCTCGACGAGCTGGAGCCCGAGCGGACCGTCACGGTGGCCGCCGACGGCCGGCTCGCGCTCGAGTTCGCCCTGCCGATGCCGTCCGTCTCCCTGATCGAGGTGCTCCCGGCGGGCTGAGCGCCACGGTTCGATCGGCCCGCCCGTTCGGTACCATTGCGGCCGTGTCGTCCCCCGTCACCGAACGCGATCCGCGGATCCAGCCGCTGCCCGCCGCCGAGATCCGTCGACGCTTCGTCGAGTTCTTTGCGGAGCGCGGCCACACGCCCGTGCCGAGCGCCAGCCTGGTCCCCGCCGGCGACTCGACGCTGCTCTTCACGAACTCGGGGATGGTCCAGTTCAAGGAAGTCCTGACCGGCTCGGAGACGCGGAGCTACCGGCGCGCCGTCGACTACCAGCGGGTCCTGCGCGTCGCCGGCAAGCACAACGACTTCGAGGAGGTCGGCCGGACGTCGCGTCACAACACGTTCTTCGAGATGCTCGGCAACTGGAGCTTTGGCGACTACTTCAAGCGCGAGGCGATCCACTTCGCGTGGGACTTCCTGACCCGCGACCTCGGGATCCCCGGCGAGCGCCTCGCGGCCACGACCTACAAGGACGACGAGGTCGCGCGCCAGGTCTGGCGGGAGGAGATCGGGCTGACCCCGGATCGAATGGCGATCTGGGGCGACGTCGACGCCGGCGACGACAGCAACTTCTGGCGGATGGCCGACACGGGTCCGTGCGGCCCGTGCAGCGAGATCCACTTCGATCGGGGCGCCCACCTGTCCGAGGGTCCCGAGTGCATCCCCGACCACTCCGAGAACTGCCCGCGCTGGCTCGAGATCTGGAACCTGGTCTTCATGGAGTTCGACCAGCAGCCGGACGGTCCGCGTGTGCCGCTGCCGTTCACCAGCGTCGACACGGGCATGGGCCTCGAGCGACTGGCGAGCGTCATGCAGGGCGTCAACAGCAACTACGACACGGTTCTATTCACGCCGATCCACGCCTGGATGCGCAACCTGCTCG
>DATNBW010000027.1:0-5294 GCA_035607275.1 Verrucomicrobiia bacterium | reverse complement strand
GCCCGCGGAACCCGAACGGCCAGATGATCGGGATGGGCTTCGGTTGGCCGGCGATGGCCGAACCGGTGATCGGATCGGCGATCAGCGTGCCTTCGAGGAGGGCCGCCGGACAGCTGGTGTCGAACAGCCCGGCCCGACTCGTGGCGAGCGGGACGAGCCCCGGCTCGGGCATCAACCCGCATGCGGAGCTCGCGATCGCCAGCGCGACCAGGGCGGGAGCGATCCAGCGGGCCACGGCCCCATGATCCCCCACCGGTCCTGACAGGCAAGATGTCACGCGCTCGGGCTAAGGTTTCCCCGTGCAGACGATCGATGGCCGGCCCGTCTATGCCGCCACCGATCTCGTCGCCTATCTCGCCTGCGAGCACCTGACCCAGCTCGAGCGGGCGTCGCTGGCCGGCCTCGTCCAGCGACCGATGCGCGACGACCCGGAGCTCGATGTCATCCGCCGCCGGGGGTTCGAACACGAGCGACGCTACCTGGCCGATCTCGGCGCGGCCGGCCGGGTGGCCGTCACCATCGAGCTCGACGGGTCGATCGAGGATCGCGGCGACCAGCTCCGCGCGGCGGCCGCCGCAACGATCGAGGCGATGGCGGCAGGATCGGACGTCATCTACCAGGCCACGTTCTTCGACGGGACGTGGCGCGGCCACGCCGACTTCCTGCTGCGGGTCGACGACGCGGCGCGGCCGTCGGTCTGGGGTCCCTGGCATTACGAGGTCGCCGACACGAAGCTCGCGCGGCACGTCAAGGCGAGCGCGGTCCTCCAGATCTGTTCGTACATCGATCAGCTCGAACGGATCCAGGGGGTCCGGCCGGAGTGGCTGCACGTCGCGCTCGGCGGCAGCGCCCGCGCCGTCGAGCGGTTGCGGGTCGACGACTACATGGCCTACTACCGGAGCGCCCGCGATCGATTCCTGGCGACGATGGGTGACGCGACGCCGGCCTCGTTCCCGCCGGTCGGAACCTATCCCGAGCCGGTCGACCACTGCGACGTCTGCCGCTGGGCCGCGGACTGCGCGATCCGTCGCCGCGCGGACGATCACCTGAGCCTCGTCGCCGGGATCTCGGCACGTCAGCGGCGGGCACTCCAGGAGCGCGGCGTCGGGACCCTCGAAGGCCTGGGCGACCTTCCGATCCCGGTCGAACCGCCCGTCGAAGGCGTGAGCGCCGCCGCCCTCGTCCGGGTCCGCGAGCAGGCCCGCCTCCAGCTCGAGGGCCGGCGCAACGCCGACCACCGCTACGAGCTCCTGCTCCCGGAGCCCGGGACGAAACTCCCTCCGGAACGCGGCCTCGCGTCCATGCCCGAACCGTCGCGGGGTGACCTGTTCTTCGACATCGAGGGCGACCCGTACGCCCTCGAGGACGGCCTCGACTACCTGTTCGGCGTCCTCGAGTCGGACGGCACGTTCCACGCGTTCTGGTCGCGGGACGAGGCCGGCGAGTTCACCCTCGATGCCGAACGACGCTCGTTCGAGCGGCTGATGGACTTCTTCATGGCCCGCCTCGCCGACGATCCGAATCTCCATATCTACCACTACGCCCCGTACGAGCCGACCGCCCTGAAGCGGCTGATGGGCCGTTACGGAACGCGCGAGGACGACGTCGACCATCTCCTCCGGCAGGGCGTCCTCGTCGACCTCCTGCGGGCCGTCCGCCAGTCGCTCCGGGCGTCGGTCGAGAGCTACTCGATCAAGAAGATGGAGGTCTTCTACGGCTTCGAGCGGGAGGTCGACCTGCGCGACGCCGGCAGCAGCATCGTCGCGTTCGAGGAATGGCTGGAGCTGGCCGACGCGGATCGGCCCGAGGCCGGCCATCTCGATCGGATCGAGGGCTACAACCGCGACGACGTGATCAGCAACCTCCGCCTGCGCGACTGGCTCGAGTCGCTCCGGCCGGAGCTCGCCGCTCTGGTCGGCGGGGAGGTGCCCCGTCCCGAGCCGCGCGTCGTCACGCTTCCCCCGGACCTGACGGAGGCCCAGGCCCGGGTCGAGGCGCTGGTCGAGCGCCTGGCCGGCCCGGGCGTCGTCCCGACGGACCCGGCGCAGCGGACCGCGGACGAGCACGGCCGCTGGCTCCTGGCCCAGCTCCTCGGCTGGCATCGCCGCGAGGACAAGGCGATGTGGTGGGAGTTCCATCGGCTGATGGAGCTGAACCCGGACCAGCTCGTCGACGAGAGCGAGCCGATCGGCCTGCTCGAGGTCCAGGGCCCGATTGACGATGTCCGGCGCGGCAAGCAGACCTGGCGGTACACGTTCCCGGCCCAGGACTTCGACCTTGCCCGTGGCGACCTCTTCGACCCGGCGTTGAAGGCGAATAACCCGGACGGCAGCCCGTGGGACTGGGTGGTCGGCGAGCTCGTCGCCGTCGACCCGGCGGCCCGGACGCTCGACATCAAGCGCCCCCTCGACGGACAGCACCCGGCCGCCGTGGTCTCCCTGCCCTGGTTCAAGACGCCCGACCACCAGGCCCGCCTGATCGAGCTCGGCGAATGGGTGGCTGACCACGGGATCGACGGTCCCGGCCCGAACATGGCGGCTCGCGATCTGCTCCGGGGTCGCAGGCCGCGCGCCGGCCAGGCCGACGGCCTGCCGCTCGCCCGCGACGGCGAGTCGAACCTGGATGCCGCCCGCCGGATCGCGCTGGAGCTGGATCGGACGGTGCTCGCGATCCAGGGCCCGCCGGGCGCCGGCAAGACGTACACCGGAGCGCGGATGATCGTGAGCCTCGTCGCGGCCGGCAAGCGGGTCGGGATCACGGCAACGGGCCACAAGGTCATCGCCAATCTCCTGCGAGCCGTCCTCGAGGCGGCGGACGAGGAAGGCGTCGAGATCAACGCCGTCCAGCGCGGTGACGCCGACGTGATCGTCGGCGACGACCGGGTCGGGCGGGCCGGGTCGACGCAGGATGTGCTCGAGAGGCTCGCGAGCGGCGATACCCGGCTGGCCGCGGGCACCTCGTGGGTCTGGGCGTCCGCCCGGATGGCCGATGCCATCGACGTCCTGTTCGTTGACGAGGCGGGCCAGATCTCGCTCGCCAACGTCGTTGCGATGGCCCACGCCGCAAACAGCATCGTCCTCCTCGGCGACCCGCAACAGCTCGATCAACCCCTCCGCGGCTCGCATCCACCGGGCGCGGACCGCTCGGCTCTCGCCCACGTCCTCGCCGGCGACGCGACGATCGCCCCGGATCGGGGCCTGTTCCTCGAGACGACCTGGCGTCTCCATCCCGCCCTCTGCGACTACACGTCCGAGGCGTTCTATGACGGACGCCTGGCGGCCGAGGCGCATCTCGGGACGCAGCGCGTCACGGCACGCGACGGCCCGGTCGACGGCGTCGGGCCGCGCACCCTCGACGTTCCGACGACCGGCGCGGACAGCGAGAATCCCGAGGAAGCCGACGCGGTCGCCCGGCTCGTTCGGACCCTGACGAACGGCGGCACGACCTGGATCGACGGGCACGGGATCGCCCGGCCGATCGGCTGGCCGGACGTGCTCGTCGTCGCGCCGTACAACGCCCAGGTCGGGGCGATCCGCCGTCTCCTGCCGTCGGAGGCCCGGGTCGGAACCGTCGACAAGTTCCAGGGCCAGGAGGCCCCGATCAGCATCTACTCGCTGACCTCGTCCTCGCCGGAGCTGGCCCCGCGGGGCATGGACTTCCTCTACAGCCGGAATCGGCTCAACGTCGCGACGTCCCGGGCGCGCGGGATCGCGATCGTGGTCGCCTCACCCGATCTCCTTCGCGTCCGGGCGAGGACGCCCGAGCAGATGCGGCTCGCGAACGCGTTCTGTCGGTTTGCGGAGCTCGCTCGAGCGGCCCCGTGGTCCCCGCCCGGCTCGATGGAGCCGGAGGCCGCCGTCGCGGTCGAGGTCCTGACGCTCGGGCTGTGACCGGTCCGCCGGGCACGTGGCCGGGTCGTATCCTCCGCGAGTGACGGCGCCCGTGGTGAATCTCCCGCCCTCGGTCCTCGAGCGGCTGCGCCGCCGAACGCACGCGTCGCTGATCGCAGGGGTCGCACTCGGCAGCACGGGGCATATCGCCGCGTCGACCGTATCGACGATCGCCGCCCAGAAGATCGCGGGCAGCACGGCGTTGAGTGGCGCGCCCGGGGCTGCCGCCGTCCTCGGAGCGGCGATCGGTGCCGTGGGCCTGTCGCAGCTGATGGTCCGCCGAGGCCGGCGGGTCGGCCTGGCGACCGGCTACGGGATCGGGCTGGCGGGCGCGTTCGTGGCAACCACCGCCATCGTCGTGGGGTCGATGGCGATGCTCCTGGTCGGGACGGTGCTGATCGGGTTCGGCAACGCCTCGAACCAGCTGTCGCGCTATGTCGCCGCCGACCTCTATCCGCCCGCCCGGCGCGCCTCGGCGCTCGGGCTCGTCGTCTGGGGCGCGACGGTGGGCGCGATCATCGGTCCGAACCTGGCGGCCCCGGCGGCGAGCGTGGCCTCGGCGCTCGGCCTACCGGACCTGGCCGGCGCCTATCTCGTGCCGGTCGTCTTCGTCGGCGCCGCGACGCTGCTCACGCTCGTCGCCCTGCGCCCGGATCCATACGCCCTCGCCGATCAATCGTCCCGCCACGACGATCCCGGTCTCGACCGCTCGACCCCGGCCTCGCTCGCCGCCGTCCTGAGCCGGCCGAATGTGCCCGTCGCGATCGTCGCCCTCGTGACGGTCCAGGTCGTGATGGTCCTGGTGATGACGATGACGCCGCTGCACATGACCGACCACGGCTCGAACCTGGCCGCCGTCGGGATCGTCATCAGCGGCCACACCCTCGGGATGTACGCCCTGTCGCCGATCTCGGGCCGGCTGACCGATCGGATCGGGATGATCCCGGTGATCCTGGCGGGGATGGGGGTGACGGCGTCGGCCTCGGGCCTCGCGGCGCTCGCGCCGTCGGACGGCGGCATCCTCCTGTTCATCGCCCTGTTCCTGCTCGGCTATGGCTGGAACCTCGGGTACGTGGCCGGGTCGGCGCTCCTGACCCATGGCCTGTCGCTGGCGGAGCGGACCCGCGTCCAGGGGCTGACCGATGGCCTGATCTGGAGCTCCGCCGCGGCGGCAAGCCTCGGTTCAGGCGTCGTGGTCGCGGCGGCGAGCTATGCGACCCTGGGGTTGCTCGGTGCCGCGATCGTCGTGGTGCCGGCGCTCGTGCTCATCGCCCGTCGCTCGTCGGTTGCGGACCAGCCAGCGGCCTGACCGGACCGGGATGGCCGGTCCCGGACCAGCTGCCGTGCCTTCGCGCTCGCCCGGCGATGCCACGGTCGCTGCAGGTTTCCACCTGGACCGAACAG
>DATNBW010000019.1:0-14552 GCA_035607275.1 Verrucomicrobiia bacterium | reverse complement strand
TGATCGCCCTCGCCCCGGATCTCGATCCCCGGTTCGAGCGCCTCTACGCGTATCTCCACGACGACGTCTCGCGCCGCCGGGCGAGCGCGGGCCTCGCGCTCGAGCTGACCGCGTCCTCCGGCGCGCCGACGTTCGCGAGCGCGGCGACGTCCGGCGGGGCAGGCGGAGGCGCTGACGCGAGCACCGTCGAGCGGACGCGGCTCGGCACGATGTCCCGGCTGGTCCGTGGCGGGCTCGTCCTCGTCGAGGAGCCGGAGCGACCGTTCCTCACCCGGTCCCTGCGCGTGCCCGATCGGGTCACGGCCCACCTCCTCGGCGACGACCGCCCCGAGCCGGCGATCGAGGCGCTCGTGCTCGACGTCGAGGGCGCGCCGCTCGGGTCGGCCGAGCGCCTGACCCGCGCGATCCGCGGCTCGGCCCGCCTGATCTACGTTCGCGAGCGGACGGCCAGCGTCGGCCGGGCGTGGGCGACGGCGGCCCTGGCGGACGCGCGGCTACCGGTCGTCGGGCTCGATCTCGCGCGGATCACGGCCGGCGACGATGCCGTCGAGCTCGCGACCGCGGCCGTCCGCGAGGCGCGCCTGCGCGGCGCCGCGATCCTCGCCGGCCCGATCGAGACGATCATCGAACGCGGTCCGTCGGCGATCCGGACGTTCGCGGAGGCGCCGTGCCCCGTCGTCCTGCTCGGCCAGCGGAGCTGGGACCCGGCCTGGTCGCGCGACGTGCCGGTCGTGCTCGAGGCGCCGCTCCTCGGACTCGAGGAGCGCCGGGAGGCGTGGCAGGTGGCTCTTCGGCGGGCCGCCGTCGACCGGCCCGACCTCGATCCTGCCGCCGCGACCGCCGGCTTCCGGCTCGATCCCGAGCAGGTCCGGCGGGCCGCCCTCGCCGCCCGCCAGATGGCCGCCGCGGACGGTCGGCCGCTCGAGATCGACGACCTGACCGCCGGCGCCCGGGCGCAGAATGCCGGCGGCCTCGAGCGGCTCGCCCGGCGCGTGGCGCCGACCGCCGGCTGGGGCGACCTCATCCTGCCGTCCGACACTCTCGCCCAGCTGACCGAGCTCACGGTCCGGGCCCGCCACCGCGAGCTCGTCCTCGGCGAGTGGGCGATGGGCGGGGCCGCCGCCCGGGGAACCGGGATGACCGCGCTGTTCGCCGGCGACTCGGGCACCGGCAAGACACTCTCGGCCGAGATCGTCGCCGCCGATCTCGGTCTCGACCTGTACGTGATCGACCTGGCGACCGTCGTCGACAAGTACATCGGCGAGACCGAGAAGAACCTCGACCGGATCTTCGACGAGGCCGACCGGGTGAACGGCGTCCTCCTGTTCGACGAGGCGGACGCGCTCTTCGGCAAGCGGTCCGAGGTCAAGGACGCCCGCGACCGCTACGCCAACGTCGAGATCGCCTACCTCCTCCAGCGAATGGAGCGGTTCGATGGTCTCGCGATCCTGACGACGAACCTCCGGGCGAACCTCGACGAGGCGTTCCTCCGGCGGCTCGACATGATCGTCGACTTCCCGATGCCCGACGACGCCGACCGGCTCCGTCTCTGGGAGCGCCACCTGCCGCCGATCCTCGTCCGGGCCGACGATGTCGATCTCGGGTTCCTCGCCCGGGCGTTCAAGCTGTCCGGCGGCAACATCCGGAACGTCTGCCTTGCGGCGGCGTTCCTGACCGCGGCCGACCGGCGCCCGGTCACGATGTCCGACCTCATCCTCGCGACCGACCGCGAGTACCAGAAGCTCGGCCGGCTGGCCCACGAGGCCGAGTTCGGCGAGTGGTTCGACCTCCTGGCGGAACGCTGAGTTGCCCGTTCGGGCACGGACGTTGGCGTTGACGATTGCGCCATCGCGTCTGGTCCCGCTCGTTGACCGGCGACATGGTGAGGAACGGCCGATGACGAACGTCGCGAGATGGGGAGACCGTGGGCGCTGAACCGAACCTCACGGACATCGCACCCGCAGACGTGGCAGCGCAACGCCGCGAGGTCGGGGCGGAACGACCAGCCGGGTCGAGTGCCTCCGTGCCCGGCGGTCAGCCCGTCGCCAAGCCGCACGGGAATCTCGTCGAGCTGCAGCGGCTCGCCGGGAATCGCGCCGTCGCGGAGCTCATCGGCGGCGCGGGGATGCCGCTGGTCCAACCCCGGCGATCGACCCGGGACCGGTCGTCCGACCACGATGTCCAGCCGGCCCTGTCCCTTCAGCGTCGCTTCGTCCTCTTGCCGTATCCGCACTTCGAGGACGACGAGGCGCCCGAGGGCGGCGGGTCGGAGAAGGAGGGCTGGGCCAAACGGCAACGGGGCGGCCTGAATGCGGCCCAGAAAGCCCGACTCAACGCGGGCGCGATCATCCCCATCTCGCGCACGCTGCCCCTGATCGGAACGAAGGACCCGATGGAGCTCGCCGCCAGTCTCTCGGGGATCATGGGCCTCGTCGGTGGGATCACAGCCGCCGACGCCGAAGTCCAGGACACGATCATCCGGGCGGCCAACGATGTGTCAACGGGCAGGAATGCGCTCATGAGCTCGGTCGATCCGAAGGGTGCCATGGCGTACGCCGTGACGGAGCTGGGCACGGTTGCGACGACCATGGACGGCCTGATCGCCGCCGGCGCGCAGACCGCCACCGCGCCGAAGCCGACCGAGGGCGAGGCGCCAGGCGCGGGCGGAGGCGGTGCGCCTACCGGTCCTGCGGCGCCGAGACCGGGCGAGATCGAGCAGGTCAAGGGCCTTCGTCAGGGCGTCGGCTTCATTCAGGGCGAATTGGCCAAGCCACTCCCGGACTTCGAGCTCGCGGAGACCCGCATTGGCGAGCTCGCGACGACCTGCCAGACCTTCGGGGATTCCCCGGCCCTGGCCGCGCCTCTGGCGAGGGCGGGACGGCAGCTCGAGGGCGTCAACAACCTGATCATCGGCGCGCAGGGCGGGAAGGAGCTGTCGCTCGACATCGCCCGCGGCCGACTTGGTTCGGCAGCCGCCCTGCTCGCCGGGCTGGCCGGCATCGCCGGAGCGCCCGGCGAGCAGCCGGCCGGAGCCACTGGCGAGCAGCCGGCCGGCGCGGAGGCCCCCGCAGCGCCCTGACAAACGGCCGGTCGATGGGGCCGTGCCGAGCCCCGAGTCGGGCGAGGAATGGCGAGGGTCGGGCGGGCCTCAGGGCGTCGCGCCGGCCGGGACCGGCTCGGGAGCCGCGCTCGGCTCCGCCTTCGGCTCGCCGGCCCCGGGCGCCGGAACCTCCTCGTCTCCCTCGGCCTGGCCGGCCTCGAGCCGGCGAATGACCGCCGTGATCGCGAACAGGCTGTTGTCCTTGAGGATCTTGCCCTGGGCGCTGATGAACAGGAGGTAGCTCGTCTGTGCCAGGCGTGAGCCGTCCTTGCCCATCTCGGCCATCGTCGAGAGCTCCTTGTGGATCGACGGCAGCGTGCTCAGGAACTCGTCGTAGGCCGCCGCGACCTCGGCCTGCAGGCCGTTGCCCTCGACCGCGAGCTGCTGGTACGCGGTCCTCAGCTCCGCCTTGTTCGCGGGATCGATGCCCTTGAGCGCCGCGAGCTTCTCCATGCTCTGGGCGTCGCCGCGGGCCATGAGCTCCCACTGCTCGAACTTCTTGGCGATCGACTCGAACGAGCCGCCGCTCGTGGCGGCGCTCTGGGCCGCCGCGGACGGCAGGTCGACGGCAAAGCGTCGGACGTACTTGCCCATGTCCTTGATCGCCTCGACGACGACCTCGATCTTCTGGCTCGCGAGCTTGGGCACGGACTTGAACAGCTTCGGCAGCTGGTCGAGCTTCCAGATCAGGAGCTGGCTCTTGAGCTGCTCCTCGCTCATGCCCTGGAGGAGCTCGATGTGCCGGGCGGCCTCCCGCTCGGTGACCTCCTTGGCGACCGTTCCTCCGCCGAAGTAGCCGCCCTTCTCGGTCGCGTTGATCATCGCCTGGCGCTCGACGATGTCGCGCGCGACCTTGACCTGCTCGGCCGCGTCGGCGCCCGAGTCGGCGAGCTGCTTGAGCTGTGCGTGGAGGGCGTCGATCTCCTCGTTGAGCTTCGCGACGGCCGACGGCTGGAGCGGCGCGAGGGGGACCCGGTTCGAGATCCCGGCCTGGCCCATCATCTCCTCGACCGCCTCGATCGCCTTCCGGTCGCCGCCCTTCTCCGCTTCGGACAGGGCCATCCGCAGGATCAGCTCGCGCTCCTGCTCGACCTGGCCGGCGGTCAGGATCCTGCGGACCTCGGGCGCCAGGTAGTCGCCGATGTGGAGCCGCCGCGGATCGGTGAAGAAGCCGGCGTCGAGGAGCAGCTCGAGATCGCCCGGCGTCGTGCCGGCGCGCGCCGCCATGTACGACTTGGCGGCCTCGCGGTTTTCCGCCGAGCGGACGCCGAGCGTGCTCATGTCGAGGTCGCTCGTCGGTCCGGGCGTGCCGGTGGCGATCAGTGCCTTCTCGCCGCCTTCGAGTCCCTCGATGAACGCCTTGGTCTCGTTGAAGATCCCCATCCGCCAGGCGTCGAGCTCGATCATGGTCTTCGACGACGCCCCGAGCTTCTTCCCGAGCGACTTCCAGCCACCGACCTTCTTGACGAGGCCCTTCGGCCCGAGCACGAGCAGTGCGTCGCGGGCCGCCGCGTCGAGCGCGACCTGGTCGGTGCTCTTCAACGCCTCGTCGAGCAGGGACATGATCGCCTTGTCGGCGCCCTTGCCGAGCTTCAGGTGGCCTTCGACCATCTCGGCCAGCTCCACCAGGCTGGCGTCCTTGCGCAGGAACGGGCCGAGCTCCTCGATCGGGCGGCCCGCCTTGCGCCAGGCGGCCTCCACGGTCGTGAGGCCGAACTCGTTGATCGACTGGCCGACCTTCGCAGCCGACATCACGCCGATCTCCTTCTCGAGCGCCTCGAGCGCGGCCTTCCGGACGGTCCGGCCGGCAAGGAATGCCTTGGGCGAGATCCCGAGGGTCTTGCCCGCGCCGGCGACCGCGCCGCCGAGATCGACCAGGGCGAACGCCGTGTTCAGGACGGCCATGAACAGCTCGGCATCGGCCTGCGACTGCTCGACGACCCCGAGGTCGCTCCGGACCGTGCTCTTCGCCGCGGTCTCGAGGGTCATGTACTTGTCCCAGCTCATCCCGGCCTGCATGCCGCTCGCGGTCAGGCCGGCGACCGTCGCCGAGATCGCAAGGGCTCCGCCGGCGGTCGCCAGGCTGGCCACGACCATCGCCACGAGGCCGGCCGCGCCGAGGAGGGTCGCGAGGCGCTCCTGGCTCGCCTGGTGGCTCTTCATCTCCTCCCGGGCGAGCCACTTGTTGAACGGCTTGCTCCAGACCGTGCCGCTGGCCGCCGGATTGCCGCCGATCAGGGCCTCGTGGACGGGCCGCAGGTCGAGATAGAGGTCCGAGCTGTCCTGGATCTCCTTCTCGGTCGTGCGGGTGTTCTCGATGACCTTGAGAAGCTGCTCACCCATCGCGGCCTTCGCCTTCTCGGGGTCGTCGTCCGTTGCCTTCGAGAGCTCGCCCTCCGCGAGCAGCGCGAACAGCGCCGGATTCGCGTCGGCGCGCCGTGTCACCTCGGCGGTGAGCTCGTCGTACGACTTCTTCACCGTCTCCCAGGGGACGAAGCCGGCGACGTCCTCGGCGGGAACGGGCGGCGGTCCGGACGGATCGAACCGGACGACGCCCGTGTCGTTCTGCTCGCCTTCGTCGGATTGACCGTAGGTCGGCGCCTTCATCTCGCTGAAGCCGACCTTGATCGTGCCGAGCAGCTTCATCGCCTTCTGGAGATCCTCCATCTCCTTGGCCACCTTCTGGCGCTCGGCGAGCGCCTTCTGCTGGTCCTCGGGGCTGGCCGGGGTCACGCCGGGCTCGCCCTGCAGGCCGAGCGCGCCCATCTCGTTGACGATCAGCTTGCGGTTCTCGCGGAGATTGCCCACCCCGACGCTGACGACGTCGTCGCGCCACTTCAAGCGCAGACCGGCCACCGCGCCGAAGGAGTCGATCGGCATGCCGACCTCGACGCAGCTGGCGAACAGGTCGACGTCGGACTGCGACATCGTGCTCATGTCCGCGCCCATCGCCGACCAGAGGCGGATCAGGGCGCGCTCGTCGCGGAAGCCGACCCAGCCCTGCCGGGAGATGATCTTGATCATGCTCCGGACCTGGCTCGTCGACGCCGAGCCGTACGAATCCCAGCCCTTGATCGCGCCGACGTCCTCGTCGTCGATGGCCTTCTGGAGTTCCTCGGGGGTCGGGACCGATGCCCGCTGCACGACGGGCGCCGAGCGCTGGGCGACCGGCAGTGCCCGCTGGACGACCGGCCCCGCGCGCTGGGCCACCGGCGGCCGCTCGCCATCCGGACCGACTCCCGCGAGGCCCAGGCGCTGGACGACCTCGTTGCCGCCGGTCCGCTGGAGGCTGATCACGACCCGCTCGGTCGTCGCCGCATCGGCCCGGGCCAGGAGCTCGGGCAGGACCCCGTCGTCGAGCGCCTGGATCGCCCAGGCGGCGTCGTCGACCGGCTCGGGCGTCGCGCGCACGGGGCCGCCCGGCGCGGGCCCAGGCGAACCCGCGCGACGCACGGCCGCTCCGCCTGCGGAGCCTCCCGGCCTGGACGCTCGGAGGCGCGCAGAGCCACGCGACGAGGTTGGCATCGTCGTCAGGGTCGTCGGAAGGGGGGCAAGGGCAGAAGGCCCCGGCGGGCGATCGGCCGGGACGAGATCGCTGCCCGAACGGGCACGGGCCGGTGTCCCGACTCTGCGCGAACATCCCTAGCCACGGGTCGGCGACCCGCGCACCATCTGTCCGCGATGGGCGATCTTCACGACGAGCTGGACGTCCCCGGGCCACGACCGAGGGCGCCGGCGCCGAACCGACCGGCAGCGCCGGCCGTCGACGTCGCCCGCGCGATCGACAGCGGTCCGCCCGGGAACGCGTCGATGCTCGAGCTCCAGCGCCTGGCCGGCAACGCCAGCGTGAGCCGTCTCGTCGCCCGCGAGCCCGCCGTGCCGTCCGAGCCCGACGAGGAGACCGCGTCCGCCGGCCACTCGCCGGTCCTCGACGTCGTCGGTCGCGGCGGCGGGGAGCCGCTGGCGCCGGACCTGCGGGCCGAGATGGAGGGCCGGCTCGGCGCGGACTTCGGGTCCGTCCGGGTCCACCGCGACGCGACAGCGAGCGAATCGGCGAAGGCGGTCGACGCCCACGCCTACACCGTCGGTACCGATGTCGTCTTCCGGGCCGACCGCTGGGACCCCGCCAGCTCCGACGGCAAGCACACCCTCGCCCACGAGCTGTCGCACGTCGTCCAGCAGGCGAACGGGCCGGTCGACGGGACGCCGGCGCCCGGCGGGATCCGCGTCTCGAGCCCGACCGACGAGTTCGAGCAGGCGGCGGATCGGTCGGCCGATGCCGCGCTCGCCGGTCCGAGCCCGGCCGGCCGCGCAGCCGATGCCGGTGCCGGTGCCGCGACCGCGGGTCCGTCGGCCCAGCTCGAGGCCGCCCCGGGCGAGGAGGAGCTCGAGGACGAGGAGACGGCGCAGGGCGAGTTCGTCCAGCGCGAGGCTGCCACGCCGGACGAGGAGGAGCTCGAGGAGGAGGAGGAGAAGAAGAAGACGGCCCAAGGCGAGTTCGTCCAGCGCGAAGGCGAGGACGAGATCGGTGAGGACGACGACGTCGAACCGCCTCCGCCCAAGCCGAAGGGCGGGCCCGACGGCGAGCTCGAGGAGGAGTCGATGTCCGGCTGATTCCCGGCCGATTCCGGGCTAGCCCGGCGCCACCAACGGTGCGATGATCCGAGCGTGCAACGGCACGCGCGTCACCACCGCTCGGGCGGGTCCGTCGACCGGGATCCGGATCGCGCGCCCGGCAGCGAGCTGCTCGCGACCCGGGCCGGATCGGCCAGCGATCTCGCGACGCTGTTCCGGCTCGCCGACGGCGGCTCGCGGCGCCGGCTGGCCGGCGAGGTCCAGGCCCGTCAGGGCAATGCCGGCCTCGCCTCGCTCCTCGGCGGCGGCACGCGGATCCATGGCCTGCCCGCCCACGTCCGCGCCGGCTCGGCGTCGGACTTCATCGAGGAGATCATCGGCGAGCTCGGCGGTGGCGGGACGGAGGTCGAGACCGACGACGACGCGGCTGCGAAGCCGGTCCCGACCGCGAGCGGGACGACGATCACGGTCAGCGACACCACGTTCAACGTCGCCGGCGAGTTCGCGACGATGGCCGCCGACCTCGCGGCGCGGCCCGAGGCCGGCAGCGTCACCTCCCAGGTCAGCGACATCTATCTCGAGCCGATCCCCGGCCCGATCAAGCTGGCGAACATCACGGTCACGGAGACCCGGTCGCTGCCCGTCTGGACCGAGCGCGGCGCCCCGTCGCCCGAGCAGGTCGCCGAATGGGACCGGTTCCGGGCGGCGCTCGCGACCCACGAGCAGACCCACATCGACATCGACACGAAGGCGTTCGCGAACGTCCACACGAAGGCGATCGGCGTGTCCGAGGCGAAGGCGAACGAGCGGATCGACGCCGTGATCGCGGCCGCGGAGGTCTCGAACGCGGAGTTCGACACGAAGACCGACCACGGCCGGAACGCCGGCACGAAGATCGACACGAACGTCGGGTCGGCGCCGATCAAGGTGCCCTGAGCCGTCCTTCCCGGCGCCGTGCCGGCGCGGGACCGGGCAAGCGGCACGAACCCTAGATCAGCCCCTCGCGGATCGCATACGCGACGGCGTGCGTCCGGTTGCGCAGCTCGAGCCGCGACGTCACGTCGTGGATGATGTTCTTGACCGTCCGCTCGGAGTAGAACAGGCGCTGCCCGACCTCGGCCGTGTCGAGGCCTTCGGACAGGAGGCGGAGGACCTTCGTCTCGCGCTCGGTCAGCCCGAGGAACGTCAGACCGCGCGGTGACAGCACTTGGCGCTGGAGCTGGCCGACCTGGCGCAGGAGCCGGCCGAGGAGATCCGGCGGCAGGGTTCCCTCGCCGGCCGACGCCGCCCGGATCGCGGAGGCGAGATTGCGCGCCGTCGCGTCGCTCCGCCGGACGACGCCGGACACGCCGGCCTCGGCGGCGGCCAGCAGCCCCTTGTCGTCGACCCGGCTCGCGAGCAGGACCACCCGCCCGACGCCTCGCCCGCGCAGCGACCGGATCTGCGTGCTGACGGCGTCGTCGATGTCGTCGGCGACGACCAGCGCGACCGTGTCCGGCCCGGCCGCCGAGTCGTCGGCCGACACGCTGAACCCCTGGCTCGCCCGGAGCTGGCTGACGATGCCGGCCCGGGAGAGCGGATCTGCCGCCGAGACCACGACGACGATCGTCTCGTGGTCGAGAAGCCGCTCCGCGATCATCACCAACGCCCCTCTCCACCCTCGCTCCGCGCGCCGACGAGCCGACCCTAGCCGCCCGCCCTTTCCGTCCGCTCAACGTGGGCTTAACGGGCACCCCGGACCGGCGATCGGGTTGCCCGGTCGGCCTGTTCGGCCTGCGCCACGGCCCGTCCGGGCGCTGACGGCGCGGGTACACTCCGCCCGTGGGAGCCACCGTCACCCTCGGCGCCACCGTCGTCCAGGTCGAGCCCGGCGGCGAGGCGGCGCTCGAGGTCCGTCTCCGCAACACCGGGACCGTCGTCGACGAATTCACGATCGACGTCCTCGGCGATGCCGCCGCATGGGCGGCCGCAGAACCCCCGACGATCTCGCTGTTTCCGGGTGCGGACGGCACCGTCCGGATTGCGTTCCGGCCGCCGCGCAGCGCGTCGATCGCTGCGGGGCCGCTGCCGTTCGGGATCCGGACCCAGTCGCGCGAGGACCCCGAGGGCTCGACCGTCGAGGAGGGCGTCGTCGAGATCCTCGCCTTCTTCGAGCCGTTCGCCGAGCTCGTCCCGCGAACGTCGCGCGGCTCCCGCGGCGCCGGCCACGACGTCGCGATCGACAATCGCGGCAACACCCGCCTGAACGCCGAGCTCGAGGCGGTCGACGAGGACCGTCTCCTGCGCTTCGACGTCGACCCGCCGGGGATCGTCGTCGACCCCGGGATGGCCGGCTTCGCCCGGCTGAAGGTCAAGCCGACGAAACGGTTCTGGCGGGGCGCGCCGAAGACCCGACCGTTCCAGCTCCACGTCCGGCCCGAGGGCACGATGCCGATCACCCTCGACGGCGCGATGCTCCAGGAGCCGGTCCTGCCGCCGTGGTTCGTCCGGGCGCTGATCGCCCTCGCGCTGCTCCTCGTCGCCTTCATCCTGCTCTGGCTCCTCGTCCTCAAGCCGACGATCCAGAGCGCCGCCTCGGAGGCCGTCGACAAGCCGATCGCCGAGCTGAAGAACGGCGTCAACGACGCCCTCTCGAACGCGGGCCTGCCGACGATCGGGCCCGGCGGCGGGGGCGCCAGCCCGAGCGTGGCGCCCGGGCCGTCCTCGCCGTCCGGTGGCAGCGGTGCCCCGCCGACCCCGACCCCGACGCCCGGCGGCCCGGTGATCGCCGGCCTCGGCAGCCCGGTCGACGGCCGGCTGTCGGCCGCCACGACGACGAAGAAGGTCACAGGCACGCTGTTCGTCACCGATGTCGTGTTTTCGAACCCGAACGGCCGCGAGGGCGCGCTCGTCCTCCTGCGCGACGCCGACCACCTGTTCGACATCCGGCTCGAGAACATCCGCGACCTCGACTACCACTTCGTGACGCCGATCGTCCTGACCGACGGCCAGAGCCTCAACCTGTCGCTCGCATGCACGGGCGCCAACGCCAGCCCGTGCGATCCCACCGTGTTCTACTCGGGGTACACGCGGCCGTGACGCGACGCTCGGGATGCATCCTCGGCGCCTGACGGCAGCCGCCCTCGCCACGGTCCTCGTCATCGGGCAGGGCTCGGCCGTCGCGCCGGTCGGGGCCGCCCTGGCGACCACGACAACGACCACGGGCGCGACAGCGACGTCGATGGCGCCCGCCGCACCGGCCCCGCCGACCCGACCCGGCCCGCCGGTGTCCCTCGACGCCTCGGGCCTGCCGCCGCCGCACGGGTCGACGTCCCTCATCTCGATCAACCTCAGCGACGGCTTCCCGAGCGGCCCGTCGGTCGAGGCCTCGATCAGCGAGGGCGGCCGCTACGTCGCGTTCAGCTCGCGCGCCGCCGACCTCGTTCCGGACGACACGAACGATTCGCAGGACGTGTTCGTCGTCGATCGCCGGACGGGCCGGCCGCGGGTGCTGCCGCTGCCGGGCGGCGGCAAGGTCCCCGCCGGCGGGCGCGCCTTCGATCCCTCGATCTCGGCTGACGGCAGCGTCGTCGCGTTCACCTACCAGGCGCCGTCGCTGCTGCTCGTCGTCGGCACGGTCGTCATCGCCTGGGATCGCTCCACCGGCAAGTCGACCATCGTGTCCCGCAAGGCGGACAAGACCGTTGCGACCAATAGCCGCGAGCCATCGGTGTCCGGCGATGGCTCGCGGATCGCCTACACCTCCGACGCGGACGGCATCGTCGCCGGCGACGGCAACGAACAGCCGGACATCTTCGTCGTCGATCGGACGTCGAACACGACCGAGCTCGTGTCGGTCTCCGTCGACAACACCGCAGCCGGAAGTGGCAGCGCGCGCCCGTCGATCTCGGCCGACGGGAAGGTCGTCGCCTTCGACTCGACCGCGGCGGACCTGGCGCCGGTCACCGTCGGGACGGGGTTCAGCCACGTCTTCGTCCGTGACCTCGTCACCAAGAAGACCGAGCTCGTCAGCGTCAACACGAGCGGGGGATCCGGCAACGGCTCGAGCCGGGCCGCCGCGACGTCGGCCGACGGCCATGCGATCGCCTTCGAATCGACCGCGTCCGATCTCGTCGCAGGCGACACGAGCAACCAGGACGTGTTCGTCCGCGATCGGACGGCCGGGACGACGACCCTCGCGTCGGTCACGCCCGCCGGCCTTCCGGGCAACGGCCCGAGCGGCCAGGCGGCGATTGCCGCCGATGGGCGGATCGTCGCGTTCACCACGAGCGCCGACGACATCGTGACCGCCTCCGCCCGGGCCGCCCCCGACCCGGATCGGGGGATCGTGCTCGCCGCCGTCGTGATCCCGAAGACCGAGGTCCTCGCCCGCGACCTCGTCCTCGGCGACACGATCCGGATCTCGGAAGCCGCGGCCGGCGGCCCGGGCGGCGGATCGAGCGTCGGCCCCGCGATCGGCGGCGACGGGCGGTACGTCGCCTTCGCGTCGACCTCGCCCAAGCTCGTCGCCGGCGACGGCAACCAGCTCGCCGACGTGTTCCTGCGCGACCTGCCGCCCGATCCGCTGGTCACGCCGGCCAAGCTCGATTTCGGCAGCCTGGCCGTCGGGCAACCGGGCCTGCCCCTGGCCGCGATCGTCTCGAACCGCGGCTGGGGCCCGCTGAGCATCGGCACCGCGGCGCCGACCGGTCCGGCCGCGGGCGACTTCTCCGTCCTCGCCAACGGCTGCAAGGGCAAGCGCATGCACCGGGCCGAGACGTGCACGATCAGCGTCGGCTTCACCTCGACCGACAAGGGCGTCCGAACGGCGACCTTGTCCGTCCCGGGCAACTTCCCGGGATCGCCGCGAACCGTCCGCCTCGTCGGCGTCGGTTCGAAGGCGGTCCTGAAGCTGGTTCCGAAGGTCGCCACGCCGGGCATGGTCACGATCGTGACCGGGTCGGGGTTCCCGGCCGGGGCGACCGTCGTCCTGTCGTGGTCCGTGGGCATCACGCCCACGCTCCGCAAGATCGTGACCGACGCCGACGGCAAGTTCCGGATCGGCGTCCTCGTGTTCCATCACGACATCGTCGGTCTGCGCCAGCTGATCGCCACCCGAGTGGCCGGTCCGCTGTTCCCGCCGGCCCAGGCGCCGCTGCTGGTCGTCGCCGCGCCGGACGTCCCGACGACGTACGCCTGGCAGCAGGGGCCGCCGTTCGGCCCGCCACTGATCTTCCGCCGATGACCGGGCCCTCCGACCGCGTGGTCGTCTGCTACCAGTGCGGCGCGTCGAACACCGCCGACGACCAGTTCTGCGGCAACTGCGGCGTCTTCCTCGAGTGGGCGGCCGAGCCGGCCGCGGCCGTGACGCCCACGGCCGGGACGCCCGATGCCGACCTCGCGACCGCCGGCGGCACGGAGGTCGCCGCGCCGGCGGCGGGCGACGCTGCGGCCCCGACCCCGGCCCCGACGCCGGCCGGCCTCGTTCGGTGCCCGACCTGCGGCACGGCGAACATCGCGGGCCGGACGTTCTGCCAGCGCTGCGGGAACAAGCTCGCCGGGGCGACGGCTGCCACGCGCCTGCCCCTCCCGCCTCGCGCCGAGCCGTCCACCCGGGTCCGGGCCGTGGATGCCCCCGTCTCGGCACCCGAGCGGGTCCGCCGGCGGCAGCCCGAGAAGGAGGGTCGCGGCCTGTCGGGCTGGCTCGTCCTCGGCGGGGCGGGGATCGCGGTCGGGGCGATCGTCGTGGCCGCGGCCCTGCTGCTCGGGTCGGGCAAGCCGCCACCGCCCGCGGCCGCCTCGAGCGCTCCGTCCGCCAGCGTGTCGGCGAGTCACCGCCCGAGCGCGAGCGCCGCCCCGAGCAAGGCGGTGAAGACGGCCAAGCCGAAGGCCTCGAAATGAGCGGTGCACGCCATCGACGGCGCGTGACGGGCGGGTCGTATGCTGGGTGGACGGACCGTCCGGGATGACCAGGGCTGAGGGGTCGAGGTCGAGGGAATGAGTCTCGGTTCGCAGATCGCGGGGATCGCGGGCAAGGCGACCGGCTCGGTCGGCGGGGGCCCGATCATGGCCGCCCTGATCGTGTCGGGCGTGGTCGTCGGCGGCCTGCTCGGCGGATTCGCCGGGCAGCCGAAGCCGGCCGGGACGTCGAGCTCGGAGCTCGACGTCTATCCCTGCTGGAAGGTCGGGACGGTCTTCGCGAAGGCGCCGCCCGGCCAGAAGATCTGGGTCACCGGCCAGAACGCCGACGGGTCGTGGTACCGCGTCTACACCGGATCGCCGACCCATCCCGAGGGCTGGGTCCATGCCGTGCTGATCACGGTCCCGCAGCCATCCGCGGTGCCGGTCGTCGACTGCGCCCCGATCACGGCGCTGACGGTCGTCGGGTCGCCGTTCGAGACGGACACGCCGATCCAGGACAACTCGCCGTCACCGCCGCCGACGCCGGTTCCGACGGCCACTCCGAAACCGACCCCAAAGCCGACTCCGACGCCATCGCCAACTCCCAGGCCAACGCCGAAGCCGACGCCCAAGCCGACCCCACAGCCGACACCGGTTCACGAAACGGATCCGCCGGCGATTGTCGGTCTGGCCGCCCGACCGAATCCGATCCGGCGACCCCAGGGCACGTGCACCGCCGCAACGGCGTCAACGATCTACGTCGTCGTCCACGACGCGTCGAGTGTCACCGTCAAGATGTACTACACGCCACCCGGTGGGACCGAGCAGGGGCCGGTCACGATGAGCGGGCCTACCGGCCCGATCCCGAATGGCGGCACGTTTACCGCCACCGTGACCGCCCAGCAGTCCTGGTCGACCGGTGTCGTCACGCTTCGCGTCGTTGCGACTGACAAGTGGGGCTACAAGACCGAGATCACGAGTCCCGCTACGCCGAACG
>DATNBW010000015.1:0-9621 GCA_035607275.1 Verrucomicrobiia bacterium | reverse complement strand
AGCGTGCCACCCATGATTCCGACGTCGGCGCCGACAGCGATCGTCTTCAGGCCGAGCCGCTCGAAGGTCCGCGAATACGCGCCGTACTGGGCCTCGTAGCTCGCGTCGAGGCCGGCCTCGTCGCGGTCGCAGCTGTACGCGTCCTTCATGACGAACTCGCGGACACGGATCAGCCCGGCGCGGGCTCGCGGCTCGTCGCGCCACTTCGTCTGGAAGTGGTAGACCTGCAGGGGCAGCTGGCGGTACGACTTGACGATATCCGCGAGGAGGATCCCGACGACCTCCTCGTGGGTCATCGCCAGGACCATGTCGCGGCCGTTGCGGTCCTTGAACCGGGTCAGCTCCGGGCCGATCGCGTCGTAGCGACCGCTCGCCCGCCAGATGTCGGCCGGGTGGACGACCGGCATCTCCATCTCCTGACCGCCGATCCGGTCCTGCTCCTCGCGGATGATCTGCTCGACCCGATCGTTGACCCGCTTGCCGAGCGGCAGGAGCGAGTAGATCCCCGAGCCGAGCGGTCGGATGTACCCGGCGCGGAGGAGGAGGCGATGGGACGCCATCTCGACATCGGCAGGGTCGTCGCGAAGCGTGGCGAAGAAGAGCTGGGACAGGCGCATCGGCGAAGGATACCGGGGAGCGCGGTCGACGCGGAGGCCCGACGTCGCCCTTCCCGGCGGCCATACCCACGCCACGGGTACGTTGTGGGAATCTCGACCGACAGTGGCGCGAGTCTGCCCTCGACGAGCCGGATCCGCGCCGGTTGACCCGCCCGGCGGGTAGAAGGGTGGATCCCGGGGTCTGAATGCGGCTCGACGCTTGGCACAGGGCCTCCGTCCGACCCTATTGGCCAGGAAATACACGCCCCACGGGTACGCCTGGCCAGAGGGCGCGAGCGGGCACGGCCGCGCCCTCGCTGAAGTCCTCCGAAATCGAACGCGCTGGAACGTCACACCCGGTTCGCTGCCGATCGTTCGAGATCGGCGTCCGAGATCGGACCAGCCGTCCGGAAACGGGGATGAATGTCGACGGCGGACGGTTTCGGACGATCGGCGAGGGCCAGGGTCGCCCGGGCGACCGCGGGCACTGCCCGCCCGCGCGGACGAGCGGCCCGCCGCCGGGCGCCGATCAGGTAGCCTTCGGGCCGTGCCGACCGGTCTGACCCTCCTCCTGCTGGCCGTCATCGCGCTGGCCGTCCTCTTCGACTACATCAACGGCTTCCACGACACCGCGAACGCGATCGCCACCTCGGTCTCGACCCGGGCCCTCCGACCGGAGCACGCGATCCTGATGTCGGCGACGGCGAACTTCGTCGGTGCCCTGACCGGGACGGCGGTCGCGAAGACGATCTCGAGCGGACTCGCCGACACGCCGACCGGATCCGCCGGTCAGACGATCGTCGCGGCAGCCCTGATCGGCGCCATCGTCTGGAACCTGATCACGTGGCGGTTCGGCATCCCGAGCTCGTCGAGCCACGCCCTGATCGGCGGCCTGCTCGGCGCCGTGATCGCCTCTGTCGGGGCGTCGGCGATCAAGGTCCAGGGCGTCATCGACCGGGTCATCGTCCCGCTCGTCCTGTCGCCGGTCGCCGGCATCGTGATCGGCTTCCTGCTGATGGTCGTCATCTTCAACGTCTTCCAGCACGCGAACCCGCGCCGGATGAACGATCGGTTCCGGCGCCTCCAGGTCGTGTCGGCCGCGTTCATGGCCTTCAGCCACGGCTCGAACGACGCCCAGAAGACGATGGGGATCATGACCCTCGCGCTCATCGCCGCCGGCATCCTCCCGGCCGACTCGGCGATCCCGCTGTGGGTCATCGTCCTTGCCGCGACGGCGATCTCGCTCGGGACCGCAGCCGGCGGCTGGCGGATCATCAGGACGATGGGTCAGAAGGTCGTCAAGCTCGATCCGGTCCACGGCTTCGCGGCCGAGACGACCGCGGCGTCGATCATCCTCACGGCTTCGCACTTCGGCATGCCCGTCTCGACCACCCACGTGATCTCGAGCGCGATCATCGGGGTCGGATCGAGCGACCGGCTATCGGCCGTCCGGTGGGGCGTGGCCGGCAACATCGTGATCGCCTGGATCCTGACGATCCCGGCGTCCGCCCTGGTGTCGGCCGTCGCCTACGTCGTGATCTCGCCCTTCCTCTGATCGTCACCCGGGCTCGCCGGTGCGACCGGCGGCGCCACCGGCGAGGGCCCCGGCCACGATCTCGACGGGCCCGGCCACGAATGATGCCCAGGCCGGCCGCCGGCGCCCGTCGCCGAGCTCGAGCCAGCGGATCGCGTAGGCAACGCGCACCGGCCCGGGCGGCAGTCCGGTGTCGGCGGCGCCGCGCGAGACCGCGATCGACGCCTCCCGCGAGAACGAGGCGAGCAGCGCGCTCCGCGATCGGATCGGGACGAGCTGGGCGCGCGTCCGATCGACCTCCTGACCGAATGGGTACGTCGTCCAGCGCGCCGGCAGGTCGCTCGGCTCGGCCGTCCGGACGACGAGATCGAGAGCCAGCCGGGCGAGCTCGTGTCGGGGATCCGGGCCGGACGGCGCGGCGTCGACGACGGACGGGCCGGCGGCCGAGGGACGATCGAAGCGGAGCAGGCGGGAACGCGGCTCGGCGATGGCCTGACCGCGACGAACGACGATCGACATGGGCCGAGCCTCGACGCGCCGGATCAACGGCGTGTGATCGGGCGGTGAACAGCTCGCCGATCGCCTCTCCACGGGGACCCGCTCGGCGAGCGCCGCGATCAGGGACGCGCGGTCGCCTCCACCGGTCGCCGGAACACGTACCCGACACCGCGGACCGTGTGGATGAACCGCGGCGCCGCGGCATCGTCCTCGAGGGTCGAGCGCAGCCAGTGGACGTGGACGTCGACGGTGCGCGTCTCGCCGGCGTAGTCGTAGCCCCACACGTGCTCGAGCAGCTGATCGCGAGTGAACGCCTGGCCCGGGTGGCGGAGGAGGAAGGCGAGGAGCTCGAACGCCTTGGGCTTGATGGCCAGCGCGTCGCCATCGCGGAGCAGGCGATGGCCGGCCAGGTCCACCTGGACGCGGCCGAGGTCGAGCACGGCCGGGCCGTCGCCGTCGGCCGCCGCAACCTGCTCGGACCGCCGGAAGAGCGCCCGGATCCGGGCGGACAACTCGCGCAGGCTGAAGGGCTTCGTGACGTAATCGTCCGCGCCGAGCTCGAGCCCGACGACCTTGTCGAGCTCGCTGTCCTTGGCCGTCAGCATGACGATCGGAACGCCGGACTCGGCCCGGATGATCCGGCAGACCTCGATCCCCGACAGCTCCGGGAGCATCAGGTCGAGCAGGATCAGATCCGGCCTGTCGGCCCGGAAGCGATCCAGGGCTTCGCGGCCGTCGGCGGCGGCGATCACCCGGAAGCCCTCGACCTCGAGCGCGTCGGCGAGGGTCTCGCGAAGGGTCGTCTCGTCCTCGACGACCAGGATCGTGCGTGCCATCGGGACGAATCCTATCCGGCCGTGTTAACGACCCGTTTCCGCCACCGTGACGAGCGCCTCGATCGCGGCGTCGAGGCGGCCGAGCGTGCGCTCGCGACCGAGCGCGACCAGCGTGTCGAACAACGGCGGCGTCGCCGTCCGCCCCGTCGTCGCGACGCGGATCGCCATGAACAGGTCGCCGGCCTTCCAGCCGCGCGCCTCGACGAGCTCGCGGAGCGGCGGCTCGAGCTCGTCGGCCTCCCAGGTCACGGCATCGTGGGCGGAAAGGATTTCGCGGGCGGCGGCCAGCCCCTCGTGGGTCGTCGCCGCGTCCCAGCGTTTGGGGACGATCAGGGCCGGGTCGACCGCCAGGTCATCGACCCACAGGAAGCCGACGAGATCGACGATCGCCGCCAGGGTCGGGAGCCGCTCCTGGACGACGGGCAGGAGCGCACGGACGTCCTCGTCGGAGGGCAGCCGATCGATCCGGCCGTCGTCGAGCGCGGCCTCGAGGAAGGGCCGCAGGCGGTCGATCAGGTCGTCGGGCTCGAGCCGGCGGATCCATTGCCCGTTCAGCCACTCCAGCCGGCCGCGATCGAACTTGGCGCCGCCCTTCTGGACCTTGTCGATGTCGAAGCGCTCGATGATCTCGTCGAGCGTCAAGACGTCTTCCTCGGTGCCCGGGCTCCAGCCGAGGTAGGCGAAGTAATTGATCAGGCCCTCGCGAATGAACCCCTCGGCCCGGTAGTCGTCGACGGCGGTCTGGGTCTTGCGCTTGCTCATCTTCGATCCGTCCGGGTTCAGGATGAGCGGCAGGTGTCCGAAGACCGGGATCGGATGCCCGAGCGCCTCGAGCAGGAGGATGTGCTTGGGCGTGTTGCTGATGTGGTCCTCGCCGCGGATCACATGGCTGATCTTCATCTCGGCATCGTCGACGATGACGACGAAGTGGTAGAGCGGGGTCCCGTCGCCACGGACGATGACGAAATCGCCACCGAGATTCGCCGTGTCGATCTCGATCCGGTCGCGGATCAGGTCGTTCCAGCCGACGACGCCGGGCCGGACGCGGAAGCGCGTCGCCGGCGGTCGGCCCGTCTCCGCCAGCCTGGCCGCCCGCTCCTCGGCGGTCAGATGGGCGCACCGCCCGACGTAACGCGGCGGCTGCTTCGCCGCTTCCTGGGCCTTGCGGTCGGCGTCCAGCTCGTCAGGCGTGCAGAAGCACGGATAGGCCAGGTCCGCGGCGAGGAGTCGGTCGGACGCCGCCTTGTAGAACCCGAGGCGGAGCATCTGGCGATAGGGTGCGTACGGCCCGATGTCGCCGTCCCCGGCAATCCCGGGTCCCTCGTCCCACGTGACTCCGAGCCAGTGCAGGCCGTCGATGATGTCGCGCTCGTAGGCGACGGTCGAGCGGGCGACGTCCGTGTCCTCGAGGCGGAACAGGAACGTCCCGCCGACGTGCCGGGCGAAGAGGAAGTTGAAGAGCGCGGTCCGGGCGGTGCCGATGTGGAGTGGGCCGGTCGGGCTGGGGGCGATCCGGACGCGGATCGTGGGGTCGGGCATGGACGAGAGCGTAGCAGCGCCGGGCACGGGCGCGGTCCCGGGCGCCCGCGGCGCGAGCGACGGCGTTGCCTTCCTCGGCGCCGCGCCGGCGCCCGCCGGCGCCGGCGGGCGCTGGGCGCCCCGCGACTCAGCGGCCCGGGACGCGGTGGAACAGGGCCGGATCGGCGTCGCCTGGCAGGACGTGGACGAGGGCCGCGGGTCGGAGACCGAGCGTCGCCCGGCCACGCGGTCCCTCGAGGGTCAGCGAGTCGAGGGATTCCGACCGCGCGAGGACCGTCACGGCCGCGCCCGGGGTCAGCGCGCGCGCCTCGAGGTACGAGAGGAGGCCCGGATCCTCCTCGGCCTCCTCGGTGATCCGGTAGATCGTCGCTCGCCGGCCCCCGTCGATCTCGCTCAGGGGAGTGCCTTTCGGACGCTGGCGGGCGGTCTCGGCGTCGATCGGGTTCCCGTGCGGGCACGTCGGCGGATGGCCGAGCATCTCGTCCAGGCGAGCCTCGACCCGCGGCGACAGCGCGCCCTGGAGCCGGGCCGCCTCCTCGTCGGACTCCGCCCAGCCGAGCCCGATCACGGACGTCAGGAGCCACTCGAGAAGGGCGTGGCGGCGGAAGATCGAATCGGCAGCCGCCCGGCCGGCCGTCGTCAGCACGAGGTCGCGGCCATCCGCCTGGCGGACGAGGCCGTCGGCGACGAGCCGCCGGAACATCTCGCTCGCGGCCTGCGTGGAGACGCCGAGGCGCCGGGCGATGTGCGCGGCACGGACCTGCGAGCCGTCGCCGGCCATGACCCGGAGGGCGAGGAGGTATTCCTGCGCCGCGCTCGAGAGGTCCTGGGCATCGTGGCGACGGGTCACGCCGGCCATGGTACGCGGCGCCGCCGAGCGGAACGCGGTGGCGCAGCCCGGCGCGAGCCGCGCCTGGCGAGCTCAGGCCGGAGCGGACCTGCGCTCGATGACGATCGCGTACGCGACGCCGAGGAGGTAGGCGATCGCCAGGGCCCCCAGCAGGATGGGCCCGCTCTGCTCGCGCACGTTCGTGCCGCCCGCCGCGCTCAGCACGATCGCCGACGGGATGCCGGCCACGAGCGCCGCGATCGTGCCGTGCGCGGACCACGCCGCCACTGCCGGCACCGCGAGGAGGAGGAGCAGGATCGCGGCATGGACGATCCAGGTGCCCGGCGAGGAGATCTCGGGACAGGAGGCCGCGTACCGACCGCATCCGGTCGACTGGTCGATGGCGGCCGCCGCGAACACGCCCAGCGGGGGCCACCCGAGGAGCGCCATGGCGAACCGCCCGGCCGGCGTCGTCGGCCGGCGCAGGAGGGGCCCGCGGACGTCCCGATCGCCGGCCGACGCGTCGATCCACGAGCGGATGCCGCCGACCGGAGGGCCGCCGCCGGCCGCCTCACCCGGGCCCCGACCGGAGGCGGCGAAGCGAGGTCCGCCGAACCGCGGGTCACGAGCCTCGGCGGCGGGCGAAGCCGAATCCGGGCCGGCCGAAGCGGCGGGGCCGCCGTGGCCGGCCGGACCCGCGCGACCCGTCGAGCCGGCCGCCGGGGCGTCGTCGCTCCGGTGCCGCCGGCCGGCGGGACGACGATTTGCGCACGGTCCTGCGACCGGATCCGGTGCGGGTCCCCGGGACCCGGGCGAGGTCCGCGGAGCCCCGGCGTTTGCCGCCCGCCTCGCGTCGGCGGACGCGTCAGCCGAACCGCGGGCCGGGCCCTGCTCGTCCGTTTGGGCATCGCCGGATCCCGGTTCGTCGGCCGGCCCGTCGAGGATCCAACCGTCGCGCGATCGGCGGGCCCGCGCCTGATATTCGGGGCCGTGCTTGCGCGGGTCCGCGTATTCCTTCGGGTTGATCGTCCAGTACGTGCCGCTCGACGCGCCGTACCAGGTCGCCCCGCTCCAGCCCGGCTCGAAGGGTTCCTGGTCGGCGCCCTCGTACGAGGTCGAGCCCGGCGTCGCGCTGGTCGCCGGCCGACGCCGGGTCGAGGATCGGCGCCGGCCGGTTGCCGGCTCGCCCTCCGGGCCCGACGCTCCACCGGCGTTCGGCGGCGTGCCCGGGCGGCCCGCACCGGCGCCCGAGGCCGCCCTTCCCGGCGAGGCACCCGAGGCCCTTGCCGGGCCGGCCGGACCGCCGCGGCCCTGCCCGCTGCTCGCTCGTGAGCCCGATGCGCCGGCCGAGGGACCGCCCGAACCGGCGCCCGCCGGACGCGCGCCAGGCGTTCGGCGGCCGTCCGCCCGACCGGAGGCTCGTGCGCGGTTCGGGTCCGCACGCCACGGCTCGCGCGGATCGTTCGGCGGAGCGCCATCCGATGGGCGAGCGGCCGGCCGAGCGCCGACCCGCCGAATCCGGCCTGGGCCGGCAAGCTGCTCATAGGCGGCCTGGATCGCGAGGAACCTGGGGAGCGCCGCGTCGCCCGCTGCGTCGGGATGGTTGACCTTGGCCAGCCGTCGGTACGCGCGGCGAATCTCGTCCTGGGTCGCGCCGGGCGCGAGCCCCAGGGTCCGCCACGGATCCGCGTTCGCTGCCATCGTTCGAAGCATGCCCTGCGTCGGGCGAACGCGCCGGGCCCGCACGCGCGACGGCTCCTCGTCGTGAGCCTCGCTCCGCCGCGCCGGCGCCCGCACGCGCCGGTGCCCGCGCCGAGCCGGCGCGGGTTGGACTGTCCTAGACGAGCTCGCCGAGCGGTGCCAGCTCGAAGTCGGGGATCGCCTCCGCCCCGACGCGGCCGTGGGGATCGACCTCGACCGGCCGGTGGTAGCGCGACAGCATCCGGATCGCCTGGCCGTCGAGGACGCCGGCCTGGGCCAGGACCTCGACGGTCGCCGCCCAGGTTCCCCGTTCGTACCCGTCGCCGTCCTCGATCTTGAGGGCGATCCCGGTCGCCGGCGTGGCGGACCCACCCGTCGATCCGTTGGCGCCGGGCCGGACACCGGGCAGGACGGCCAGGCCGCGGAGGGCCTCCATCCCGCCCTTGCTGACGATCCGGCCCGGAGCGGCCTTCATCAGCGAGGTATCGAGTCGGTCGCGGTTCCCGCCGACCATCTCGGGATGGGCGAGCATCGCGTCGCGGACCCGGGTCAGGGCCGGCGCGAGCGACGACCGGGCATCGCCGGAGGAGACCGCCGACGGGTCGGCGAGGAGCGCGTAGGCGCGGGCGATCTCGCGCAGCGGGAAGGCGTAGGTTGCGACGCCGCAGCCGTCGATCGCCGTCCGCAGCCGGGCGGGAGTCGAGCCGAACGCCCGGGCGATCACCGCCCGATAGGCGACCTGGGCCGGATGCTCGTCCAGCCAATAGCGCTCCGGATCCCAACCCTTGAGCCGGGACAGGAGGAGGAACACGGAGTGCTGGCCGGAGCACATGTGGCGGACCGGGCTGGCCTTCTCGCCATCGCGGGCGAGGCGCGCCGCGGTCAGTGCGTCGAGCGGCATGCCCTCCGACCCGGTCGCGATCAGCCCTTGGCTGACGCCGGCCCGGCGATACATCGCCTGGAGGGTCCGGACGTGGAGGTCCTCGCCCGAATGGGAGCTCGCCATGATCGCGATCTCGGGCGGCTCGAGGTCGAACGCCTCGATCCCGCCGGCCTCGATCAGGGCAACGACGCCGAACGGCTTGACGCAGCTCCTGAGGTTGGCCACCCGGTCCGGATCGCCCAGCCCCCGGATCAGGGCGCCGTCGACATCGACCTCGACGATGTCGCCGCGGTGGACGCTCTCCTCGATCCCGCCGCGCATCTGGCGGACGAGGATCGGGGCGGGCCGACGCGTCGGACGGGCGGGCGTCGCGCGATTCGCCCGCGTCGAACTCGGCGACGTCGAGCCGGATCGGGTGATCGGGCCGGCGGGCCCATTGATGGTCGTCACGATCACGGGAGGATAGCGCGCGGCGGTCCTCCGGGACTGTCCGACGTGATGTCCGGTCGGGGACAGAAACACGACAAGAAAACGGCCGGATCGACCACGAACGACGCCTCGCGGGCACTCGAGAGAGCCATTCGGGATCGAGCCGACCGCGACGGACGGTACAGGTCTGGCGTTTGCCGGCGTCGCGCCGGCGTGGAGCCGGTGTCACGACGGCGTACCGACACGACGGTCGCGGCCGAGCCGGCCTTGCTACGATTTCGGTGACCGTCGCACCTGCCGTCGTCGCGGCGACGCGCCCAATGCCCGGAGGCCCGTCGTGACCCTGCCGTCCACGCTCCACGTCTCGAGCCACCCGGCGATCCTGCACAAGCTCGCGGTCCTGCGCGACGTGCGGACCGAGCCGAAGAAGTTCCGCGAGGTCGTCCGCGAGCTGTCCTGGCTCCTCGGCTACGAGGCCCTCGCCGATGTCGGGGTTCGGCCGCTGACCGTTCGGACGCCGCTCGAGGAGATGGTCGGCGCCGAGCTCGCCGATCGGATCGGGCTGATCCCGATCCTGCGGGCCGGTCTCGGCATGGTCGACGCGATGCTCGAGCTGATGCCGACCGCCGAGGTCTGGCACCTCGGGCTGTTCCGCGACGAGCGGACGCTTCAGCCGGTCGAGTACTACAACAAGCTCCCGGACTCGCATGCGGTCGACCTGTGCCTGATCCTCGACCCGATGCTCGCGACGGGCGGCTCCGCCACGGCGGCGATCG
>DATNBW010000299.1:0-5210 GCA_035607275.1 Verrucomicrobiia bacterium | reverse complement strand
CACGCCTCGACCTCGCCGATGCCGGCGAACGTGGTCGTGATGATCGGCGGCGGCTGGGTGACGACGAGCGGTGCCGAGCCGATCGACGTCCGGGTCGCGCCGGTGGCGAGATTCGTGCCGGTCGACGAGGGCGGGGAGCTCGCCGGGCGGGCACCCAGGTCGACGCGCAGGCGGCGGGTCGACACCAGCGCGCGAGGCGAGGCCGCCGCGTCGCGGGCGGCCCGCACCGGATCCACCGCGCTTCCCAGCCCGACGCTTCGGCCGATCGGATGCGCGGTGGCCCGGCCGAGACCGGCGGGGGACGCGGCCGGAGACGAGGCGCCGTGACCGGGCGCGGAGACGTGGCCGGGCGACGCGGCGGTGCCGACCCGGGCGGCCACGGAAACCGGCGCACCGAGCCCGCTCGCGACGAGGATGAGGCTGGCGAGGGCGACCAGCGTGGCCGCCCGCGACGGACGCGGGCCCGTCGGACGGCCGGCGAGCGACACGGGCGACAGGTCGGGCATCAGGGCTGATCCTCCGCGGCCCCCGGCATCCCCCTCGGACGCCCCCTTGAAGCCGCGGCGATTCTGGCAGATCGGGGTCGGGAGGTCGAGCCGCCGCGCGCCGAGCGACCCGCCGCCACTGATACCATGCCCGCGGGCCCTCCCCGACCGGGAACGGGCCCGTTCGGCGTGGAATTCGCGCCGAGGATGGGCGCCCCCGGGGGCGCCGGGAGTGCGCGTGAAGATCGTCGTCGGCCTGGGCAACCCGGGCGCCCAATACGAGAAGACCCGCCACAACATCGGCTGGATGGTTCTCGACCGCCTCGCGGATCGCGCCGGCTGGACGGGCAAGGGCCGGACCCGCGATGCCGCCGCGATCGCGATGGGCCGCTTTCGAGGCCTGGACCTGACGATCGTCAAGCCGCTGACCTTCATGAACGAGTCCGGCCTCGCGGTCCGCAAGGTCCTCGCCCGGGAGCACGCCCCGCTCAGTGACCTCCTGATCGTCGCCGACGACTTCGCCCTGCCGTTCGGCAAGCTCCGGTTCCGCGAGAACGGCGGCGCCGGCGGGCACAACGGCCTCGGCTCGATCATCGACGAGCTCGGGACCGAGAAGTTCAGCCGTCTCCGGATCGGCATCGGGGCGCCGGAGCGCGGGTTCGCGGACCATGTCCTGGCTCCCTTCCAGCCCGACGAGCGGCAGCGTCTCGACGGCCTGCTCGAGGCGGCAGCCGACGCGGTCGAGGAGTGGGCGCGGCACGGGACCTCGAAGGCGGCCAACCGCTTCAACATGTTCGAGCTGCGGCCGGCCGACGAGACCCGGCTCGCCGCGCCCGGCGCGGTCGACGGCCCGCCCGACGACGCCGGCGTTCGCCGCACGAAGACCGGCTGGCGAAAGGTCCTTCGCCGCGAGGAGCCCGAGTGACCGCCGGCCCCGTCCTCCGTGGGAAACGCGGTCGCGACCGGCGGCTTGCGGCGTCGAGCTCCGGCTCGTCGGGCAGCGGCAGCGGCGCCGGTCGGCGCCAGCCGGATCTCTCCGCCCTTCCGGCGCTCCTCGCCGCGACCGGTACGTTCGCCGACCTCCGGAACCGGTTGGCGCCACCCGGACCGGAGCGCCGAACCGGTCGCCACGTCGGCCTGAGCTCGGTCCCGCACGGCGCGAAGACGTATCTGGCGGCGACCCTCGCCCGGGTCGACGAGGGCGAGCGCCTGGCCTGGATTGCCCGCGACGCGGAGATCGGCGATCGGGTCGCCGAGGAGCTGGCCGCGTGGCTCGGCGATCCGGGCGCGGTCGTCGTCCTCGAGCCGCGGACCGCCCTCGCCTATGAGCGGAGCGAGCTCGTCGCCGACGAGACCGCCGCCCGGGTCGCCGCCCTCTCGGCGTGGCGCAGCGGCAACGCCCGGATCCTCGTCGCGAGCGTCCAGGGCCTGCTTCAGCACACGATCGCGCCCCATGATCTCCCAGCCGAGCCCCGCCGGTTGCAGGTCGGCGGCCGGCTCCGTCCGGAAGCGCTGCTCCGCGAGCTCCTCGGTCTCGGCTACACGCCCGCGAGCGAGGTTGCCGGGCGTGGCGAGTTCGCCCGACGCGGCGGGATCGTCGATGTCTTCCCGCCGTCCGCGACCCTCCCGGTCCGGATCGAGTTCTTCGGCGACGAGATCGACTCGCTGCGCGCCTTCGATCCGACCGATCAGCGCACGGTCGGCCCGCTCGAGGAGGCGACCCTGCTGCCCGCGTCGGAGTTCCTTGCCCCGCACGAGGGCGTGGCCGCGCTCCGCGAGCGCCTCGGTCGCGCTGCCGCCAGGCTGCCGGAGCGCCTCGTCGCGGACCTCGCCCGGTTCGAGGGCGACGGCACCGGCTCGCCGATCAGCGAGACCGCATCCCGGGCACCGGACACCGGGATCCATGGCGCGCCGAGTCGCGCCCTCACGGTCGGCGACGCCGCCGAGGTCTGGGCGGCGCAGCTCGCCCCGTCGACGGGCTTCGACCATGTCGAACCGTCGACCCTCCTCGTCCTCGACGAGCCCGGCGACATCGCCGAGGCCGCCGACTTCCTCTGGCGCCAGGCCGACGAGCGGCGGTCCGAGCTCATCGCCAGCGGCGACCTCCCCAGGGACTGGCCGTCCACCTACCTCGGCCCGCGCGACTGGAAGGCACGGCTGGTCGCCAGCCGGACCCTCGAGCTGACCTGGGAATCGGAGATCCCGGACGGCCCGGCGCTCGCCGCCCGCGGTCTGAGCTCCGGGGACGTCTTCGGCTGGCGGGAGCCGCAGCTGCCGGTCAGCCGGGCCGCGGGCATCGCCGCCGCCGTGGAGCGCTGGCAGGCCGAAGGCGGGCGGATCGTGCTGGCCAGCGACCAGGCGCCGCGACTCGCCGAGCTCCTCGACGAGGCCGGCCACCCGGTCGCCGTCGTCCATGCCCCGGACGCCCCGCCACCGGGAGCCGTCGCGCTCGTCGAGCGCAGCCTCAACGGCGGCTTTTCCGGCGGACCGGACGGGCTCGTGTTCGTCACCGACCGCGAGCTCTTCGGAAGCGTCCGCGTCCGCCGCCCGAAGGCGATGCGGCGGGTCGTCCCGCGCGACATCCTCGAGCGCCTGACGCCCGGCGACCTCGTCGTCCACATCGACCACGGCGTCGCCCGCTACGAGCGGATGCTCCGGCGCGGCAATCACGCCGAGGGCGAGGATCGCGACTACCTCGAGCTGACGTTCGCCGGGACCGACAAGATCTTCGTCCCTGTCGAGCAGATCACCCGGATCTCGCGCTACAGCGGGGCCGAGCATCCGCAGCTCTCGAAGCTCGGCGGCACCGAGTGGCTCAAGACCAAGCAACGAGTTCGCAAGGCCGTCGCCGATCTGGCCGAGGAGCTCCTCGCCCTGTACGCCGCCCGGGCCAACGCCCCCGGCCACGCGTTCGGCGACGACACGCCCTGGCAGGAGGAGATGGAGGCGAGCTTCCCGTACGAGGAGACGCCGGACCAGCTTCGGGCGGCGGCCGAGGTCAAGCTCGACATGGAGGCGGCGCGGCCGATGGACCGGCTCGTCGTCGGCGACGTCGGCTACGGCAAGACCGAGGTCGCCCTGCGCGCGGCATTCAAGGCGATCCAGGACGGCAAGCAGGTCGCGGTCCTCGTGCCGACGACCGTCCTCGCCGCGCAGCACCACCAGACCTTCGGGCAACGGTTTGCCGCGTTCCCGATGACGGTCCGGCTCCTGTCGCGGTTCGTGGCCGCCCGCGAGCAGGCGACGACGATCGACGGCCTCGCCGACGGCTCCGTCGACCTCGTGATCGGGACCCACCGGCTGCTCAGCAAGGACGTCCGGTTCCGCGACCTGGGCCTCGTCGTCGTCGACGAGGAGCAGCGGTTCGGCGTCGCGGCCAAGGAGAAGCTCAAGCAGCTCCGGCGCGAGGTCGACGTTCTCACCCTGTCCGCGACGCCCATCCCGCGGACGCTCAACCTCGCCCTCGCCGGGGTCCGCGACATGTCGGTCATCGAGACGCCGCCGGAGGACCGCCTGCCGATCCAGACCCGGGTCGCCGAGGCGTCGGCCGGTCTCGTCCGCGACGCGATCCTGCGCGAGCTCGACCGCGGCGGGCAGGTGTTCTTCGTCCACAACCGGGTCGAGACGATCGAGGCCCAGACCGAGCAGCTCCGGCGGATGCTGCCGGGGGCGCGGTTCGTCGTCGGTCACGGCCAGATGCCCGAGGGTCATCTCGAGAGCGTGATGATCACCTTTGCCGCGGGCGAGGCCGACGTCCTCGTCTGCACGACGATCATCGAATCCGGCCTGGACATCCCGAACGCCAACACGATCGTGATCGACCGGGCCGACACGCTCGGTCTCGCCCAGCTCTACCAGCTCCGGGGCCGCGTCGGGCGGTCCTCGCGCCGGGCGTACGCCTATCTCCTGTACCGCCGCCGCGAGCGGATGAGCGAGGAGGCCCGCAAGCGGCTCCAGGCGATCTTCAACGCGTCGGAGCTCGGCGCCGGGTTCCAGATCGCCCTGGCCGACCTCGAGATCCGGGGGGCCGGCAACATCCTCGGCGGCGAGCAGTCCGGGCACATGGCCGCGGTCGGATTCGACCTCTACTCGCGTCTCCTGGCCGAGGCGGTCGAGGAGCGCAAGGCCCGGCGCGAGGATCGGCCGGTCCGGATCGAGCGCCCGCAGGCCGTCGTGGACCTCCCGGTCGAGGCCCACCTGCCCGATGCCTACGTCCCCGAGGAGGCCCAGAAGCTCGAGCTGTACCGGCGCCTCGCCCGGGCCCGGACGGGCGGCGATCTCGCCGCCTTCCGCCAGGAGCTCACGGACCGGTTCGGGCCGATGCCGCCGCCCGTGATCCGCCTCGTCGAGGTCGCCGAGCTGCGCCTGACCGCCGAGGCGGCCGGCGTCGCCTCGATGTCGCGCGAGGACGGCCAGCTCGTCGTCCGCTTCGGCGAGGGGATGTCGCGGGCGACGGCGATGCGCCTCCTGGCCGGCGGCGGTCTGCCGGGCGTCAAGCCGTCCGACGTCACGTTCGCCAGCAACCAGGTCCGGATCCGCCTGCCGCGCGATCCGTCCCGTGCGTGGGGCCTCACCCAGGCGGTCGTGGCCCGACTGAGCGCGGAAGGGGAGTGACCGTGGCGACGATCCGGCTCGAGATCCAGGCGGATGACGAGGACGAGATCTCAGCGCTCCGCGGTGCCCTCCTGGCGGCGCGGGCCAGCGAGCTGTCGGAAGCGCGGCGGC
>DATNBW010000297.1:0-2713 GCA_035607275.1 Verrucomicrobiia bacterium | reverse complement strand
GATCCGCGACGCGAGCGGCGGCGCCGTGGGCCTGGGTGGCCGGATCCTCGGGAACGCCACGGACGACGGCAAGGATCACGGGCCGAAGTACCTGAACTCCCCGGCCACGCCGCTGTTCGACAAGTCCCGGACGCTCTACCTCATCGACCGGGCCAAAGGCCCGATCCGGAAGAGCGGCCAGGCCGTGATCGTCGAGGGCTACACGGACGCCCTGATGGCCCACCAGGCGGGCTTCGACAATGTCGTCGCCTCGCTCGGGACCGCGCTGACTCCGGGCCAGGTCGCGCTCCTCACCCGCTACGCGACGAAGATCGCCCTGGCCTACGACGTCGACGCGGCCGGCGAGAAGGCCGGGACGTTCGGGGCGCAGGCGCTCGAGTCGCTGATCGGCCAGCTCGCCGTCGCCGACACGGGGGTCGAGCTCGACGAGGTCCGGGTCGTCCGGCTGCCCGACGGCAAGGATCCGGACGAGGTCGTGCGCGAGACGCCCGATCGCTGGCGCGAGGAGGTCCGGACGGCCCAGCCGATCGTCGACTACCTGATCGACCAGCACGCCCGGGCGTTCGACCTCAAGACGCCCGGCGGCAAGACCCGCTTCGTCAAGGCGATCGTGCCGACCCTCCGGGCGATCCCCAACCCGGTCATGCGCGACGCGTACCTCCAGACGATCCACCGCGTGTCGGGGGTCGAGGAGCGGACGGTGCTCGAGGTTCTCCACCAGCGGCCCGACGCGATCGCCGTCCAGGGCCGGATCACCGCCGATGCCGTGATCGGCGCCGCCGACGCCCTCCCGGTCGATCGGATCCTGGCCGCGATCACCCCGGTCGAGGAGGAGCTCCTCCGCCTGATCCTGCTCGTGCCCGACCAGCAGCTCCGAGCGTCCGACGAGATCGGGCCGGACCAGCTGCCCTCGACGCCTGCCCGCGAACTCTTCCGGGCGATCATCGTCCAGCGCGCCGCCAACGACCAGGGCGTCCATCCGCCGTTCTCGATGTCGGCCCTGATGGCCGGCCTCGACGACGAGATCCGGGCCCTCGCCCAGGCGATTCTCGCCCGGCCGTCGCCGGACCTCGCCCACATCAGCGCGGAGCGGATCACGTACGCCGTCGACCGCTGCCTGCTCCGGCTCGAGCGTCTCCGGCTCGACGAGCGGGCCGACTGGGTCGGCGCGGAGCTCCTCGCGGCCGAAAGTCGGGGCGAGCGCGAGTCCGTCACGCGCCTCATCGATCTCCAGCGTCAGACGAATGAATCGCGACGCGCCATCGACCGCCAGATCGAACAAGCAACCGTATTGGTCAGAGCATGACTTCCGGCTGTCGCGCCGGAACGACGCTGGCGGCGTTGCCGCCTGTGGTCCTCGCTTACGACCGTCCGAGGTCGCTCGCTGCGGTCCTCGGCGGCGCCTTGCCAGCCTCGCCCCTGCGCGACGAACGGAGTCGCGCACGCTCCCACCGATCCGAACCCAACCCCGCAGCTCGGAGGGCACACCGTGGCCGATCCTCTCGATAAGCAACTCGTCGAAGCAGTCCTGACCCGTCCGCGCCGGGCGAAGGCCGACGTCGAGGAGGCGCGCCTCGCGACCTGCAATCTGCGGGCGGCCAAGGTCGTGCTGCCCCAGGTCGCCGGCGAGGACGACGACGAGGATGACGACGACGATCTGGACCTCGGTGCCGAGCCCGGTTCCGATGGCCTGATCGTTGCCGACGGCGGGGACGTCGGGGTCGAGGTGATCGGCGAGGACGGCGTGGCCGTCGACAACAAGCTGCCGAGCGACGCCCCGGCCAAGCTCGACCCGGCCGAGGTCGACGAGCCGACCGCCGAGGAGCTCGACGCGATCAGCGCCGACATGATCGGGATCGACGACCCGGTCCGGATGTACCTCAAGGAGATCGGCAAGGTCGCCCTGCTCACGGCGGAGGAAGAGGTCGTCCTGGCCAAGGCGATCGAGCTCGGCGAGCAGCTCGTCGAGGCGCCCTGGAAGGGGATCGTCTCGCTCCACGAGTGGACCCGCCACGACACCGAGCGCAAGACCCGCTCGACCAAGCCGCAGCATCGCCTGCCGCTCGGCGAAGAAGCCCATCGCCTGGTCTTCGACGCGATCCACGCCGAATCCGCCGCGGACCTGCTCGTCGCGCCGCCCGACTTCCACCTCGTCAAGGCCGGCCGTGACGCCCAGTCGGACGGGACGAAGGACCTCCTGCGCGAAGCGAAGAAGCTGGTCGCCACCTACGGCGAGAAGCTCGATGCGGACTCGTTCCTGACGCTCCTCGACTGGGCGTACCTCGCGGTCCACAACGGCGATCTCGACTCGCGCGACAACGTCGGCCTGCGGGCGATCTACGACTGGACCCCCGACGACGTCGCGTTCCCCGCGCTCGAGCGCTGGGTGACCGCGGGCAACGACGCGGAGCTGCTCAAGCGGATGGGCTTCGATCCCGAGGTTCCGCTCAACACGAAGCTCGCCCACCGCAAGGGCGAGCTCGTCCGGATCGGCCGCGATGCGCGCGAGCAGCTGACGTCCGCGAACCTTCGCCTCGTCGTGTCGATCGCCAAGAAGTACATCGGGCGCGGGATGTCGTTCCTCGACCTGATCCAGGAAGGCAACATCGGCCTGATCCGGGCGGTCGAGAAGTTCGACTTCGAGAAGGGCTTCAAGTTCTCGACCTACGCGACGTGGTGGATCCGCCAGGCGATCACCCGGGCGATCGCCGAC
>DATNBW010000291.1:0-10866 GCA_035607275.1 Verrucomicrobiia bacterium | reverse complement strand
CGTACGATGCAGTCGCGATCCCCGGCGGACCCGCTCCCGGCGCCGTCCCGTCCAGCTGCTCAGTCACGAGGAGATGATGGCCCAGCCGCTGACCATCCTGTTCATGCCCGAGTCGGCCTACGGCCCGACGAACAACTGCATCGGGATCGGCGATGTCCTCCGCAAGCGCGGCCACACGGTGGTCTTCGCTGCCGAGGCGTCGTGGACCGGGCGACTCGCGCCCCTCGGGTTCGTCGAGGATCTCGTCGACCTCGCCCCCCCGCCGGAGCTCGACCCCGACGCGCCGCCCCAGGACGCCGGCCAGTTCTGGAAGGACTTCATCCGCGACACGGCGCCCGAGTTCCGGAAGCCGACGATCGAGCAGCTCGCGACGTTCATGCAGCCGACCTGGCAGGCTCTGATCGACGGCGCGAAGTTCTGCGAGCCACAGCTCCGCGAGATCATTGCCCGTAACCGGCCGGACGTGATCGTCGAGGACAACGTCGTCACGTTCCCGGCCCTCCAGACCGCCGGCAGGCCGTTCGTCCGGATCGTGTCGTGCAATCCGCTGGAGATCCGGGGCAGCGATCCGAGCGGCGTCAGCGGCAAGCACGGAGCGGAGATCCCGCCGCCGTACTCGGGACTGCCGCTCGACGACCGGACGGGTTGGCAGGCTTTCCGCGAGGAGTACGACCGGACCCATCGGCCGACCTGGGAGGACTTCGACGCGTGGTGCCGCGACCAGGGCGCGGGGCCTCTCCCCGAGCTCGAGTTCGAGCACACCTCGCCTGACCTGAACCTGTACGTCTACCCGGCGGTGGCCGACTACACCGATCGCCGCCCGCTGGATCGCACGTGGCGCCGTCTCGACTCGTCCGTCCGGGCGACCGACGGCGCGTTCGAGCTGCCGGCGGAGCTGTCGGACCGGCCGGCGGACTCGTCGCTCGTCTATCTCTCGCTCGGGTCCCTCGGCAGCGCCGACGTCGCGCTCATGCGCCGGCTCGTCGCGGTCCTCGCCGACACGCCGCACCGCTACATCGTCTCCAAGGGACCGCAGCACGCCGACTACGAGCTCGCACCGAACATGTGGGGCGCCGAGTTCCTGCCCCAGACGAAGATCATCCCGCTGGTCGACCTCGTGATCACCCACGGCGGCAACAACACGACGACCGAGGCCTTCCACTTCGGCAAGCCGATGGTCGTCCTGCCCCTGTTCTGGGACCAGTACGACAACGCCCAGCGGGTCGACGAGACCGGGTTCGGCGTCCGGCTGCCGACGTACGCCTTCGCCGACGACGATCTGCGTGACGCGATCGACCGGCTCCTGGCCGACGCCGACCTGCGCGGTCGGATGGCCCGCGGCGGGGCGGAGATCCAGGCACGGAACGGAGTCACGAAGGCCGCGGATGCGATCGAGGCAACGGGGCTGGCGGGCCGGTGACGACGCCCGAGCCCGCCCTGGCCACGCCGTCGTCGACGATGCGCACGGTCCGCGCCACCCGCTACGTGACCGCGTTCCGCGAAGGCGGCTCGCTGCCCGGCCTGGTCGAGGCCGACGACGACGGGCTGTACGTGGTCAAGTTCCGGGGCGCCGGCCAGGGCCCGCGCGTCCTCGTCGCGGAGTGGCTCGCGGGGGAGATCGCCCGCGCGATCGGCCTGCTCGTGCCGGACCTCGTCGCGGTCGAGCTCGAGGCCGGGATCGCCGACAGCGAGCCGCACCAGGAGATCCACGATCTGCTCGTCGCGAGCGTCGGGCGGAACATCGGGCTGGACTTCCTGCCCGGGTCGATGACGTTCAGCCCGGTCGTGGATTCGACACCGGATCCGGACTGGGCGGCCACCGTCGTATGGCTCGACGGCCTCGTGACGAACCCGGATCGATCGCCGCGGAACCCGAACCTGCTCGTCTGGCACGGCCGGCCGTGGCTGATCGACCACGGTGCCGCGCTGTACATCCACCACACCTGGCGCGACCCGGACCTCCATGCCCGGCGGCCCCACGCGGAACGACTCGCCGACCACGTCCTGCTGCCGTTCGCCTCGTCGATCGCGGCGGCCGACGAGCGGCTCGCGCCGCTCGTGACCGCCGACCTCCTCGAGCGCCTCGTCCGCGCGCTTCCGGACGATTGGCTCGCGCCCGACGCGGTGATCGGCGACGCGGCCGCCCAGCGGCGGGCGTACGTCGCGTACCTGGGTCGCCGTCTCGAGTCGCCCCGCCCGCATGTCGGGCCGGCGGACGAGCTGCGCCGGGCGGCGGCCTGACGTGGCGGACCACCCGTTCCAGTACGCGATCGTCCGGGTCGTCCCGCGCGTCGAGCGCGGCGAGTGCCTGAACGCGGGGGTCGTCCTGCTGTGCCGCCCGAAGCGCTACCTGGCGGCACTCGTCGGCCTGGATCACGCCCGCCTGCGGGCCCTCGCCCCGGACGTCGACCCGGCGACGATCGAGACCCACCTCGCCGGGATCGTCCGGATCGCCCGCGGCGATGCCGACGCCGGCCCGATCGCCCAGCTGAGCCAGGGCGAGCGGTTCCACTGGCTCGTCGCACCGGCCAGCACGGTCATCCAGCCGTCGGAGGTCCATACCGGCCTGTGCGACGACCCGGCCGTCGAGCTGGCGCACCTGTTCGAGCGCCTCGTCCGCTAGCGAGCCGGGCCCGGCGCGACCTCCGATGTCACACGTCCCGCCGGTACGGCACCGCCGCGACGAGGATGTTCGGCCGGCCGAGAAGCGAGTGCTCGATGCGCCGGGCGCTGTCGTTGTAGAGAAAACGCTCCCACCAGTGGCGCGGCACGTACTCGGGCAGGAGGACGATGACGACCTGGTCCGCGGCGTTGGCCGCGGCGTCCTCGAGGTAGCGCACGAGGGGTCGCACGAGCGATCGGAACGGCGACTCGACGACGATCAGCGGCAGCCCCGGGAGCTGGCGGGCGAACCGCTTGCGGATCTCGCCCGCCCGCTCGAGATCGTCGGTGACATGGATGGCGCTCACGTCGTCGGACATCGTCCGGCCGAACTTCACGGCCTGGACGACGTCCCGGGTGACGTCGGACGCGGGGATCAGGACGCGCTGGCGCCGCGTCGGCGGACCGATGACGGCCTCGGGCCGGACGGCCGTCTCCGCGCGCCGCCGCGCGTACTGCCGGCCGACGAAGAGCATCCCCGCTACGAGCACCGGGATCACGATCACGATGAGCCACGCCCCGAGCGCGAACTTCGCGACCGCGAACACGACCGTGACGATCCCGGTCGCGACCGCGCCGAACCCGTTCACGATCGCGCTCCGCCGCCAGCCGTCGCCCCGCTCCCGGAGCCAGTGGACGACCATCCCCGCCTGGGAGAGGGTGATCGAGGTGAAGACGCCGACCGCGTAGAGCGGAATCAACGCCTCGACCCGGCCGCCGAAGATCGCGAGGACGCCGATCGCGAGCGCGGCGAGGGCCACGATCCCGGCATTGAATGCGAGGCGCTCGCCGCGGAAGGCGAACCGGGCGGGCATGAATCCGTCCCGGGCGAGGAGCGAGGCGAGCCGCGGGAAATCGGCAAACGCCGTGTTCGCGGCCAGGACAAGGATGCCCATCGTCGAGAGCTGGAGGACGTAATAGACGACGCCGGTCCCGAACACCGCCCGGCCGATCTGGCTGATCACGGTCTCGTGCTCGGACGGGATCGCGCCGCTGATGCCGGCCAGGATCGAGACCCCGATGAACATCAGCCCGACGAGGACGCCCATCACCGCGAGCGTCGTCCGGGCGTTGAGCGACTCCGGCCGGCGGAATGCGGGGACGCCGTTGGAGACCGCCTCGACGCCCGTGATCGCGCTGCACCCGTCGGCGAAGGCCCGCATGAGCAGGAGGATCCCGAGCGTCTCCGGCGCGACGACGACCGGCACGACCCCGCTGACCTGGGGCGCATCGCCGAGCACGGCGCGGCCCAGCCCGACCGCCATCAATCCGAGCATCGAGAAGAGGAAGACGTACGTCGGGACGGCGAAGATCGTGCCACTCTCGCGGATGCCGCGGAGGTTCACGACCATCACGAGGACGATGAAGGCCGCCGACACCTCGACCCGGTGGTCGGCGAGAGGTCCGGGGAATGCCGAGGCGATCGCCGCGACGCCGGCCGCGACCGAGACCGACACCGTCAGGACGTAGTCGACGAGGAGCGCAGCCGCCGCGACCAGCCCGGCGTTCCTGCCCAGGTTCTCGCCCGCGACGATGTAGCTGCCGCCGCCACCCGGATACGCGCCGATCGTCTGGCGGTACGAGACCACGATGATCCCGAGGACGAAGACGATCAGGAGCGAGATCGGAAGCGTCAGCCAGAAGCTCTGCCGTCCGGCCGCGAGCAGGGTGAACAGGATCGCCTCGGTGGCGTACGCGACGGACGAGAGGTTGTCGCTCGAGAAGACGGCCAGCGCCTTGACCTTCGACAGGCGCTCGGCGGCCTCCTCGTCGCTCGACAGCGGGCGGCCGAATACTGCGCGCCGGGCCTTGGCGGCGAACCGATCGATCGGCCGTCGCGGCTCGATCGCCGCAGGGCGGGCGGTGACCGTTCCGGGACCGGCGTGACGGAAGTACGGCGAGCGGTCGATCGGCCGGCGAAGGCGGCGATCGGCGACGTGGCGGCCTGCGATGAGCCGCCCCCGACCACCCGGTGACGGCTCCGGACGATGGCCGGCCGGCCCGTCCGGCGCGCTCACTCCAGAGGGCCGACGGTCACCGTCGCGACGCCGAGCCGCTCGCCGCGCTCGAAGGTGAACGCGATGCCGGCGGCTCGGGCGTGAGCGAGGCCGAGCGCTGCGGCGTCCTCGACGAACGGAATGGCGGTCAGGCGCACGCGTCGCGCGGCGTGGCTCGCAACGAGCGCGATCGCGACGTCGATCTCGGTCAGCGCGCTCGACACGACGTCCGACGCGGCGGCATCACCGCCCGGGCGCGGGAACACGATGACCGGCGAGGCATCCATGACCCAACCGTAGGGAGGCGGACCAAGAGGCCGCCGGGGTCGGACCGGGCCGGACCGCTCAACAAGCGCTCAACGTCCCGGGCGGAGAGACGGGCCACTCCCTCGGCGAGGCGGGCTACTCCCCGGTGAATCGCGGCGGCCGGCGCTCGAGGAACGCGGCGATCCCCTCGGCGTGATCGGCCGTCGCACCGGCGGCACCCTGGAGGAGGGCCTCGGTCTCGAGCTGGTCCTCGAAGCTGGCCTCCGCGCCGGATGCGAGCGCCTGTTTCGTGAGCGCCAGTGCCCGCGGCGCTCCGGCAGCCAGGCGGGCGGCGAGCGCGTGCGCCTCGGCGAGCAGCGCATCGCCCGGCACGACCCGCGCGACGAGGCCGTGCCGCTCGGCATCGACGGCGCCCAGGGCCTCGTTCGTCATGGCGAGCTCGGCGGCCTTGGCTCCGCCGATCAGCCGCGGCAGGAGCCACGTCGCCCCGGAATCCGGGATGAGCCCAACCCGCCCGAACGCGAGCAGGAAGCTCGCTCCCTCCGCAGCCAGACGGATGTCGCAGGCGAACGCGAGCGACGCGCCGGCACCGGCGGCGATCCCGTTGATCGCGCCGACGATCGGCTTGGGAAGCTCGCGCATCGCCCGGACCAGCGGGTTGTAGCGGAGGCGGATCTCCGTCTCGAGCGGCGCAGCATCGGGTTGGAGCCGCTCGCGGAGGTCCTGCCCGGCGCAGAACGCGCGGCCCGCGCCCGTGAGCACGACGGCCCGGATGGCATCGTCCTTCGCGACCGCGCCGAAGGCGTCCAGGAGCTCCTCCTTGAGCGGGACCGTCAGGGCGTTGAGCGCGTCGGGCCGATCGAGGGTGATCGTCGCGACCGCGTCGGCGATCTCGATCCGGAGGTCCGCCACGGGCCGCGGCTTCAGGCGGTCGCGTGGAGGCCGGTGAACTCGACCAACCGCCCGTCGACGAGCTCGAACACGCGTCGATCGACCGGCTCGTCGGCCCCGCCCGAGCTCTCGACGACGAAGTCGGCGAACAGCACGGCGAAGTCGTCGTCGCCCGGCCGCAGCGCGCCGGCGATCATCAGGTGCCGTTCGGGGAGCCCGATCAGGACCCGGCCGGCGCCGCCGAGCTCGGAGACCAGGCGGTCGCGGACCTCGGTCAGCAGGATCCGGGCCGCGTCCCAGCCGTCGCCCGTGTCGGACGAGATGAGCCGGCGCTCGCCGGAGACCTCATCGGTCCAGGCGGCGTTCGCCGACCAGGCCGCGAGATTGTGCAACGCCGCGTCCTGGACGGCGGCCACGTCCACGCCCCACGACAGGAGGTGATCGGCGTTGACGATCACGTCGAAGCCGACACCCGGGATCGCGTAGACCACCGACAGGTCGCACGGCCCTTCGTCGACCAGGGGCTGGGAGTGGCTCCGCGACGCCTCGGCGGCGAGGACCGACGGATCGATGTCGGTCACCGCCAGGCCCTGTGTCCCGGTCGGACGGAGCAGGGGGAACAGGAGCCGCTCGGCCGCCGACCAATCGTGCTCGGGGGATGCGGCGATCGAGCCGGCGTTCGACTCGGACGCCACCGTGTGGCCCGAGACGGGCGACGACGCGTCGATCGGAGACAGCACATCCGGCGCCTGACTGCGGTAGCTCGCCGGCGGCTCGTCGCCCAGGTCCCGGGCGTCGTCGCGACCGTAGTCGCTGCCGCCGTCCGTCAGGTCACGTTCCATCGGTCAGCGTCCCTTCCATTCCGGCCGGCGCTTCTCCACAAAGGCCGACATTCCTTCCCCCTGGTCCTGGCTCGCGAAGAGGGCGAAAAACGCTCGCCGCTCGTGATGGAGGCCCGCCGACAGCGGCAGCTCGTCGGCCAGCTTGACGGCCTCCTTGGCCGCGAGCACCGCCACCGGGGCCTTGCTCGCGATGATCCGGGCCAGCTCGAGGGCCGCCCCGAGCGTGTCCTCGGCGGGGACCACCCGGCTGACGAGGCCCATCGCCTCGGCGGCATGGGCGTCGATCGTCCGGCCGGTCAGGATGAGATCCATCGCTCGCGCCCGCCCGATCGCCCGCGTCAGGCGCTGGGTCCCCCCGGCGCCGGGCATCACCCCGAGGTTGATCTCCGGCTGGCCGAACTGGGCGTCGTCACCGGCCACGATCAGGTCGCAGGTCATCGCCAGCTCGCAGCCGCCGCCCAGGGCGAAGCCGCGCACGGCGGCGATCAGCGGCGTCCGGGTCGCGGCAATCCGCTCCCAGACGCCGAACCGGTTCTCGACGAGCAGGCTGATCGGCGTCTGGACGGCCAGCTCGCGGATGTCGGCACCGGCGGCGAAGGCGCGCGTGCCGGAGCCGGTCAGGACGATCGCCCGACAGCGCGGATCGGCGTCGAGATCGGCGAGGATCGCCGCGAGCTCGTCGAGGAGGTCGAAGCTGAGCGCGTTGAGGACATCCGGCCGCTCGATCGTGACGAGCGCGACGCCATCGGTCGGACCGGCGTCGCCCGGCGCGGGAAACGCGACGCTGACGAGCCGGTCGTCGGCCGGCTGGGGGGTCTCGGTCGGCGCGGTCTGGGTCAATCGGTCCTCCGTGCCGCTCACAGTAGCAGCGAGTCGCAACCGCGCGAACCGGACGTCGTCTCGCCGCACTCGGGACGGACCCTCAGGCGAACGTCGAATCGTCCTCGACGACGAGGAACGTCGCGAGCCCGGGGGCGATCTCACGGAGGATCCGGCCGGCCTTGCGCATCGGGTCCGAGGCGAGCCCCGCGTCGAGCGCCGCTCGGTCGTCGAAGTCCATCGCCGCCGTGAGGACGAGATCGGTGTCCGCGCCGAGCGCCTGGTCGACCCGCTGGATCCTGGTCGCCCGCAGACCCGGTGTCTCCGCGACGAGGGGCAGGTGCTCGTCGCGATAGCGGCGGAGGAACGTCGAGAGGGCTTCGGGCCCGCCGTCCGGCCGGCGGTAGAGGACGAGCAGCGTGGTCATCGAGTGCCTCCTGGCTGGGCGATGGCTGGACTGGTCAGTGGCTCGTCCTGGCAAGCCAGTCGGAGTCGGTGTCGGGCGCCGGCGGCGGAGCGTCGGCAAGGGGATTGGCTTCCCGCGGCGTCGTCGGGACAGGCGGGCGGGCGGGCGCGGTGCTCCCACGCTGGCCGGACCCGGCGCGCTGCTCGGCGATCGCCGCCGTCGATCGGAAGAAGCCGGCCAGCGCCTCGTTGAACAGGCCGGCCTTGCGCGACATCACCTCGTGCCCGCAGTCCGGGGCGACGAACAGCTGCCCGCTCGGCAGCTGGCGGCGCAGGCCCCACGCGTGATCGACCGGGGCGAACGGGTCGCGATCCCCGCACGCGACGAGGGTCGGCGGGTCGATCCGGCGGAGGTCGCGCGGGGTCAGCAACGGCTGGACCGCGACATCGGCCGCGATCGCGGGCAGGAGCCGCCGCCAGGCGCCCGGCCCCTGGCCCGCGTCGTGACGGCGGCCGAGCTCGACGACCCAGCCCGGCTCCTCGCGATCCGCGCGCTCCGGATCCATGAGCCGCCGGGCGACCGACGCCCGCGGCTCGCGCTGGGTCGTGATCCCGACGACCGTGAGGGTTCGGAGGCGCTCGGGACTCCGGACGGCGTACTGGAGCGCGGTCATGGCGCCCATCGAGAACCCGACGAGATGGAACGTCTCGAGCCCGACCGCGTCGACGAACGCGCTGAGATCGTCGACGAGCCAGTCGTAACGAAAGCCGGCAGACGCATCCCAGCGGGTCCGACCGTGGCCACGGGCGTCGGGCAGGTACAGGAGGAACGCGCGCGAGAACAACGGGATCTGGGCGGCGAAGTCACCCCGGCCGAGGGACGTTGCGCCGTGCAGGAGCACGAGCGGCGGGCCCGCCCCGTGGACGTCATAGGCGACGTCGAGCCCGTTGGCCGCGATCGTCGGCACGGTCACACCTCCTCCCTCCCCCGGCGGCGAAGTCTACGATCGGACGCGGTCCGGCGCCGGTATGCTCGCCCGGCCATGCCCCCGTTTCCGCTGACCTCCCGGGCATACGCGGGTCGCAGCGACCTGTCGGCCATGGAGGCGATCGTCTCGGCAGCCTGGGCGAGCCCGGTTCGACCCCTGGTCCACTGCACGGTCGGCGATCTCGAATGGTGGCTGGTCGGCGGCGGACCGGACGTCGACTGGTCGACCCGGATCCGCGTCTGGTCGATCGGCGGCGATCCGGTGGGCTGGGGCTGGTTCACGCCGCCGGCCTCCCTCGACTGGTTCGTCCGGTTCGGCCTGAAGCGCGACGAGGAGTCGGCGATCCGCGACGAGATTCTCGCCTGGCACGTCGACCGGGCGCGCGCGGTCGCGGCGGAGACGCCCGTCGCGCCGGCGACAGGGGCGACAGACGAGTCGAGCACGACCGATCCCGTGCGCCTCGAGGTCTGGGCCGCCGACGGCTGGCCGGAGGCGGCGATCCTGCCGGATCGTGGCTGGACGCCGACCGACGTCGTCCTGACCCAGTTCATCCAGCCGCTCGACTTCGACCTCGATCCGCCGCGGGTGCCCGATGGTTACGTCCTGCGTTCGATGCGCGGGCCGGACGACATCCCCGCTCGGGTCGAGGCCCATCGGGCCGCCTTCGCGCCGTCCCGGATGACCGTCGAGAAGCACGCCCTCCTCACCGGCCTCGACCACTACGCTCTCGATCGCGACATCGTCCTCGAGGCGGCCGACGGCAGCGTCGCCGCGTTCGCGATCTGCTGGGAAGATCGCGCGGGCTCGATCGGTGAGTTCGAGCCGGTCGGGACGCATCCCGATCACCAGCGACGAGGACTGGGCCGCGTGATCATGCGTCACGGCCTGCGCCTGATGCGCGAGGCCGGGCTGCGCGATGCGCTCGTGTTCTCGCTGCGCTCGAACGCGGCGTCCGAAGCCCTCTACCGGTCGGCAGGGTTCGACGAGGTCGCCCTGCACCGTCAATACACGAGACCGCTCGACCTGCAGCGTCCGAACCGGCGCGTCCGAAGCGGAGAGTCATCCCGCCGACAGCCGGCCGGCAACCCGTAACACGAATCACCCGATCGCGTCTCACCGCTGAGCAGGCCGCCCCGGAGGTTACCGCCCAGGGATCCGGATCACGGCCGCTCGACCCACCGGCGGTGGGGGGAGCCCAGACGATGTTCGATGACGAGCGGGCGCAGGAGCTGACCGTCGCGCCCTCGCAGACCGGCCACGGATCCGACCCGGTCGAGGCGTCGCCCTCGAACGACCATCCGGCAACCGCGCCGGAGGCCGCGCCCGCCTCCCGGGCAGCGTCGACGCGGTGGACGCCGCGCGCGACCGGCAAGCCGTCCGGAGCCGCAGCCGCGGCCTGGCTCCGACGGCATGCGGTCGCCGCCACGATCGCGGTCGTCGCGACGGCCCTCGTCGGCGGCCTGCTCGGCTGGAACAGCGGCCGCATCGACGACGGGGCGATCGCGGATGCGAGCCACCCCACGTCGACGCGCGCTGCCGGTGGGTCCGGAGCGGCAAGCAGCGACCGGCCCGGTCCGTCGGCCAGCATCGAGCCAACCGAGACCTATCGGCCGCTGGCCGGCGCGTCGGCGGCACCGACCGCCCTCCTCACGGCCCGCGGCGCCAGCGGACTCGTCGTCCCGCTCGACGCGAGCTTCCGCCTCGAGAGCACCGACGGGACGCCGGCCGCGACCCTCGCCGCCGGGCTGACCGTCGAGCCCGCGTTCGCGTTCTCGGTCAGGAAGCAGGCCACGAACGATGCCGTCCTCCTCGCGCCGGCGCGGCCGCTCATCGCGGGCGCCCTCTACCGATTCGCGCTCCACGGCAGCGGCGGCCAACTCCTCGACACGTGGGCCTTCCAGGCGAAGCAACCCCTCCGGATCGTCGGCACCCTGCCCGAGACGCGCTCGAGCGAGGTCCCGCTCGACACGGGGATCGAGATCACGTTCGACCAGG
>DATNBW010000288.1:0-9156 GCA_035607275.1 Verrucomicrobiia bacterium | reverse complement strand
ATCGGGATCGTCCGGGCCCCAGCCGACGACGCCCCCGAGGAACGAGCGCTCGGAATGGTCGGCGGGCTCGAAGAGGCGTGTCTCGATCCCGAGGTCCGTGACGACCGATCGGACCAGCCGGTGGCCCGTCATGTAGCGCATGCCGCCGAGCTCGATCGGGTGCGCCAGGCCGTCGACCTTCACGGACCAGAGCCGGCCGCCGATCCGCGTCGAGCGCTCGAAGATCGCAATCCGCCATTCCGGCCGAGCCTGGATGAGCCGGTACCCGAGATAGGTCCCGGCCGAACCCGCCCCGACGATCGCGACGTCGAGCTCGTCGTCGGTCGAGGGGGGTCCGCTCACCTCCGGTCCCCGAACCAGCCGAGCACGCGCAGCGCGCGGAGGGTGTTCCACCGGCTGGGCTTGCCCTCGCCGTCCTCCATCTCGATGTCAACCTCGCCCGCGTGCACGTTCTGGAGCGGCCACCGGCCGTCCGGATCCCGATGGCCCTCGACGACGCCGATGGCCTCGGCGACGCGCTCGTCGGGCTCGACCCCCGCGTCGCGCAGGTAGTCGAGGCCGCGCAGGACGTCGTAGTGCCACCAGGTCGGGAACGAGAATTGGAGCCAGCTCGGGTCGATCACCTCGCCAGTCGACTTCCGCCGGAACAGCCGCCGTTCGAGCAGGTACGCCTCGCCTCTCGCGCGCGCCTCGGCCACCAGGGTCGACCCGCCGATCGCCCGCTCGTGCTCGAGCAGGCCCTCGAGGACGTTGATCGTCGTGCCGAACGAGGACACCGTCGCGCCGTTCTCGACCTCGCAGTTCCAGCCGCCGTCGCTGAGCTGCTCCCCGAGCAGCCGCTCGACGAGCGCCGTCATGTCGACGCCGAAGTACGCGCCGGTCGAGACGACGTTGCCGTTGATGCACGGCTCGACCTCGCCCTCGAAGAACCGGCTCTCGGCCCATGGTGGGTTCCACCAGGCGCCGTCGCCCCAGGTGACGTGCTCGCGCACGCGGCCGAGGGCCACGTTGGCCTGGTCGCTGTCGGGATCGAGCCCCAGGCGCCGCAGAAGCTCCAGGACGTGGAACGTGTCGGTTCGATCCTGGGAGAACGCGTTGCCCGCCCACAGGCCGTCCGGCGCCTGGAGGGCGAGCAGCCGGGCGCCCCAGCCCTCCGTCCCGACCCGTGACCGCTCGGCGGCGATGACGTCCTGCGGTTCGTGGGTCAGGTCGCGCATGACCTGCCAGCGGATCGCCGGATCGGAGTCGAGCAGCCAGTCGATGACCGTCATGTCCCTACCTCGCGGCACCGCTGCTGAACGCTGCGGTCTCGGGCTTCGTCCCTATCCTCGGGGCGAATGGTGACAGGGACCGTCATGCTCTCGCTCAGTGGCGCAGTCGCGCCGAGGTTCTTGCCAGTCGCTGGCTACTCCTCTCGCCGGTGCGTGGCAGCCAGGCTGCCGAGCGCCTGTGGATCGAGCGCATCGCTGGGCACGCTGGCGACGCGGCCCGGGGTCCGGGCCCACAGCGTGGCCGTCCGCGTGCCGTTCACGAGGGCCGCGCGCTCGCCCACCACGGCCCCCGGGCCGATCTCCGCGACCTGCTGATCATCGACCTCGACGACGAAGATCCCGTCGAGGATCAGGAAGACCTCCGTGCCGGGCTGTCCCTGGTGCACAAGGGTCTCGCCCTCGGCGATCGACCGGATGGCCGGCTTCGCGCCGCCGGCCATGATCGCGCTCGACAGCGACCGCTCGAGCGCCGACTCGACCGCGGCGACGACGGCCGGCGAGTCCTGCTCGCCCCACGGCGTCCGGTCGCCGAACGAGTGGTTGAACCACTTCCCGAAGTCGATCACGCCGGACTTCTGGACGAGCCGCCCCTCGTGGTCGTAGATCCAGTGGCGCGGAAACGGGCTCGCCCCGACCAGCTCGTGGCTCGAGCTGCCATCGGCGTTGATCGTCAGGGCGAGGGTCGTCCACGCGATCGACGGCCAGAACTGGACGAACGGCTTGTGGGGCACCGGCCGCGGCGTCGGGAGGCCCATCCGGCCCCCGACGGTCTGGACGAAGCGGACAGACGAGGTCCCGACCTCTGGCTCGGCCTGGATGTCGGGAAGGTGAACCGCGGGGAAGCGCAGCGCTGCCGGCCCGACCCGGACGGTCGTCGCGCCGATGTGACCCTGGCCGAGATGGCCGGAGCCCACGATCCGGCCGTCGTCGACGTCGATGAACGCGCGCAGCTCGTTCGCCTCGCGGAATCGGTCGCTCGTCCGGAGCTGCTCGAGATCGTCGATCCGGTCCGGCGGCGGCTCGTCGTAATGGGTGACGCCGAGCTCGAACGGGATCTTCGACGGGCCGCTGATGGCCTCGGACGGGATCCAGGACACCGCGGTGACGGACGATTCGAAGCGCTGGGTGGCCACGGGAGCTCCTCGTGCGGGACGTGCTGGCTGACTCCCCGGCGCTGTTGATTATGGCGGTCCACGCCCGAGTCCGGACGCCGCCACGGCGCATCGGTCAGTCGTCGGCGGTGATCGTCAGAAGCCAGGGCCGGCTCGACCGCGACGGGGGCTCGAGCCGGACCGGCCAGCGATCGGCGAGCACGTCGGCGAGCGCATCGGGGTCGTCAGGTTCGGCGCCCGATTCGAGGAGCCGGCGAGCCGCCTGACCGCGGATCCGCTTGGCCACGACGTCGCCGATCCGTCGGCCGCCGCCCGCCGCCTGATCGACGCGGAGCGTCACCGTGCGATCGCCGAGGCCGGTCGGCATGCCCATTGCCTGATAGGTCGGTGATCGAAAATCGACGACGATCCCGCCGGACCCGGCTGCGCCGGCGAGGAGATCGTCGAGGAGCGCACGCCACGTCGGCTCGAGGCGGTCCATGCCGGCGAGCCGAGCGCAGACATGGAGTCGATAGGGCGGGATCCGGTCGGACGGCCGGAGCAGGCCCCACAGCGCCGAGGTGACGACCACGCTGCGAGCCGCGCGTTCCCGCGCCGGGTCGGCCAGGGTCGCGGCGGCAAGACCCTCGTGGAGCGGCCCCGAGTACACGTCGAGAGCAGGCGCCGCAGGCAGCTCGCGGAGCCTCGTGTTGCGGGCGACCTCGGCCGCCTTCGTCGGGCGAACCTGCAACCGCGAGAACGCATCGGGCCGCGCGCTCGTCGCGATCACCGCGTCGAGGACCCGGCTCCTGAGGGCCGTGAGCTCCGGAAACGACAGCTCCTCGAGCGCGACCGGTCGGCCCCTCGCCGGCGGCGGCCGCTTCGACTCGGACGGCGGCAGGATGATCAGCACCCCGTCACTGTAGGCGGCTACAGCCAGGCGAGCGAGTCACGGACCATGACAGAACTCCGGGATCGCCGGACCGCAGATGAGCAGGTCGTGCTCGATGGCGAGGACGTATCGCCGACCGTCGGCGGTGTACGTCACGTCGAGCCCGCGCCAGCCGCCGCCGGCCGCGCCGATGCGTTCGAGGCCCACCAGCAGCTCGGTGTAACGGGCCGTCGGATCAAGCGCGCAAGGCGTCCGGACAACGAATCCCGGGACCGAAGCGGGGGTGTCCGGAACGTCGCGACGCGGTGGCGGGTAGCCGTCCACCGAGATGATCGGAGCGTGGTCCGCGCTCGGATCGAACTCACGGAGCCCGAGCCCGACCATCCTGAACCCGTCGCCGACCGTGGCCGTCGGGGCAACGCCCTCGACAACGGCCGGGACATCGCTCGATTGGACGCACAGACGTATGCCGTACGTCCACGAAGTCGCGCCGGTGCGCGTCGGGTCGACCGCCATCGACTCGCTCCCCGACTCGTTCAACGACGCCAGTGGCCCCTGTCCATCGCCGTGCCGGGTCGTTGAGCCGAGGACGACCGAGAGTGCGAGGACGAGGGCGGCGACACCCGCCGCCCCGGTCCCCGCGAGAACGATCCGCCGGTGGATCACCGACTGGTCTTGACCTTGGCCGCGATCGAAGGCACGGCGTTGCTTCCGCACACGAGACCCTTGGCGACGAGCTCGTAGTGGAGATCGAGTGTCGTGCTGTAGTTCGTGCTCGACGAGAGATCGATGCCGATCACCCCGGCGACCTTCGTTCCTGCCGAGAAGCTCCACGCGCTGCCGTCGGTACGGTTGCGCACCCACTCCCCGGCCGACACCGTCAGGCAATACGTCCAGTTCGGCACGCCGGACCGGCCGACGTCGTCGTAACCACCATTCGGGAAGTCGACGCGGAACGAGTACGTGTTCGTGGGTTGTCCTCCGCAGTATTGGCGGAACTTGCCGTACTGCATGCCGACCCGGAAATCACGGTAGGCGATGCTCTTGGCATACGTGAACGAGACGCCTGCGGTCGTCGTGCTCGAGCCGCTGACCGAGAAGTGCAGGCCACCGTCCGTCGACATCGCCGACCCCACGGTCACCGAATGGGACGACTCATGGTGGAGCCAGCCCTTGTCGGACCCGTACGGCCACGACTCATTGACGATCGACCACACCTGGTACGTCCCGACTCGGCCGTAACCGCAGATCGGGATCCCGAGCTCCGGCGACGGGTCGCGCTGGGTCGAGCGGACGGACGTCCTGAGAAGCGCGGCTCCGGTGTCCAGTTTCCCGTTCGCGGAGAACGACAGGTCTGTCGCATCGTTGCGGCTCGCGTTCGCACCGAGCCACGCCGAAAAGTCCCAGCGACCCTGGGCCATTGACGTCCAGCCGATGGCGACGAAATTCACCTTTCCGTCGGGCTCGACATATTCGCGCGGGATCAAGGTCGGATTCGCGTCCGCCGACCAACGACCGTCGGCTGCCGTCCGCGCCCAGCCGACCGTCGGCGTGGCGAAGACGACGCCATCCCTGAGCGACCGAAGGAACGTCTCGCCCGGCCAGGCGAGGATCGCAACACGGCCGTTGACAGCTCTGCCAGCGGCGTCCGAGAGCTGCCCCTTCCCGATGTGGACGCCGTGGGTCGGGGCGGCCAGCACCCGGGCGTCCACGCCCAGCGGCACGGCGCCTCCCGCCGATGTCGCCCCGGCCGACAACGGCGCGCCGCCCGCGATCGCAGCGATCGCGATCAACGTCACCCCGAACCGTCCGGCTCGCGCGCGTCTGCTTCGCATCTCGCTCCCTCCCTCGATGTGCCGCTTGCAACCGCACATCACGGCGCAATGCGACCGTACGGTGCGGAACGTATCGGCGGTCCATCTCACCGGCGTCTCGCCGCGCGGGCGGGGCAGCGAGCGGCGCGCGAATCCGGCTTGACTCGGTCTGTCAGGCCCGCTCCGGTTCGGCGGTGGGGCCGCGGCCGAGGGCCGGGAGCCAGATCCCGATGAAGCCGGGCACCGCGAACAGCAGGCCGACCGCCACGATCGCGATCGACAGGTCCCCCCGACCGAGGAGGAGTCCGGCGGCGACCGCGCCGATCGGGCGGGTCGACTGCATGCTCGTCCGCAGGAGGGCGAAGACGCGGCCGCGCATCTCGGGCGGGATCAGGCGCATCCGGATCGTCTGGGCCCATGGCGTGAGCGAGGACGAGAGCGCGCCCCACAAGAACAGGATCGCGCCGAGCGCGATCACCGGCGGCTGGAGCAGCCAGAGCAGGATCACCAGGCCGCTCGTGAACAGGGCCCAGGCGATCGAGCGCCCGAGGGGCCACCGCCAGTTCACCGCACCGACGACCAGGAGGCCCGCCAGATCGCCCGCGGTCAGGACGCTCAGCAGGAGCCCGAACGTCTCGGATCCCGCGTGGAGGACGTCGCGGACATAGAGCGGAATCACGACCGTCACGATCCCCCCGGCGACGTTGACCGACATGTAGAAAAGCGTGATCGCGACGATCGCTCGGGCGCTGAGGATGAACCGGACCGCCGGACCGAGGCCTCGCGAGGCTGCCGGCGCCGGCACGGCCGCCGGGTCCGCGCCGGCCTCGACGGCTCCCGCCTCGACCGGGTCCCCTCCCTTGCCTCCCTCGCGCATCAGGAGCAGGCAGCCGACGAAGATGAAGTACGAAAATGCGTCGATCGCGAGGACGAACGGCGCCCCCGCGATCGCGATCAGGAGTCCGGCGACGCCCGGTCCGATCAGTCCCGAGATGCTGAACGAGAGGGACTCCATCGCGTTCGCGGTCGTCAGGTCGTCACGACGGATCAGTCGGGTGATCAGGCTCGGGATGCCGGCAGCGCTGGTCATGAACAGGAGGCCGTAGACGCCGGCGACGACGAACAGGTGGGGCGTCGTCAGGACGCCGAGAGCCGACGCGATCGGGACGCTCGCCATCGCCAGGCCGCGGAGCGCGTTATCGGCCGCCAGGACCCGGCGCGGGTCGAACATGTCGAGGATGACCCCGCTGGCGAGTCCGCCGATGATCACCGGCGCCGTGTGGATCGCCGCCAGCCAGCCGACGTCAGCCGGCGTCCCGCCCCGCTCGATCAACAGCCACAGGAGCGCGACGAACGACATCCCGTCGCCGACGGACGAGATCGTGGCGCCGCCCCACAGGAGCGCGAAGTCGCGCTGGCGGAGGAGCTGGAGGTAGCGGCTCATCCGCGCATTGTGGGCAGCCGAATGGGCCAGATGCGGTCAGGATTTGGCCGCCGGCCTGGTCCGAAATGGAACCCCCGACGCGAGCCGGGCCGGGACCGTCGCGGTCCGCATGCGATCGTTCGCGCGGCGCTCGATCAGGTCGGCCGCCGTCAGGTTGTGCAGTGCTGCCGTCCCCGGGCGGCCGCCATCGGCCGGTGCCCGAAGGCGCACGACGTCCGGTTTCATCGGTTCAGCCTCCGTGGTTCGCCGGGTTCGTGAACACGATCCACGAGAAGTAGGTGGTGCCTGGAACCTTTGCGTTCAGGGCGACGACGAACCGGCCGGTTGCCGGCATGACGGCGCGCACGAAGATCCCGCTCCGGCTCGTGGACAGGACGGCAAACACCAGGCTCGACGACGTGACGCCCGTGAGGTACACCGTCCTCGAGCTGGCGCCCGTGGCCACGTAGCTCCGACCGCTCCGCGAGAACTCCGCACGGCCCTCGACCTTCAGGGCGCGATGCTTGATGGACGTCGCGTAGGACCAGAGGGCGATCGCCGAGGTCTCGGCCGTGTCGCTCGTCGCCGCGAAGACGCCGACCTCGTCGCCCTCACCGCGGACCCCCACGCCGCCACGCCCGCGAACGCCCTCCATCCCGTGACCGACAACGCCGGTGGGGAGCCCATCCGTCGCGTCGGAATCGCTCGCGAAGCCGAACACCCCGACGCGATTCGGCGGGGTCGGCGGCTCGACGCCGGTGCCGTACACGCCCATGACCCCGATCGCCTGATGGCCATACGCCGCGAGCGAGGTGCTGACGCCCTTGAGGCCGATGCCGTTCGTGGTCGAGGCCCGGAAGCCGACGAGATCGTCGGTGGTCTGGGTCACGCCGGTCTCCGTGGTGGTCGGGTTGTCCTGGTTCAGGACCAGGTCGTTCGGATCGACCGCGAAGATCGCGGATGGGGCTGCGGCGGTCGCTGCGAGTGCGGCCGCGGATCCGGCGGCTGCCGCCAACAACGAGCGACGAGTCCTCAACGTGGCCGACTCCGTCATGGCGTTTCCTCCCTGTTGCCCGCCACTCCCGGAGGTGGGAATCGCCAGACGTCCACCTCAGAGTAGGCCAAGGACCGGCCCGAGGTGAACCGACGTGTGCGCCTCGATCTTCAGGGCCCCCCCGTTGCCGAGAGGTCCCGCGCGAACGTCGTCGCGACGTCGTGCGCTCGCCCGTCCGCGATCGATGCGTACGCCTCCAGGATGACATCGAGGACGTGCCGCCCGTGCTCGGCGGTGAGGACCGGTGACTCGGTGCCGAGCAGGCAGGCGATGAAGTGGCGCGCGCCGGCCTCGACGACGCCATGCTCGTCGTGGGGCATCTCGCGCGCCGGTCGCCAGTCGCCGACCGCGTCGCCCGATGCATCGAAGAGCATCACCGGCGCGTCGGGCTCCCACGACTTGCCGCCGAAGCTGACGACGCCGCCCTCGAAATGGATCTCGAGCCAGGGAGCCAGCGTGTCGTGCGTGGCGAAGCTCGCCAGGAGCTGACCCAGGGCGCCAGACTCGAACTCGAGGTGGATGAGGACGTGGTCCTGGGTCGTGACCTCGATCATCCGCCCCGCCAGCGGGCCGCCACGGACCCGCCGGGTCGGCAAGGCGATCGCACCCATCGCCTGGACGCGCCGGACCGGGCCGAGGACGGTCGTCATCTCGTGCAGGCGATAGACGCCGTGATCGAACACCGGGCCGACACCCTCACGGTAGAAGGGCGTCGGATCACCGGTGTACTCGTCCCAGTCGGCCGGGCCCGGATCGGCGTGGTGGGCCACGGCGAGCGTCGCGGCACCGTAGCGCCTCGACCGAGCGATCTCCCGCAGCCATCGGATCCGGTTCGTCACGGCGGACCCGGGAGCGGACAGGAACAGCAGGCCACGACGGTCCGCGAGCCCGATCAGGCGATCGGCCTCGGCGACGCTCGCTGCGAGCGGCTTCTCGCTGTAGCAGGCGACGCCTGCCCCGAGGATCGCCTCATTGACGGCCCCGTGCCGCGGCGCGGGCGTCAGATTGAAGACCGCGTCGAGGCGCCCTCCGCCGAGCATCGCGTCGACTTCCCGATGGACCTCCGTGCCGGGCGACCACGCGGCGACGGCGGCAGCCACGGCCGCCGCGGCACCGTCCCGCGGATCCGCGACCGCCGCGACGGAGACGACGTCGGCCATCGACTCGAGCGCGGGCAGGTAGTGACGGTGGGCGACGTCGCCACAGCCGACGATCCCCACGCGGATGCGATCAGGCTTCACCCGGAGTCCCCCGGAATCGCGGGCGGCAGCGGAGCATGCCGCCAGAGTAGCGGTGGCCGAGGCGGCCGTCCTCGACTCGACATGTGCGCGTCCCCGGTCTGGCTCATCAGCACCGGTCACGACGGGATCCTGTCCGCAGGTGTCACGTATCCGGGTGAAGATGGGAACCTACCCTGACCACGGGGTCCGCCCGTCCCGCACATCCCGGAGGTTCCGATGGCCGAGGTCCTGCTGTTCCACCACGCCCAGGGGCTGACCCCGGGGATCGGCGCGTTCGCCGACAAGCTGCGTGCCGCCGGGCACACCGTGCACACGCCCGACCTGTTCGACGGGCAGACGTTCAACTCGATCGACGAGGGCATGGCGTACA
>DATNBW010000278.1:0-2452 GCA_035607275.1 Verrucomicrobiia bacterium | reverse complement strand
GCCGACCCGCGGGTCGATCCCGCCTGACGACCTATACTGCCGGACTTGTGACCACCCCGACCCCGCCCTCGTGACCCGAAAGCCAGCGATCGGGTGCCTTCTCGAGATCGCCGAAACCCTCGTCCTGACCCTGATCATCTTCTGGGTCATCCAGTCGTTCGTCGCGCAGCCGTTCAAGGTCCAGCAGAATTCGATGGAGCAGACGCTGGAGCCCGACCAGTACGTCCTCGTCGACAAGCTGACGCCGCGGTTCGGCCCCTACAAGCTGGGCGACATCGTCGTGTTCAACCCGCCGGAGAGCTGGGTCGAGATCAACGGCGAGCCCTACATCAAGCGGGTCATCGGGGTCGGCGGTGACACGGTCACGATCCGCGATGGATCCGTGTTCCTGAACGGCGTGAAGCTCGTCGAACCGTACGTCTTCAAGGAGGCCGACGGCCAGACGCAGGCGACGGACGCCCCGAGCGGCATCGACACGTGGGTCATCCCCGACGGCCAGCTGTTCCTCATGGGCGATCATCGCGGCAACTCGGCCGATTCGCGCGAGGGCGGACCGGTCGATGTCAGCCGGGTCATCGGCCGGGCGTGGCTCCGCTACTGGCCGATCGACACCTTCGAGGTCATCCCGACGCCCACCCATCCGGAGCTCGCGACGTCCGCCCCGTGAGCGGGTGCGATCGGCGACCAGCGGCATGAACCCGGCCCTGGCCGCGATCGCCGCGGTCACGATCGGGGGCGGGGTGCTGGCCGTCTCCGCGCGGGACGTCCGGGCGACGGTCCTCGGCCTCCTGGTCGTCCTGCTCGCGGCCCCGCTCATCGTCGATCCGTGGCCGGAACCTCTTTCGATCCTCGCCCGGATCGCGGCCACGCTGCTCTCGGTGCGGCTGATCGCGATCGGCCTGCGGAGTGAGGCTGCGACGAGCGGGACCCGGATCGGCTGGCCGGCCGAGCTGCTCCTCGGCGCGGCCGGGGCGGTCATCGGGTTCGGGAGCCACGGCCTCGGGGCGGCGGGACTCGGGCCGGCCGAAGCCCAGGCCGCCGGGTTCGCCCTGATCGTCCTTGCAGCCGCTCCATTGTTCACCGGCCGTGACGTCCTGCGGCTCGCGGTCGGCGCCCTCCTGCTGCTCGTCGGCGCGACGACGCTCCGGGCCGGCCTCGACCCGTCGCCGAGCCAGGGCGAGCAGCTCGTCGGGGCCGTCCTGACGATCGCCATCGGCGGAGCGATCGCGGTGATCGCGACCGCGGCACGGGCCGCCGGCGGACTCGAGGCGATCGGTGCCGGCCGGCCCGGTGAGGCGGCACGCCGCCTGCCTGATGCCCACCGGCCGGCGGAGCGGGACGTTCGAGGTGCGGCGCCGTCGCGTGGGCCGACGGGGCCGTCGCGTGCGCCGGCCGGCCCGGCGCGCGGGCGACGCGAGCCGTCGCGTTCCTCCGCCGCGCCACGGCGAACGGGGCCGCCCACCGGCGTTGCGCTGCGCCCGCCCCACGAACCCAGCGCCGCGCCCGCCGAGGGCGCCTTGTCCGCCGACTCCGCCGAGCCTGCGGAGCCGGCCGGGCCTGCCGAGCCGGCCGGGCCTGCCGTCGCGCCCGAACGGGGGTCGCGATCGAAGGAGCCTGGGACGCCGCGCCGCTCGGCCAGGCCCTCGACCGGCTCGACCCGGCGCCGACCGCCGCCGACGCCACCGTCACCGCCCGGCGCGGGCGAGCCGTGACCGTCCTGCCGTTCCTCGTCGTCGCCGCCGTATTCGGGACGGCATCGCTGCTGGTCCGCGGGCAGCGCGGCTGGTCGACATCCTTCGCCCTGGTCGGCCTCGGGCTGATGGCCGCGAGCGCGGCCTCGATCGGCCCGTCGGCGGCGATCCGGATCGGCGGCGCCGTCCTCGCCCCGTCGGAATGGCTGCGCCTGTACGCCCTGCTGGGCTCCGTCGTCGGGCTCCTGTTCGTCGCGATCGACGCATCGGCTGTCCACGAGCCGGACGTGCCGGGGATCATCGTCCTCGGGCTCGGGGCCGCGGTGCTCGCCCTGGCGCTGCCGGACCCGGTGATCGCCGTCGTCGCGGCCACGGCCGGCGGCCTGGCCGGGATCCTCGTCGCGGCGCCGGTCGGGGCGGCGGCCCGGGCGGCCTTCGTCGGCGTCCGCGAGCTGCGCGCCCTGGCCATCGCCGGCGCCCTCGCGATCGCCGCCACAGCGTGGCTGGCCCGGCCGCTCGGGGACCTGGTCGAGGCCCCGGCCGTCTTCGGCCTCGCCTACCTCGCCTTCGCGATCGCGGTTGCGGTCCGCTTCGGGGCGATCCCGTTCCACCTGTGGGCGGCGCGCGTCGCCGACGCCGCGCCGGGCATCGCCCTGCCGCTCCTCCTGGCCTGGGGGCCGGCCGCGTTCGCCGCGATCGCCCTCGTCTGGATCGACCAGTCGGTCGCGCCGCTCGCCCTGCCGCTCGGCGGCGAGCGATCG
>DATNBW010000262.1:0-3253 GCA_035607275.1 Verrucomicrobiia bacterium | reverse complement strand
GCCGCCTCCGACGCCGCGCGGCTCGAGCCCGACGCGCCGACCGCGACCGCGACCGATGCCGTCATCGCCGGAGCTGGAGCCGGAGCCGGAGCTGGGGCTGCAACGGCCGCGGCGACCAACGGGGCCATTGTGGCCACTGCCGACGCGGCCGCGGTTGCGCGCAGCTCGGTCGTGACGGGGTCCGGTTCCATCGACATCGGGACGGCGACCAGCCCGGGCCGGGGCTCGTTCCGAACGGGCGTTCCAGACCGGTCCGCCGGGTCGTCGCCCGTGCGCTCGGATGCCCGCCATGCGCCGCGCCGTCCGGTGGCGGCCGGTTCGCCGGTCGCGACGATCTCGTCCCGCCAGCGCCGATCGCCCGGTCCGCCACGGGCCGGACCGACGGCGTCGCCGACGCCATGCGGGTCCGCGAGCGTTGCCGCCATGCGTGAATGGATCGCATTCGGGGCGACCGTGACGCGGACCTCGCGGGCGCTCGGCGGGCGTGCCCGGAGGACTTCGATCAGCGCGGCGCCGCTGGCGACACCGAGGACGAGCCCGAGCGCGAGAAACGCGAACTCACTGGCGGTCAAGACCCGCTGCCCTCCTCGGCCCCGATCGGTTCCCTGACAACCCCTGCTGAGCGTAGCTGCGCGCTTGCCCGCGGTCAACCCGACGACGGCCCTGCGTCGCAACGCCGGGATGCTCCGCGGGCGGCCTGGCCGTGCTCCCGGTGGCTTTGCGAAGCCCGAGGCGCGGATGGTAGATTGGGGCGACCGACCGCGACCTCATCGGTTCGTGCCGGTTGCGCTCTTCCCGGGATCCGACTCCATCGAAAGGCACGTCCTCGACCTTGGCGATCGACCCCCTCCAGGAATTCCTCGTCCAGCCCGTCGACGCCTCCTGGCTCCAGTGCAACATCGAGTGCCAGGAAGCCTGTCCGGTGGGGACGAACTGTCGCGGCTACCTGAACCTCGCGGCCGAGGGCCGGTTCGAGGAGGGGTACATCCTGTCGCGCGAGCCGAACCCGGTCGCGGCGATGTGCTCCTACGTCTGCTCGGCGCCGTGCGAGCGGGCCTGCCGCCGCGGCGACATCGACCGGCCGCTCGCGATCCGGGCGATGAAGCGGTTCCTCGTCGAGTGGCATGAGGCGTCCGGCATCCCCGACGTCATGCCCCGGATCACGCCGCGCGGCGAGAAGGTCGCCGTCGTCGGCGCGGGGCCGGCCGGAATCGCGGTCGCGCGCGAGCTGGCGATGAAGGGGATCGGGGTCACGGTCTTCGACAGCCTCCCGTACGGCGGCGGGACGATGCTCATCGGCGTCCCCGCGTTCCGCCTCCCGCGCGAGGCGATCGAGATGGACGTCCGCCTCGTCGAGCGGCTCGGGGTCACGTTCCGGTTCAACACGACGGTCGGCAAGGACGTCACGATGGAGGACCTCCAGCGCGACTACGACGCGGTCGCCCTGACCGCCGGCGCCATGGACCCGGTGGCCCTCGACATCCCGGGCGGCGACCTCGACGGGGTCGACTACGGCGTCGACTTCATGAAGAAGGCCAACCTCGGCCAGGACCTGTACGTCGGCAAGGACGTCGTCGTCATCGGCGGCGGGTACACGGCCATGGACTGCTCGCGGACGAGCCTGCGCCACGGCGCGGAGCGGGTCTCGATCGTCTATCGCCGGACGCGCTCCGAGCTCGTCGTCGACGAGGAGGAGCTCGGCGAGACCGAGCGCGAGGGCGTCCGGATGGAGTTCCTCGCCAGCCCGGTCGAGGTCCTCGGCGAGGACGGCCACGTCACCGGCGTGAAGTTCATCCGCAACCGCCTCGGCGAGCCCGACGCGTCCGGTCGGCGGTCGCCGGTCCCGATCGAGGGCAGCGAGTTCACGATCCCGGCCGACGTCATCATTCCGGCCGTCTCGCAGGCGGCCGACCTGACGTTCCTGCCGGTCGAGCCGTCGTTCGAGATCAACCGTGGCCGGGTCAAGGTCGACCCGGCGACGTACGCGACGAACACCCGCGGCGTCTTCGCCTGCGGCGACTTCGTCACCGGCCCGACGACCCTGATCGAGGCGGCCGGCCACGGCAAGAAGTGCGCCTACGCGATCGACCGCTATCTGTCGGGCCGGACCGACGTGACCGTCAGCCCGAACGTGAAGATCACGAGCTCGTGGCGCCACGACATGCCCGAGTTCTACGACGTCCTGCCCCGCCAGCACATCCCGATGGCGCCACTCCAGGTCCGGATGGCGTCGACCGATCCGGTCGTCAACTTCAACACGCCGGTCGAATACGGCTTCGATGCGACCGCCGCCGTCGCCGAATCGACGCGCTGCCTCATGTGCAACTTCAACATCTGGTTCGACCCGTTCCGGTGCGTCCTGTGCGGTGCGTGCGCGGACGTCTGCCCCGAAGGCGTCATCCACATGGTCGACGTCAACCAGCTCAAGACCGAGGGCCTCCTGCCCGAGATCGAGGAGTCGTACGGCTGGGAGAACGGGGCCGCGATGATCCTCGACGAGGAGCGCTGCATCCGCTGCGCGTTGTGCGTCAAGCGGTGCCCGTTCGACGCCATTACGATGGAGCGGTTCGAGCTCCAGGAGATCTCGACCGACGGGCGGCTCTACAAGGAGTCGTACCGGGACGCGCAGCTGGCCGGCACGCCCGGCGTCGCAGGAGGAGCCCGGTGAGTTTCCTCGAGCGGATGGACCACACCATCCGCCGAAGCCCCGTCTGGCGCTCGCTCTTCCGTCAGCCGTACCCCAACGACGAACGGTCGCGGGCGTACGCGGTGATGAACAACGTCTTCCTGCACATCCACCCGGTCCGCGTCCGGCAGCACGCCGTCAAGTTCGCCTACACGTTCTGTCTCGGTGGCCTGTCGTTCTTCCTGTTCCTCGTCCTGACGATCACCGGCGTGTACCTGATGTTCTTCTACGTGCCGTCGGCGACGCTCGCGTACACGAACATCCTCGACATCCAGAGCCAGGTGACGTTCGGGCTGCTGACCCGGAACATCCATCGGTGGGGCGCCCACCTGATGGTGTTCTTCGTGTTCCTCCACATGATGCGGGTCTTCTACCACGGGGCCTACAAGCCGCCGCGGGAGTTCAACTGGGTCGTGGGCGTGGTCCTGCTCTTCCTGACGATCATGCTGTCGTTCACGGGCTATCTGCTGCCGTGGGACCAGATCGCCTACTGGGCCATCACCATCGGCACGAACTTCGGTTCGTATTTTCCGATCGTGAATACGCCCGCCAATCGCATCCTGCTCG
>DATNBW010000259.1:0-2767 GCA_035607275.1 Verrucomicrobiia bacterium | reverse complement strand
GGGATCCTGCTCGCCGACATCGTCAAGTCGTGGCGCCAGCTGCCCCTGCAGGTCTACCACTTCCAGACGAAGTGGCGGGACGAGCCGCGGGCACGGGCCGGCCTGATCCGGGTCCGCGAGTTCGTCATGAAGGACGCCTACAGCTGCGATCGCGACGACGCCGGGCTCGACAAGAGCTACTGGGACCAGCACGCCGCCTATGTCCGGACGTTCGAGCGGCTCGGCCTGCAGGCGATCGCGGTCAGCAGCGACGTCGGCATGATGGGCGGCAGCCTCGCCCACGAGTTCATGGTCCTGAACCCCGCCGGCGAGGACGTCCTCGTCCTGTGCGAGGCGTGCGGCTACGCCGCCAACCGGCAGATCGCGAAGATCGAGCATCCGGCGCCGGCCGCCGAGGAGCCGGGCGCGCTCGAGGAGATCGCGACACCCGGCACGACCACGATCGCCACCCTCGCCCGCTTCCTGGACATTCCCGAGACGCGGACCGCCAAGGCCGCCTTCTTCATGGCCGGCGACGGCCGCCTCGTCACGGCCATCGTCCGCGGCGATCTCGAAGTGAACGAGACGAAGCTCGCCAACGCAGTCGGCGCGAGCACCGGCCTCCGGCCCGCCACGGTCGACGAGATCAAGGCCGCCGGCATGGAGCCCGGCTACGGATCGCCGATCGGCGCCCACGACACGACCGTCGTCGTCGACGAGCTGGTCGCGCGCTCGCCCAACCTCGTCGCCGGAGCGAACCGCGAGGGCTTCCACTACCGGAACGTCAACGTCGGGCGCGACTTCACGCCGAACGTGACGGCCGACATCACGAATGCCCGCGAGGGCGATCCCTGCCCGACGTGCGGCCAGCCGCTGATCCTGCGCAACGGGATCGAGGTCGGCAACATCTTCAAGCTCGGCACGAAGTTCACCGACGCGGCCGGGGCGACCTATCTCGGCGAGGACGGTCGCGAGCACGCGATCGTCATGGGTTCGTACGGGATCGGCGTCGGACGGAACGTCGCCTGCGTGGTCGAGGACCACCACGACGAGAAGGGAATCGTCTGGCCCGAGGAGGTCGCGCCGTACGCGGCTCACCTCGTCGCGATCGGGGCCAACCGCGACGTCCAGGTCGGCGAGATCGCGGAGCGGCTCCACGCAGTCGCCGAGGGCGCCGGCTACTGGCGCCAGATCCTGTACGACGATCGCGACGAATCGCCGGGCGTCAAGTTCACCGACGCCGAGCTGCTCGGGATGCCGTGGATCCTGACCGTCTCGCCACGGTCGATCGCAGCCGGCGGCGTCGAGGTCCAGGAGCGCGCGACCGGCGAGCGGACGACCCGCTCGATCGAGGAGGTCGAGGCGATGCTTCGCGACGGCTTCTCCACCGCGTCTCCGGCGACAGCGGGGCAACCGCGCGGCTGACAAGCGCCGATCGAGCCGGGCGGGCACCGCATCCGCGCCGCCGCCCGATAGCATGAGAGCCCGATGGCTCCGCGACCGATGCTTCCGCCCGACGACCTCTATGCCCGGCTCGAGCTGCCCGTCGACGCCTCGTACGAGGCGGTCGAGATCGCCTGGCGGGCGCTCCTCAAGCAGCATCATCCCGATGTCGCCGGGCCCGCGGCGGGCGAGCTCGCGAAGCGGATCAACGTCGCCCACGACTGGCTGTCCGATCCCGAGCTGCGCGCCCGCTACGACCGCGAGCGCCACCCGCGCCGGGGCGCGGCGATCGTCGGTGGCGATCGTCGCGGGCCGAGCCCTCGTTCGTCGGCGGCCCGCGCGTCGGTCCGCACCGCGCGGCCGGTCCGCCGTCCCGTCGCGCCGGCCGAGGCGATCGCCCGGCACGTCGACCGGATCCGCCGCCTGACCGAGGACGAGCTCGACCGGCTGTCGCTCGCGGAGACGGCCCCGATCGCGTTCATCGCCACGATCTCGCGCTTCCTGCCGGCCGACCGCCAGGACGCCCTGCGGACGCTCGAGCCGATGATCCAGGACGCGCTCCCGCGCCGCGCCCGGTGGGACCCGCCGACGCGCGACGCGGCGGTCGGCTTCGCCCAGGAGATCCTCCTCGGACCGTTCCTCGACGAGCATCTGTCCGGGGCGTTTCGCGACCGCGTCCGCGAGCGCCTGACGCGCGGATGGCAGGCGGCGGTCGATCAGCCGCGCTACGGTCCGAGCACGGCGGTCGTGGCGGAGGCTCTGCGCCGGCTGGCGTCGCTCCCCCCGGCCGAGCGAAGCCGGATCGCCGGCCAGGCGCCGCGCCCGACCGGGCCGTCGGACCTGCCCTGGCCGCGCGGCCTGTCGCCCGTGGACGACGACGGATTGCGGGTCTCGTCCGCGCTCGCCCAGCGCGACGCGCTCGCCCTTCTGCCCGAGCCGGCGACATCCCTCGCCCGCCGGTCGCTGGCCCGGGCGATGCACGGCCTCGTGCTCCGCCACGCGTTCAAGGCGGCCGAGCTCGAGCGCCTCGCGGGCCCGTGGGCGCCGATCATCCTGCCGCCGGCCCCGGCTGGGCCCGGGACGCGTCGCCGCTGAGCCCCAGGTCCCGGCTTCCCGGGCGCCGCCACGCTCGAAACGGACAGATGTTCGACAGCTCGGCCCCGATCGGCTAGGCTTGCGCTCTCGTGTTCGATGGGCGCTCCGGTCAGCGCCCGGTCCAACACCGGGGCCTACCGGCCCTGGTCGAAACCCGATCCCGATCCCAACCTGTGCCCTGACCGGGCCCCGCACGTGCGGGAGGGCCCCCGTCAGGAGTCACTTCTCCCCATGTCCTTCGATACCCTCG
>DATNBW010000257.1:0-12403 GCA_035607275.1 Verrucomicrobiia bacterium | reverse complement strand
AACGCCCACGTCGCCTGGGCGATGCCCGAGCAGTTGTTCGCCCCGCCGTTGCCGACGCAGCCGCCGTTGTCGCGCTGGATCGCCCACATCGACAGGGCCGACATCCCGTTCGCGACGGCGAAGTCGCGGAGGCGCTGGGCGTCGGCGAGCTGGGTGACCTCGGTCCGTCTCGGATAGTCGTCGATGCCGTTCATGATCGTGGCGCCTTCCATCGCCCACAGTTGCGGGTCGGACAGGGACGGCAGGAGCGTGTGGAGCTGCGCATGCAGCCCGGTGAGTGCGTCAACTGCGGCCTGGCCCATGTCGGTCGTCGTCCGGTCGTAGTAGTCGAAGACCATCGGCTCGACGAAGTCGATCCGGACGCCGTTCGTCTTCGCGTTCTGGAGGACGGCCAGCCCGCTCGCTTCGAGGCCCGAGGCCGAGGTCGGGAGCGTGTACGAGATCGTCAGCGGCCGGTTGACCGCCGGGCTCGCCGCCCAGTCCTGGAGGAGCTTGATCGCCCGGTTGCGCCGGTCGATCCCGTCGGGCTTGGTGAGGGACCGACCCTCGATGTCCATGTCGATCCGGCTGACGTCGTAGGTGAGGACCAGATCGCGGTAGGCGACGAAGATCTGGTTCACGTCCTTGCACGAATCGCCGATCTCGGTGCCGCCCTGATCGGCGCTCCAGCCACCGAGCGAGGGAATGACGTCGCCGCCGGCCGCGCGCAAGGCCGCGATCTCGGTGAGATAGCGACCGCCCGACACCGGCTGTGCCCTGTCGCCGTCCCAGGCCAGCGTGCACGAGGTCTTCGAGGTCGTCTCGAGGAACGCCAGCGTGAAATGCTTGACCCCCGATTGCTGGCTGATCGTCGTCAGCGAGTCCGTCGTCCACGTCTCGAAGTAGGGCGCGTAGACGTGGGTCGGGAGGGGGGTCGCGGCCGCGACGCCTCCGGAGCTCACGGCGAGACCGCCGATCGCGATGGCCGCGACGATCGCGGCCCGGGTGCGTGTTCGAGCCATGCTGGAACCTCCCCGGTGGCCCTGGACGTGACGTGCCGCATGGGCGCGGCGCGAGCCATGGATTCTACGCCCGGTCCAGCGTCAGGCGCGGCGCCGGTCAGGGTTGGCGCCGCTTCTTCGGAGTCGCGCGCGAGGGCGGCGCGGTCTCGTCCGCGGCCTTCCGCTGGCGATCCTGGATCTGCTTGAACACCTTGCCCATGCCCGGACGCATGAGGTCCCGCGCCCGGGCGGCAGCGTCGCGGTCGCGGCGCCGGACCCGCTCGGCCTCGCGCGCGTCGAGATCGTCCTTCGGATCCACGCGCCGAATCGTCCGCGACACGCGGCCGGCGCGTCAACCCCCACCCGGCGCGACGAACCCGGCGTGTCAACCCCCGCCCGGCGCGACGAACCCGGGGTGACGAACCCGGCGCCGTCGACCGGCGCGCTCGCCCGTGCGATCCTTCGGCGATGCAGGCATTGATCTTCGATCTCGACGGCACCCTCGTCGACACCGTGTACGCCCATGTCTTCGCCTGGCAGCGAGCGCTCCTCGAGCTCGGCATCCCGGTCGACGGCTGGCGGATCCATCGGCGGATCGGGATGAGCGGGGGGCTCTTCACCCGGGCCGTCGCCCGCGAGATCGGCCGGGAGCTGACCGCGGACGAGGTGAACGCGCTCCAGCGCCGTCACGGCGAGGTGTTCCGCGAGATCCTCCCGGAGCGGCGAACCCTGCCGGGCGCGATCGAGCTCCTCGACGACCTCCGACGGGGCGGCGTGATCCACGGGATCGCGACGTCGGGCCGGCGTCCCGAGATCGACGGCTCGCTCGAGGCGCTGGGCATCCCGCCCGAGACCGTCGTCGTCGAACGGGGCGACGTCCTGCGGGCGAAGCCCGAGCCGGACCTCTTCCTCGCCTGCCAGGAGCGGCTCGGGGTCGCGGTCCAGGACTGCTACGTGGTCGGCGACGCTGTCTGGGACCTGCTGGCCGCGCGACGGGCCGGGATGCTCAGCGTCGGGCTGCTGACCGGCGGATACGGCGAGGACGAGCTCAGGGCGGCGGGCGCCTTCCGCGTCTATCGCGACGCCGAGGAGCTCCACGAGTCGCTCGACGAGCTCGGCATCGCCCTTCCGCCCGGCTGACGGATCGGCGGCCACCGGTGCCGGATCCGTCGCCCCTCGATGCCGCGCTGGCCCTCGGGCGGGCGCACGGGATCGAGTCCGCCGACCCGCGGATCCTCAAGGACGGCAGCAACCTGCTCGTCCACCTCCGGCCCGCCCCGGTCGTCGTCCGCGTGGCGACGTTCACCGGCCGGATCCGGCGCGATCCGCTGCCGTACCTCGAGCGCGAGGTCCGTCTCAGCACGGCCCTCGTCGCCGAGGGGGCCGCCGTCGCCCCGCCGAGCCCGTGGCTGCCGGCCGGGCCGCACGTGATCGACGGCTGGGCGATGACCGCGCTGGCCTGGGTCGACCACATCGAGGGCGCGACACCCGATGCCGCGACTTCCTTCGTCGCCCTCGAGGCGCTCCACGACGCCCTGCGCCGGATCGCGCTCCCGCCCGGGATCGAGCTCCCGCTTCTCGGGCCGGCGACGTCCGATCTCGATCTGGCGATCGACTTCGCGGTCGGGCACGGCCTGCTGTCGGCCCGAGACGCGGCCGGCCGGCGCCGCCGCCGGGACGAGATCGTTCCCGCGCTGCTCGACGCGGCGCCCGACCGCCAGGCGCTCCACGGCGACGCCTTCCCGAGGAACTCGCTCGTGACCGACGGCGGCGTCGTCTGGATCGATCTCGAGGACTGCTGCTGGGGACCCGCCGCCTGGGATCACGCCGTCCTGCTCCGGAACACGGAGGACGCGACCGTCGAGCGGATCCTCCGCGAACGGGACGGCGGGCGCGCCATCGACCTGGCCATCGCGCTTCGCGAGATCCAGGCCGACGTCTGGACGATCCTGCACAACGCGCATCACGACGGCCGCCTCGACGAGCCGGCCTGACGGCAGCGAGCCGACTCCGACGGCCGTGAGCCGGCCGGGTCTGCCTCAGACGTTGCTGCCGGTCACGATGACGATCGCGGGCCCGTCCGGGCGCGGTCCGGCCAGGAGTCCCGCCCACGAGGCGGCAGCCGCCCCTTCGACCGTGATCCCGAGTTCCGCCGTCAGCTCCGCCTGGGCGGCGCGCAGGGCGTCGTCGGACACGATCCGCATCTCGTCCACGCGCCCGACCATCAGCTCGACCGCTGCCGGGATCGCGACCCGCGAGGCGATTCCGTCGGCATAGGTGGCGGCCGCCGACGTGTCGATCGGCCGGCCGGCGCGCCAGCTCAGGGTCATCGCGGCGGCGCCCTCGGCCTGGACGCCGAGCACCCGGCAGTCGGGCGCGGCGACGCGAAGCCACGAGCCGACGCCGTTGATGAGGGCCCCGTTCCCGACCGGTACGGACACCACGGCGGGGGAGGGCAGGGCGCCGGCCGCGACGGCGCCGGTGAGCTCGAGGGCGAGGGTCGCGGCTCCTGTCGAGATTCGCGGGTCCTCGCCGTCCACGAGAAGGCAGCCGTCACCGGCGGCCGCCGCCGCCTCCGCCGCGGCGCGAGCCTCGTCGAAGTCCTCGCCGACCTCGATGACCCTCGCCCCGAGCGCCCGCATCCGCCCGACCTTGGCGCGGTTGGCGTGGCGTGACACGAACACCACCGCGGAGATCCCGAGCGGACCCGCGGCGGCGGCGACCCCCTGGCCGAAGTTCCCCGCGGACGCGCAGATCACGGCCCGATCCGGCCCGATCGACTCGTCGGCCGCCAGCGCCCGGACCGCGATCCACGTCCCGCGGCCCTTGAACGAGCGGATCGGGTTGACGGTCTCGACCTTGACGATGACGGGCACGCCCAGCCGCTCCGACAGGCCGGGGTGGACGAACTGCGGCCCGTCGCGAAACGCGGGATCGATCGCGGGATGGGCCCGCGCGATCGCGTCAGCGGACAGCTCCGGAATCGTGCGCATCGCGCTCGATGGTAGCCGCCGCGCCTCGCGATCCGGGGCGGGCCGCGCATCGTACCAATTGTTGACACGCGTGCTTGTTACAACTCGTTGCGATAAGCTGTCGGTCTTGCCGCTTCGCCCCGCCATCCGCGAGGTTCGCTGCGTCCCGGATGTCCGCTCGCCATCGCCCTGCCCAGCGTCGCCTGCACCTCGCGCTGATCGCGGTCGGCATCGGGGCGCTGCTCGTCGGCGGCTGCTCGGGGCCGTCGAGCGCGGCCGATCGGCCATCCGGTGGAGGTGGTGCCGGCGCGACGCTGGGCTGGCAGGACACCCTGACCGGCGAACCCGACAAGCTCGACGTCGCGACCACCGTCGCCCCGATCAGCTCGATCGCGCGGAACATCGGCGGCGACCGGATCCGCCTCCGCGGCGTGATCCCGGACGCGACGAACTCGCATACGTTCGAGCCCGCGCCGTCCGACGCGCGGACGCTCGCGAAGGCCGACCTCATCGTCGTCAACGGCCTCCATCTCGAGCAGCCGACGCTCGAGATGGCCAACGCGGCGAAGAACGCCTCGGCGGTGATCCGGGAGCTCGGCGACAACACGATCGGCGAGTCGGACTGGCTGTTCGATTTCAGCTTCCCGGAGTCGGCCGGCGACCCGAACCCGCATCTCTGGATGGATGTCCGGTACGCGATCCGCTATGCCGACCTGATGCGCGGCTGGTTCGGCGCGGCCGACCCGGCCAATGCCGGGGCCTATGACGCGAACTTCGCGGCCTTCAAGGGCCGGCTCGAGCAGCTCGACGGGCTGATCCGCACGGGCGTGGCGTCCGTCCCGGCGGCCGATCGCAAGCTCTTGACCTACCACGACTCGTGGGCGTACTGGGCGCGGGAGTACGGGTTCACGGTCATCGGCGCCGTCCAGGCGTCGGACTTCTCGGATCCCAGCCCCCAGGAGGTCGCCCGGCTGATCGGGCAGATCCGGGCCGAGAAGGTGCCCGCGGTGTTCGGGTCGGAGGTCTTCCCGAGCCCGGTCCTCGAGCAGATCGCCCGCGAGTCCGGGGCGAGGTTCGTCGACCAGCTTCGCGACGACGAGCCGCCCGGAGCGCCGCAGAGCGGCGAGCACACGTACGTCGGGATGATGAAGAAGGACATGCAGGTGCTGATCGGCGCCCTCGGCGGCGATCCCGCGATCTTCGACCCGCTGGCCGTCGCCGACACGTGGCGGCCGTGACCGCCACGGCCGTGGCGTCGCCGGGGGTGGGCCCGGCCGGCGATGCCCTCGTCCGGTTCGAGCGCGTGTCGTGCGGCTATGACGGGCCGCCGGTCCTGCGCGACGTCGATCTGTCGATCCGGCGCGGCGCCTTCATCGGGATCGTCGGCCCGTCCGGGGCGGGCAAGACGACCCTGCTCCGGGCGATCGTCGGGGTCGTGCCGCGGGTCGAGGGCCGGATCACGATCGATGGGCGGACCGTCGGCCGCGGCCCCACGGCGGGCGTCGGCTGGGTGCCCCAGCTCGAGACCGTCGACTGGAACTTCCCCGCGACCGTTCGCGAGGTCGTCCTCATGGGTCGCTGGGCAGAGCATCCCTGGCGAGCCTGGGCGACGGCCGACGATCGGCGGCGCGTTGACGGGCTCCTCGAGCGGCTCGGGATTGGCGGGCTGGCCGCGCGCCACATCCGCGAGCTGTCGGGTGGTCAGCAGCAGCGCGTATTCCTCGCCCGGGCCCTGATCGCCGACCCGGCGCTGCTCCTCCTCGACGAGCCGACGAGCGGCGTCGACCTCAAGACCCGTGACGACATCCTGCACCTCCTCGCCGACCTCAACGGGGACGGGATCACGATCGTCCTCACGACCCACGAGCTCAACACGGTCGCGGCCCACCTCCCGTGGGTCGTCTGCGTCAACGGCGGGGTCGTCGCCGAGGGCGATCCGGACGAGATCTTCACGTCGGCCATCCTCGGACGGACGTACGGGGCGGATCTGCGGGTCGTCCGCCAGGACGGCCTCGTGCTCGTCGCCGATGCCGCGCCGCACCGCCTGCGCGACGCCCTGCGCCACCGCCACGGCGATCTCGAGCACACCCACCACGAGCACGCGGCCCACGATCACGCCAGCGATCCACACGATCCCATTGCGGCGCCCGATCACGAGCACCTGCCATGACCCTGCTCGGCGAGCCGCTCGGCTTCGAGTTCTTCCGCCAGGGGCTGATCGCGTCGGGCCTGACGGGCGCGCTGTGCGGGATGCTCGGCGTGTACATCGTCCTGCGCCGGATGAGCTACATCGGCCACGGCCTGTCGCATTCGGTGTTCGGCGGCGCCGTCGTCGGCTACGTGCTCGCGCTGAACTTCTACGTGGCGGCCGGGCTGTGGGGCTTCCTGTCCGCGCTGGCGATCAATGCCACGGCTCGCCGGCGGCGGATCGGGGCCGATGCCGCGATCGGGATCGTGACGACGGCAAGCTTCGCGATCGGCGTGGCCCTGATCAGCAAGACCCGGAGCTTCACCCGCAACTTCGAGGCCGCCCTGTTCGGCAACATCCTCGGGGTGACGACCCTGGACCTCATCGTCGTGGGGGTCGTGACGTTCGGGGTGGCGGCGTTCATCGTCCTGTTCTACAAGAGGCTGCTGTTCATGACCTTCGATCCGGAGGTCGCTCCGATCTACGGCGTCAACGTCGGCGCCGTCGACACCCTGTTCGCCCTGGCGATGGCGGCCACGATCGTTGCCTCGATCAACGTCGTCGGCGTGACCCTGATCGCGGCCACCCTCGTGATCCCCTCGACGTCGGCCCGGCTGCTGACCGACTCGTTCGGGCGGATGATCGGGATCTCGACCGCGATCGGAGCCCTGTCGGGGATCGTCGGGATGTACGTCAGCTACTGGCTCGACGTGTCGTCGGGGGCGACGATCGTCCTGCTCGAGGCGGCCGTCTTCGTGGGCTGCGTGCTCGTCACGTCGGTGCGCCGGCGCCGGCCGGCGTGGGTCGTCCAGCCGATCCCGGCGCTCGCCCGCGAGCGGCCGGCGGACGACTTCGAATGAGCCTCGATCGGGCGCGCGGCGACGCCGACGCGGCGCGCGGCGACCCCTCCCCGCCAGCCGCACCCACGGCCACCGGCAATCCGTGGCCGGAGATCCGCGCGGAGCTGCGGACGCGGGGCCTGCGCTGGACGCCGCAGCGCAAGCTGATCCTCGACGTCCTGGGTGAGGCCCGGGGCCACGTGACCGGGAGCGAGATCGTCGAGCGCTGCCGGCGGCGCGAGCCGGAGACCACGCCATCGACCGTGTACCGGACCCTCGCCGTCCTCGAGGAGCTCGGCTACCTGCACCACAGCCACGGTGCCGACGGGCGCGAGGAGTTCCACGTCCTGCCCGCGACCGAGCACGCCCACCTCCAGTGCGTCCAGTGCGGCGGCACGTGGGAGATCGAGCCGGACGAGACGGCGTCGCTCGTGGCTGAGCTCGAGCGCGGCCGCCGGTTCCGGGTCGACGTGGGGCACCTGACGATCGCCGGCCGGTGCGCGGCGTGCTCGGGGCGGGACTGAGCGGGATCAGACGGCCGCGACGCGCTCCCAGCCGTTCGAGTCCCACGATGCGGCGATCGCCTGCTGGACCCGCGCGACGGAGGCCGCGTCCTCGAAGCTCGGCGCGGCCGGCGCACCGGTCGCGACCGCCGTCAGGAACTCGGCGGCCTCGATCGCCTTGAGGTCGTCGAATCCGAGGCCGGTGCCCCAGCCCGGGTTGAAGGCGCGGTGGCGGGGATGGGCGGGTCCGCTGAGCTCGATCGTCCAGCCCTCGTCGGCCGGGCTCGTGTCGTCGCGCCGGTAGAAGCGCAGCTCGTTCATCCGCTCGAAGCTCCAGGCGAGCGCACCCTTCGTGCCGTGGACCTCGAATGCGAGGTCGCACTGCGAGCCGGTGATCACCCGGCAGGCCTCGAGCGTGCCCTGGGCGCCGCCCGCGAAGCGGACGAGCGCGCCGACGTAGTCCTCGTTCGTGACCGGGCCGCGCGGGTCGTCGGGCCCGGCCGTGTCGTAGTGGGTGCCGCCGGTTCGGGGGAGCGGCCGCTCGGTGATGTACGTCCGGCGGTTCCCCACGACGTCGGCGATCGGGCCGGCGATGAGATACGCCATGTCGATCGCGTGGGACAGGAGGTCGGACAGCGTCCCGAAGCCCTGCTCCTCCTGGAACCGCCACGAGAGCACGCCGTTGGGGTCCTTCGCGTAACCGTTGAGGAACCGGCCGCGATAGTGGGTCAGCTCGCCGAGCGCGCCGGCCGCGATCAGGTCGCGGGCATGCTGGACGACCGGCGCCCAGCGGTAGTTGTAGCCGACGAACGTGACGAGGCCGGTGCCCCGGGCGAGCGCCGCCGCCTCGAGGGTCTCGGCAGGCGTGCGACCGACCGGCTTCTCGCACAGGACGTGCTTGCCGGCGGCGAGCGCCGCCCGGATCACGGCCAGATGGGTGTCGTTCGGCGCAGTGACGCTGATGGCCTCGACCGCCGGGTCGGCGATCACGTCCGGCCAGTCGGTCGTGGCCCGCTCGAACCCGAACCGCACCCGGGCGGCCTCGGCCCGTCCCGCGTCGTTGTCCGCGCAGGCGACGAGCCGCGCGTCGATCCCGCGGTCGTGGAAGCGGTCGCCGACGAGCCGGTACGAGCGGCTGTGGGCCTCGCCCATCCAGCCCATGCCCACCACCCCGATCCCGATCGTCCGTCGCATCGCGGTCCGCCTCCTCGGGCCGAAGCGTAGCGGGTCCGGCGACCCCGCTCGTCGGCCCACCCCGCTCGTCAGCTGACGCCGCTCGTCAGCTGACGCGAACCCGGGTCGGCCGGATCCGGACCGGCACCGAGAAGTCCTGCGCCGTCGCGGCTTCGCCCATGCCCCAGTGGGCCAGCGGCTCCCGATACTTCGATCGGTACGCCTCGTGGACGTCCGAAGGCGGGATCGACGGGTCCACCTCCGCGACGCCCTCGACGATCAGGGCGTGGTCGCCGAACGGATCGGACTGGAGGTGGAACGAGACCAGGGCCGATCGGGCGATGTTCCGGAGCTTGGGCGTGTCGGGCTGGCTATAGAAGAAGATCGTCGGGCCGTCGTGGAGGAACGAGATCAGCGACGACTGGGGCCGGCCGTCCGCGGCCACGGAGGTCAGCCAGCCGACCACATCGGCCTCGAGGTGCTCGCGGGCCCAGGCCCCGTCGTCGCTTGCCAGGGCACTCCCGAGCTTGTCGTCGTCCATCGGCAGCTCCTCCACGCCGGTTGGTCGGTCGGTCGGGCGAGGCGCGCCGACCTGCTAACGCAGGATCTCGACGACGTCGCCGTCGGCCACGACATGATCGCGACCGACGCGCTGGTCGTCGAACCTGGCGGACGGTCCGCGCACGCGCGCCCCGCTGAACGACGCCGCCAGGTCGTGATGGACCCAGTCGGCGACGTCGGCGACGGTGGCGCCCGGCTCGAGGGCGATCGGTTCGTCCTCGGTGACCCCGTTCGTCCGGAGGCGGACGCGGATCAGGCCGGTCAGCCGCCAGATCGCCACTCGGATCGCCTCGAGCGACGATTCGTCGAGGATCGAGACCGGGACGAGCTCGAGGTCGGGCATCGCCGCCGCGAGGCGCTCGATCGCCCCCGGCGGGGCCTCGTCCGCGCGGGTCGCAGCGACGAGCGACGGCTTCTCGATGCCGGCGGCCGCCACCTCGGCGCGGACGATCGCCAGGTCGTGCGGATCGCCGTCGGCCCGGCCGCAGTAGACGATGGCGTCCGCGAACCGGAGCACGCCGAGGAGGGCCCGTCCGCCGCCGCGGTCGTCGGCCGCGCCCTCGATCAGGCCCGGGATCTCGACGAGCTGGACGAGCACGCCGCCGATCCGGGTGAGGGCCGGCACCGGCCGAAGCGTCGTGAAGGCGTAGTCGCCGGTCTTGATCTGGATCTCGGACAGGGCCTGGAGGAGGGACGACTTGCCGACGTTGGGCGGGCCGACGAGCGCGATCTGGGCCGCGCCCTCGCGGCGAACGGCGATCGAATCGCGATGGACGGCGTTCGACCGGACGCGGGTGTCCTCGATCTCGGCGAGCAGCGACTTGCGGAGATCCGCATAGGGGCCGTTCCGGTAATCCGGGAGCTCGGCGAGGAGCTCGCGGACGACCTTGATTCGTTCGCGACCCTCGGTTCCGATGAGCCTGCGTTTCGCGACCTGCGCAAACGTGCGGTGCGGCATGGGCATTGGGTCTGATCTCGCTTTCACCGGGCGACGGTGATGCGGCCCGTTCGCGGCGTTGCGACCTGCGGTGCTCGCTCATGCATCTGCGGATGCACTCGCTCCGCTCCTCGGTCGCGCCTTGCGGCCGGACCACCTGACCGTCGCGTCCGAGGACCTACGGCGGGACGACACGTGGCGCGCAGCTGCGCTGCGACGGGCGGCACGCGTCCATTCCCGCCCCTTCCACCGACGCTGGTGCTGGAAGGGGCGGCTCAGCCGTTCCTGTTCGAGATGGTGGCGAGCCAGGCGCTCCACGCCCGCTTGCCGAGCGATCCGGTCATCGCCGGGCAGAGTACCACCGGCAGCGGCCGCTACGATGGCCTTCGTGGACATCGACCGACTGCCGGCGTGCCTCAACGACAGCGCGTTCGAGCCGGGACTCGTGGCCCTCGTCGGAGGCGGCCTGCTCGACCCGTCCGACCGATGAGCGAACGGGCAGTCAGCCCACGACCGTCGCCACGCCCTCGTGGACGAGCGGCTCGTCCGTCGCGTAGGCGGACTGCATCGGCCGCTCCCACCACGGCGTCGGGGCCATCGTCAGACGCTCGAGGCCGCGCAGGACCGCGTCGTAGTTGACCCGCCAGCCGTTGAAGTCGGCCCAGGCCTGGTCGCGATCCACCACGAGCGGGACATTTGCCGCGTCGAGGACGGCAAGCGCCTCGTCGAATCGCGCTCGATCGACGCTCGTGGCCGCGGTCGGCGCCGGGTCCGGATCGAACGCGATGTTGAAATACGCCGCGATCCGGCGCAGGGCCAGGTAGCCGGCGCGGATCATCAGGTCGGCCTGGACGTCCATCTCGATCGCGACCGCGGACCGGACGACGGCTGCGGCGTCCATCATCGCGCCGGCCGCGTTGACCCACGAGTGGTTGTTCTGCTGCGACCGGTAGAACACGAGCACGGGCAGGGAGGTATGGGTCTCCTCGAGCTCCGCGAACCATTGCTCCCAGCGGACCCACAGGTCATGCAGGTCGTCGAGGCCGGACAGGCGGTCCATCCGCGTGATCATCACGATCGGCGACGGCGGCGAGTCGGCCCGAACCTCGAGCAGGTTCACGAGGAGCTCGCGACGGGAGAACGAGCCGTAGATCGTCGGCAGGTACGAGACCAGGAGGGCGACGAGGGCGAGCCCGATGGCGGCTTCCGAGAAGGCCAGCAGGTCGCCGCCGGCGACCGCCGGCCGATCGAACCCGAGGGTCAGGAGCGACGAGCCGCTGACGACGAACGCCTCGCCGGGGGGCAAGCCGATCGCCCAGAACATCGCGGCGTACGACGCAGCCAGGAGCACGAGCCAGAAGGCCGGCAGGGCGATGAGCGCGATCGGGCCGTAGTAGGCCATCACCCGGTCGCGCTCCTCGTAGGATCGCGACGGCGACGCGACGAGCTGGAACAGCTTGAGCATCGTCCGGAACGCGAACCGCGACAGCGCGTCGTTGTCGCCGCGTGGGACGACGAACGTGCGGATCGCGCTGAAGACGACGCGCAGGGCGCCGAGCAGACCGATGACGAAGATGGCGGCTTGAAGCGCGATCACTCGGGCAGGATACCCATCGGCGGTCGTCCATTTCCTCGCGCACGTTCGGACTGCAACGAGGATGTGAGCGCGCCGGGACTCACGACCTGACGGCTCGAGCGGGCGACGGCGACGATCGGAGCGGGCGACCGGCGCCCGCTCGGGCGCCTCGTACCGGATTGGGAGTCAACCCATGTTGTGGGCCATCCTCGTGATCCTCTTCGTCCTGTGGGCACTGGGCATGATCGGAAGCATCGGCGGCGGGTTCATCCACCTGCTCCTCGTCCTCGCCGTGGTCGTGCTCGCCGTCCAACTTCTCCAGGATCGCAGCTCCGTCTGATCGAATGCGGCGGCGGCCCGCCCGGGCCGTCGCCGTCAGCGGGGCTGGCGCCTCATGCTGGTCCTCCGGGCCGCCCGGCCCTTCCGATGCCTGACGGCTCCGACCGCGTAACTCAGCCGCCGCGGCGGGTGGCGTTCGGCTTCTGGCCCGCCACCCAGGCGTGGCCGGCCGCGAACCACGGCGCGATCCCGTCCTCCGCCGCGAACAGGTCGTCGGGGACGTCCACGAACTCCTTCTGGATGATCCCGTAGGCCTCGTGGAGCCGGGCCGCGAAGGCCCCGATGAATCGCTCGCGATCCGGCCCGGACAGCCGCAGGACGAGCGAACCGGTCTC
>DATNBW010000251.1:0-29893 GCA_035607275.1 Verrucomicrobiia bacterium | reverse complement strand
GAGACCTACGAGCGCGAGGGGTCGCCGTACTTCGCGACCGCACGGCTCTGGGACGACGGCGTCATCGACCCGCTCGACACCCGGCGCGTCCTGTCGCTCGGGATCGAGGCGGCGCTCCACGCGCCCATCCCGGACACGCGGTTCGGCGTCTTCCGGATGTGAATCGGCGCGGGCCGACCGTGCGATCGCGGATCGACGGACGTGTACGGGGCAGATGACTGCCCCCGACCCGACGGCTGACGGAACGTGACGGATCCCGTCGACGTGTTCGGGACCGGACGCAGACCGCGGCCGGGCCCAGTTCGGGAGACCCGGCGCCCGGTCGCTGAGTAGACTGGCGCCTCCCACTGGAGGCAGCGATGGTCACCTTCTGGAGTGAAACCCCCGGCCGCCGCTGGCGGGAGGTCGCGGCGGACGTCTCGACATGGGCGTGGGTCGCGCTGTGGTCCGTCGTGGCGTTCCGGATCCATACCGCGATCGCAGGCTACGCCGAAGCCGGCCACGCTCTCGAGCGCGGAGGAGCCGCGATCCGGGACGCCGGGGTCCAGGTCGGTTCGTCCCTCGACGGCGTGCCGCTGATCGGAGCCGGCGCCGGCGAGCTCGCCCGTCGGGCGTTCGGTGGCGCGAGCGAGCCGTTCGTCTTCGTCGGAGGCGAGTTCGTCGACCTCATCACCCTGATCGCTCGCGTTCTCGCCCTGCTCATCCTGGCCGTCGCCCTCATCCCGTGGCTCAGCCGCTACCTGCCGTGGCGGGCGGCCCGCCTGGCCGAGCTCCGGTCGGCGACGACGGCGATCCGCCGGCGTCCGAGCGGCGTCACGCTCGAGTCGATCGACCGGCTCCTCGCCAGCCGGGCGCTGCACCGCCTGTCCTGGGCGGAGCTGCTCGACCACAGCCGGGACCCGCTCGGCGAATTCGCGGCGGGCCGCTACAAGGCGCTCGCGAAGGCCGAGCTCGAGTCGGTCGGGCTCCGGCCGCGATGACCTCGGAACGGCCGGCGGGCCGGGTCGTCCAGGTCAACCTGTCGCCAGGCGGCGTGCCGAAGCTGCCGGTGGCCGAGGCGCGCGTCGGACCCGGCGGTCTGCTCGGGGATGCGCACCAGCACGACGCCGTTCACGGCGGACCGCACCGGGCGGTCTGCCTGTTCGCGATCGAGGCGATCGAGCGTGTGCGGGCGGACGGTCACCCGGGCGTCGGGCCCGGCGCGGTCGGCGAGAACCTGACGACGTCGGGAATCGAGCTCGCGCTCCTCGCGGTCGGGACGCGGCTCGCGGTCGGCGACGAGGTCGTCCTCGAGATCAGCGGCCCGGCCAATCCATGCGACGTGATCAAGGGTGCGTTCAGCACGGGCAAATCCGGCCGGATCTCGATCCTCCTCCACCCGACCGACTCGCGGATGTACGCGCGGGTGCTCGCCGACGGCATGATCCGCCCCGGCGACCTGATTCGCGTCCTGCCGCCGCTCCGAGACACAACGGCGGAGGTCCATCGCGAGCTCGACCTCCTCGACAGCGTCGACCGAGACGCCTGGCTCGCGATGTGGCGGGCCGCGTCGGAGGCCGGCTACGACGTCCGGATCCTCGACAAGGGCGACATGGCCGGCGCGACGTCGCCGGACCTGCCCGGATCCGTGTTCAACCGGGCGTTCGGGATGCGCCAGGTGCCGATCCATCGGCCGACGATGGAGGCGCTCTTCCACGAGGCGGGCGTTCCGGGCTGGCTCGTCGTCGGCGTCGACGATCCCGCGTTCGCGGACCAGGCGCTCGAGTGGCCCGTCGGGGTCCACGTCGGATCGACGGGGGACGCGCTCGCCCGAGCGGCCGACACGGCCGACGGCGCCGGGGCGATCGTCGACGAGCTCGCGATCCGCAGCGTCGAGCCCGACGACGCGGTCGACGTCCGTCTCTGGGCCGAGCTTTTCATCGCAGGCTTCGCGATCGAGGGCCCGATCGCCGAGGCCTGGCGCCGCTTCAACCCGATCCTCGTCCGGGCCCGCGGCTACCACCAGTTCATCGCCTCGCTCGACGGACGGGACGTGGCCGTGTCGGCGCTCTTCAACCGCCGGCGTGTCGGGTGGCTCGGCGCCGGGACGGTCCTGCCCGAGGCGCGCGGCCGCGGGATCCAGCGTGCGTTGATCGCCGACCGCGTCCGGCGCGCCGCGGAGGCGGGCTCGACCCGGATCCTCGCGACGGCCGAGATCGATAGCGTCTCGGCCGCCAATCTCGAACGGTTCGCGATCCGCCGGATCTGGACACGCGGCCACTACCGCGTCCCCGCCGGCTGATCGCGTCAGGTCATTGCAGATCGGCGACGATCGCCCAGCACACGATCGCGCTGCAGACGCTGCTCCAGCGCCCGAATCCCTTGTAGATCGCAGCCGCGAACGCCGCCTGCTCGCGAATCGTCATCGTGCTGGCGTCGATCTGCGGATCGGACACATTCCGCACGATCACGTAGGCCGGGGCCGTCTTGCGCCGGCGCTTGCAGATCATGCCGAGGACCGCGTCGCCCATCTCGGACAGGTCGCCGATGCCCTGGAGACCGTACGTGTTGGCGGTGTTGTCGAAGCCGAAGTAGTCGGTCGTCAGGATGCCGGTCGCCGCCGAGTCCGACACGACGATCTGCGGCGGCCGGGTGTTGTCCTTGGGCAGGAAGTCGTCGTTCGCCCCGAACAGCTGTGCGGCCTGCGCGAACCGTCCGTTCGGCGCGTCACTGCCGGACGCATAGGTCTTGCGGTCGAGCCGCTTGAAGGTTCGCCGGCATGAGAACGTGACGAAGCGGCTGACGATGACGTCGCCGACCTCCTCGGCGGGACCGATTCCGCCGCCGGTTCCGGTGGTGATCACGAGCTTCGGCCGCACGTCGTCGATGATCTGACGCCAGACGGTGGCGTTCGGCAGCTTCGGCCCGTCCTGGGACATGTGCGAGTCGGACTTGAACAGCGTGACCGTCGTGGCGCCGATCGTCGTCGTCCAGTACGTCCCGAGGCGCTTGGCGTTGCGGGCCGGACAACCCGGGCGCATCGTCGCGGCGATCGCCGGGTAGTTCCGCGTGTACGGCAGCCAGTCGTCGCGGCTGTCGATGCCGGGGGTGAGGACGCGGCTCAGCGCGTGGCCCTCGTCGACCGTCCAGGTGACGATCAGGACGTCGGCGCGCGGGAGCTTCGATCCGGTCGGTTTCGGACCGGGCATCGGGCGCAAGCCGGCCGGCCAGTCGATGTCGACGAACTTCGTGAGCCCGTAGGCCTTCGGCGCCGCCTCGCGGAATTCCCGGCCGTCGTCCCCCTCGGAGTCGAAGTCGATGATCTCGCGCAGGATCGATTGGTCATCGGCCTCGGTCGGTGGGCCCATCTCGCGGGCGCCCGGCTCCGGGAGCTTCAGACCCAGGTTCCGTTCGAGCCATGAACGATCAACAGGTTTGGCGTTCGCCCCGCCGGCCATCGTGCGCCTCCGATTCCAGCCGCCGTACCGGGTCCGGGCGGCTGCTCCGTGGTCCCCCTTGCGCGAACCCTAGCCGCGGTCCGTCGCGCGACCATCTCGGGGACGTCTCCCGCGGACCGGCGCCCTTCGCCGCTCGACCCGGTCGTGCCACCCCGACGGGTACGATGCGCCGGTGACCGACCTCCTCCGCCTCGAGCGCAGCGGCCCGAACGACGCGGTCGCCCGGGTGACCCTCGCCCGGCCCGAGGTCCACAACGCCTTCAATGCGAGCCTGATCGCCGAGCTCCGCCAGACCTTCACCGCCCTCGCCCGGGAGGGCCCGACCGACCTGCGGGTTGTCGTCCTGGCGGGCGACGGACCGTCGTTCTGCGCCGGCGCCGACATCGACTGGATGCGGGCCGCGATCCAGCTCGACGTCGAGGGCAACGAACAGGACGCGATGGCATTCGCCGACACCCTTGAGGCGATCGACACCTGCCCGGTGCCGGTCATCGCCCGGGTGCACGGGCCGGCGCTCGGCGGCGGTTCCGGGCTCTGCGCGGTCAGCGACCTCGTCATCGCCGAGGCGGGCGCGAAGTTCGGGTTCACCGAGACCCGGCTCGGGATCCTGCCCGCGGTCATCTCCCCGTTCGTCATCGCCCGGATCGGCGAAACCCACGCCAGGGCCCTGTTCCCGGGCGGCCGCCGCTTCGACGCGATCCGGGCCCAGCGGATCGGGCTCGTCCACGAGGTGGTCGAGGGCGTCGAGGCGCTGGACACGGCGGTGAACCAAGCCGTCTCCGACATCCTCGCCTCGGGCCCGACGGCGGTCCGGGCAGCGAAGGCGATCGTCCGCGAGGTCCGCGGCGTCGGTCACGGCTCGGCAAAGTGGCACACGGCGCGGGTCATCGCTCGTCAACGCGTCTCCGCGGAGGCCCAGGAAGGGTTCAGCGCCTTCGTCGAGAAGCGTCGTCCGGCCTGGGCGCCGGACTCCGAGTGACCGGCCTGCTCCGTCGACGTCGCGCCCCGAATGCGGGCGTTCGGGCGCTCCAGACGGCCGGGCCGAGGCGGGCGTGGCTGGCGGCCGCCACCGCTGCCAGCCTCGTCGCGATCCTGGGGATGGGGAACCTCCACGTCCTCGATTCGAGCTCAAACGGCTGGTTCTGGATCGCCACGATCCCGATCGTCGCATTCGTGGTCGTCGGATTCGCCGATCGCGACGGCATCCTCGCGCGGCGGGCGATCATCGAGTACGCCCAGCTGCAGCCGGCGCACCGTCCCCCGGGCTATCCAACCGATGGTGCGTCGGCGGAGGTCTGGCTGGCCGACCCCGCGAACGCGTCCGAACACACGGTCCGACGCGCCTACGCCCTGGCTCTTGCCGATCGACCCGAGGACGCTGCCACCGAGCTCGATCGCACGCCGATCGCGGAAGCGGCGGATCAGGCCGGGGCGGAGCGGCTGCGCGCCGTGTGGGCCGCAGGTTCGGATGAGTCGTGGAACCCGGCGGCGTTCGAGCGCGCGCTCGCGACGCTCTCCGAGCCCGACAGCCGCTGGCAGCGCCTCGCGCTCGCCTGGATGCTCGCGGCCGAGGACATCCGACTCGGCCGTCCGTGGCGCGACGAATTCGTTCGGGCCGTTCGCGACCTCGGCCCATGGCACACGAGCGGGCGCGGGTGGTTCGTCATCGTCACCCAGCAATTCACGTTTCCGATCGTCCTCGCCCTCACCGTCGTCCTGGTCTCGGTCGTCTTCCGCTGATGAGGGGCAGCCTGGCGTGCGTCGGGACACGCTGGGCTTGCGGTCCCGCCCGCGGATCGCGACAATCGCGCCAGACATGACCGACGAGTTCAGCCCAAGCCAGGCGGCGGCCCGCATCGGGGCGACCACGCGCTCGGTCCAGCGCTGGATCGCGACCGGTCGCCTGCCGGCGCGCCGGGTCGGAGGTCGATGGCGTGTCGCGTCTGGCGTGTTGGACGCGTTCATGTCCTCGGACGCCGCGGCGGCGGCGGCTGCGGTGCCGTCGTCGTCGTCCTCAGCGTCCGGCGTGACCGCGATCCGGCGCGTCTTCGTCGCCAATCGCGGTGAGATCGCCACCCGGATCACGCGGACCTGCGATCGGCTCGGGATCGTCGCGATCGTTCCCGCCGTGGACGGGCCGGCCGCGCTCGACCTCCTCGACATCGCATCCGTCGTGTCGGCCGCCGTGGCCGCGGACGCGGACGCCGTCCACCCGGGATTCGGGTTCCTCGCCGAGAACGCCGCGTTCGCCGAGGCGGTCGTCGCCGCCGGCATCCGCTGGATCGGACCGCCCCCGGCGGCGATCCGGGCGATGGGCGACAAGGCGGCCGCGCGGCAGCTCGCGCGCCGCCTCGGGATCCCGACCATCGACGGCTACGACGGCGCGGACCAGGGTGACGCGACCCTGAAACGGGCGGCGCTCCGGATCGGCTATCCGATCCTCGTCAAGCCGGCGGCCGGCGGCGGCGGCAAGGGCATGCGGACGGTGCGGGATGGCGCGGATCTGCCGGCCCAGCTCGCGGCCGCCCGACGCGAGGCCCACGCGGCGTTCGGCGATGACCGCCTCATCCTCGAGCGGTTCCTCGAGGGCCCGCGTCATGTCGAGGTCCAGGTCCTGTTCGACGCCGATGGCCATGGCGTCCACCTCGGCGAGCGCGATTGCTCCCTCCAGCGCCGCCACCAGAAGGTCCTCGAGGAGACGCCCTCGCCCGCCGTCCGCGGCCCGATCCGGCGGCGGCTGACCGACGCCGCCCTGGCCCTGGCCGGAGAGGTCGGCTACGTCAGTGCCGGAACGTGCGAGTTCCTCCTCGACGAGGGCGGCGCGTTCTTCTTCCTCGAGATGAACACCCGGCTCCAGGTCGAGCATCCGGTCACGGAGCTCGTCACCGGCCGCGATCTCGTGGCCGACCAGATCCGGATCGCGGCCGGCGAGCCCCTCGGGTTCGCCCAGGCAGACGTTCGGCCGGCCGGCCACGCGATCGAGGTCCGCCTCTACGCCGAGGACGCCGAGGCAGGGTTCCTGCCGGCGATCGGCCCGATCCTCGCCGTCCGCTGGCCCCGAGGCGAGGGGATCCGCGTCGACGCCGGGATCGCCGTCGGCGACGAGGTCACGGGCCGCTTCGACCCGATGCTCGCGAAGGTCATCGCCCACGGTGCCGACCGCCGCGAGGCGCTCGCCCGCCTGACGACCGCGCTCGATGAGACCGTCGTGCTCGGGCTGACGACGAACCTGCGGTTCCTGCGCTGGCTCGTCCGGCGTCCGGAGGTCGTCCGCGGCGAGGCGCGGATCGACACCCTCGACACGATCTGGCCGCCGACGCCGGAAGCGGACGGGAACGGCCCGCTCGACATCCCCGACGCCGCATGGGCCGAGGCGGCCCGCCTCCTCGAGGCCGGGAGCTGGCGGCTCAACGGCCCACCGCGCGCCCGCCTCGCCACCGAGGACGGCACCGAGCGATCGGTGGCAGTCGGAGCGGCGTCGGCGGATCCGCCGACCGCGGCCATCCGGGTCGGCGACGTCGTGCACGTCGACGTGACCGGTCGATCGATCGCGTTCCGCGTGGCCGAGGCGCCGGATGTCGACCGGACGGCGAAGGCGGCCGCGGCACACGCCCAGGGTGGCGGTGCGGCGGACGTCGTCGCCCCGATGCCGGGCGCGGTGCTGGCGGTGCACGTCGGCACGGGCGACACGGTCGAGGCCGGCGACCCGATCGTCACACTCGAGGCGATGAAGATGGAGCACGTCGTCGTCGCGACGCGGGCGGGCCGGGTCGCCGAGCTCGCCGTCCGGGTGGCCGACCAGGTGCGCCGCGGCCAGGCGCTCGCCACCATCGACGACTGACGGCGGCGCGCCGGCCCGACGCGCTACCCTCTTGCCGACAGGAGGATCGATGGCCAGGGACACGAAGAAGGATCGCTCCGAACCAGCGGCGGAGCAGGGGGCACGGCCGAAGCCCGGCCGGGACGCGACGGCGCGGGCGACCGTCGCCGGGCACGCGACCGGAGGCGCGGACGCGGCCGGCGGGCAGCACCACGCAGCGAAGGCGCACGGCCGGGCGACCCAGGTCGACATGAGCCTCCCGTCCACGCGGCCGGAGCTGATGGCGCTCCATGCCGCCGCACGCGCTCGGCGCAACGCGGCCGCGCTCGACAGCCCGGCCTTCCGGGCCGCGGTGATGGACCTCGAGAAGATCGAGATCCGGATCGCCGCGATCGATCGGGCGGCCGACCCGCCGCTCGGCTGATCCGGACTCCGTGACCCCCGGCCAGCGGTGACCGAAACGTCGGCTCCATCGGCCGAGCGCGTCCGGATCTATGAGGTGGGGCCGCGCGACGGCCTCCAGAATGAGGCGCGGCCGATCTCCCTCGCGACGAAGCTGCGCTATCTCGAGCTCCTCGCCGATGCGGGGCTCCGCGAGATCGAGGCCACGTCCTTCGTCGCCCCGACCGCGATCCCGCAGCTCGCGGACGCCGACGAGCTCATGGCGTCGCTTCCCCGCCGATCCGGTGTCCGCTACCCCGTCCTGGTCCCGAATGTCCGCGGTCTGGCCCGGGCCGAGGCCGCGGCCGTCGACGCGATTGCCGTGTTCACGGCCGCAAGCGACGCGTTCACGATCCGGAACATCCGGATGACGGTCGCCGAGTCGCTCGACGCGTTCGCCCCGGTCCTCGCCCGGGCAGGCGAGCTCGGCTGGTGGCGGCGCGGCTACGTCTCGACGGCGTTCGGCGATCCATATACCGGCGCGGTCGAGCCCGCTGCGGCCGTCGACGTGGCCCGGCGGCTCCTCGAGCTCGGCGTCGACGAGGTCTGCTTCGGCGACACGATCGGGGTCGGCGTGCCGCCCCAGGTGCGCGAGCTGACGGCGCGGGCCGTCGACGCAGGCATTCCCCTCGAGCGAATCGCGTACCACTTCCACGACACCCGCGGCACGGCCCTCGCGAACGTGGCCGCGGCGATATCCGCCGGGATCCGGGCCTTCGACGCCTCGACCGGCGGCACGGGCGGCTGCCCGTACGCTCCGGGCGCCGCCGGCAACCTCGCGACGGAGGACCTCGTGTACCTCCTCGACGCGATCGGCCTCCAGCACGGCGTGTCCCTCGAGGCCCTCCTCGTGGCGGCCCGGTTCATCGCCGACGCGCTCGGGCGTCCGCTCGCGACCAAGGTCGGACAGGCCGGCGGCTGGGACCCGCGGACCGGCCTTGCGACGGGCCGCGGGTGATGGCGGCCGGGCCCGCGGTCGGTCGTCCGGGCAGACGTCCGAGCCCGCGTCTCCGTTCTTGGTATGGTGCGCCAACGATGAACGGAGTGGTGCTCGTCCTGAACCAGAATTACGAGCCGTTGAACGTCTGCAATCTGCCGCGGGCGTTCCGGCTCGTGTTCGGCGAGAAGGCCGAGGTCATCGAGTACGACCACCAGGTCATCCACACGCCGCGTGCCGAATATCACGCGCCGTCGGTCATCCGGCTCCAGTACCAGGTCCGCCGGCCCCGGCCGCGGATCAAGCTCAGCCGGCGCGAGATCTTCGCCCGTGACCGCCACACCTGCCAGTACTGCGGGCGCCAGGGCCACGACCTGACGCTCGATCACATCATGCCCCGCCATCGCGGCGGCGGGCACACCTGGGAGAACCTCGTCACCGCGTGCAAGTCGTGCAACCACCGGAAGGGCGGCAAGACCCTCGAGGAGGCCCGGTTCCGGCTGACCCGGCCACCGTTCGAGCCGCGCAGCGACATCTACTCGATGTTCACGCCATATCTCGCCGACGAGCACAACGAGGCCTGGCGGACGTACCTGTTCCTGGGCCGGAACTGAGCGCTCTCGCGCAGGCCGCTGCCCCGATCGGCGACGATAGGTCCGTGACCAACGACGCGATCGGCGCTGACCTGGCGATCCCGGCTGCGGTGCGCTCGCTGCTGGCGGACCTGTGGACCCGCGGCCACGCGGCGTATGTCGTCGGCGGCGCGCTCCGCGATCTGCTGGCCGGACGCGAGCCCAGCGAATGGGATCTCGCGACGTCGGCGCTGCCCGAGCAGACCCTGGCCGTATTCGAGCATGCCGTCTACGAGAACGCGTTCGGAACCGTCGCGGTCCGGCGCGGCGGCGACGAGTACGAGATCACGACGTTCCGGAGCGACCACGACTACGCCGACTTCCGACGCCCGCATCGGGTCGAGTTCGGGACGTCGATCGAGGCCGACCTGGCCCGGCGCGACTTCACGATGAACGCGCTGGCCTGGGGCGGCGAGCCGGCGTGGACTGATGGCAGTGGCGCGCTCGCCACGACGGTCACGCCCCGCCTCGTCGATCCGTTCGGCGGGTCGGCGGACATCGCCGCGGGACGGATCCGGGCGGTCGGCGAGCCCCGCCGGCGGTTCGAGGAGGACGCGCTGCGGATCGTCCGGGCGATCCGGTTCGCGGCGACGCTCGGTTGGACGATCGAGCCCGCCACGCTGAGGGCTCTCGGCGAGACGGCACCGCTCGTCGCTCACCTGTCCGGCGAGCGGATCGCGATGGAGCTCGACCGGCTGCTTGCGACGGAACGACCGTCCGTCGGATTGCGCCTGCTGGCCGACACCGGCGTTCTGGCGACGATCTCGCCCGACCTTGCCGCCCAGCGCGGCGTCACCCAGAACAAGATCCCGGGCGAGGATCTCTGGGACCACACCGTCCGGACCGTCGCTGCCGCGGAGGCGGCGTCCGCGGACGGGACAGACCTAACGATCGTTCGTTTGGCGGCACTCCTCCACGACATCGGCAAGCCGGCCACGGCCGCCGACGGCCACTTCTATCACCACGAGGCGGTCGGGGCGGACCTGGCCGACGCGCTTCTCGATCGGCTCCACGTCCCGACAGCCACCCGGACGCGGGTCGTCCACCTCGTTCGCCAGCACATGTTCCGCTACGAGCCGACGTGGGGCGACCCCGCGGTCCGGCGGTTCCTCGCGAAGATCGGCCCCGAGGCGATCGATCAGCTCTTCGCGCTGCGCGAGGCCGACAACGCCGGCAGCGGGGTGCCCCGCGACGCCGACGATCTGGCCGAGTTCCGGACGCGGATCGCCGCCGAGCTCGCCGCCGGCCCGATCCTCGACCGGTCGGCCCTCGCCGTCGACGGGTCGGACCTCATGGCCGAGCTCGGGGTGTCCGAGGGGCCCGAGCTCGGGCGTATCCTGAATGCCTTGTTCGACCGCATCGTCGAGAACCCGCGCCTCAACACGCGTGCCGAGCTCGTGGCTCTCGCCCGGACCCTGGCGGCTCGTCCCGGCCAGGGTTCCCCGGCATCCGGCGCGCGGACCGGACCCGATGCCATCGCCAGCGAGACCGCCGGCCCGGACGAGCTTTCGGTCCAGCTCTGGCCGGTGCGCGTCGCGCTCGAGCAGGACGTCGACGCGACCCTGGCCCGTCTCGCCGCGCTGGGCTTCCGGCGGGTCGAGCCCTTCGCTCTCGTCGTGTACCGCGATCGCCTCCGCGACGGACTGTCCCGGCATGGGCTGGCGGCACCGACGGCCCACGTCGGCCTGCTCGGGGAGGACCTCGGCCCGGTGATCGACGCAGCGCTGGAGCTCGGGATCGGGACCCTCATCCAGCCGTGGACCGACCCGGTTCGCTGGCAGACCGAGGCCGGCGTCCGCGAGGTCGCACGCGAGCTCAACGAGGTCGCGGCCACGGCCGGCCGGCAGGGCCTCCGGGTCGGCTACCACAACCACCACTTCGAGCTGGCGTCGACGATCGACGGCCGACACGCCCTCGAGGCGTTCGCCGACCTGCTCGACCAGGACGTATGCCTCGAGGTCGACACCTATTGGGCGTACGCCGGCGGGGCGGACGTGCCGGCCCTGCTGCATCGGCTCGGCGAGCGGGTGGTCGCGCTCCACGTCAAGGACGGCGACGGCGGCCTCGACCCATCCCGGCAGGTCGCGGTCGGGTCCGGCTCGCTGCCGGTCCGCGAGATCGTCGCCGCCGCGCCCCATGCCCTGCGCGTGGTCGAGCTCGACGACACCGCCGGCGACATGTTCGACGCGCTTCGCGACAGCCGGGCGTTCCTGCTCGACGGGAGTGCCGCATCGTGAGCCGGAGCGGGCCGGTCGGGATCGGGATCATCGGGGCCGGCGTGATCAGCGACACCTACATCGAGAACCTGACGGCCTTCGCCGACACCCGCGTCCTCGCCCTCGGCGATCTGCGACCGGACGTCGCCAGGGCGAAGGCCGCCGCCCACGGACTGGCCGCGGCAGGCGAGGTCGACGTCGTCCTCGCCCATCCGGACGTCGAGATCGTGGTCAACCTGACGATCCCGGCCGCCCACGCGGACGTCGCCGTCCAGGCGCTCACGGTGGGCAAGCACGTCTGGAACGAGAAGCCCCTGGCCCTCGAGCGGGCCGGCGGGCGGGCGGTGCTCGCTGCCGCCGCCGAGGCCGGGCTGCGGGTCGGCTGCGCCCCCGACACGTTCCTCGGCGCCGGGCTCCAGACGGTCCGCCGCCTGATCGAGGCGGAGGCGATCGGCCGGCCGCTGACCGGCCTGGCGCTGCTCCAGTCGCCGGGACCGGATGCGTGGCACCCGAACCCCGCGTTCCTCTTCCAGGCCGGTGCCGGCCCGCTGTTCGACATCGGCCCGTATTACCTCACGGCGCTCATCCAGACGTTCGGGCCGGTCAGCTCGGTCGCGGCGGTGGCATCGACGGCGCGCGACCGTCGGTCGATCGGATCCGGGCCGCTGGCCGGCCAGACCTTCGACGTGACCGTACCGAGCCACGTCGGCGCACTCATCCGGTTCGAAGGCGGCGCGTCGGCCCAGGCGATCTTCTCGTTCGACTCGGCCCTGCCCCGGATCCTGCTCGAGGTGAACGGCAGCGACGCGACGCTCATCCTGCCGGACCCGAACGGGTTCGACGGTGACGTCCAGATCCGCCGTCGCGGATCCAGTGCGCCGGAGACCCTCGCTCGAACGGAGGCCCGATCGACCCGCGGCACCGGCGTCCTCGAGATGGCCCGGGCGATCCGCGAGCACCGGCCGCACCGGGCCGACGGCGCCCTCGCCTACCACGTGCTCGACGTCATGAGCGCGATCGGCGAGTCCGCGGACAACGGCGCGTTCGTCGCGGTCGACAGCACCGTCGCGGCCGCCGAGCCGCTGCCCGACGACTGGGATCCTCGTGCCGCCACGATCTAGTCGGGCCGTCGGTTGCCGGGGCGCCGGGCGATGATCGAGCTGATGCTCGAGGCCGAGCGGGCGATGGGGATCGGCCTCCTCGACAACGCCGAGCGACTGTACCGCCAGGTCGTCGCGATCGATCCGCGCAACTCGATCGCGGTCACCGGCCTCGCCCGCGTCGCCCTCGAACGCGGCGACCAGCGCGGCGCCTACACGTACGCCCGGCGCGCGCTCGCGCTCGACCCGGAGAACCCGATGGCGAGCCACCTCTCGCAGCGGATGGCGGAGCAGATGCGGAACCGCGGGGAAGCGTTGCCCGACGACCTCGAGCCGGATCAGACCGGCGCTCCCGCGGCACAAGCGCCGACGGGCAGAGACACGGTGGCGCCCGGGGCGCGCCCGTCCGGCCTCGTCGATCGCTTCCTCCGCCGTCGCCGATGATGGCCCCGTCGCCAGCCCCGCTTCCGAGGTCCCGATGCGCGTCCTGGTGACCGGCGGCGCGGGATACGTCGGCTCGGTCTCGGTCGAGCGGCTGATCGAGGCCGGCCACGACATCGTGATCCTCGACGACCTGACCACCGGCCACCGCGAGTCCGTGCCGGCCGCCGTCTCGTTCGAGGTCGGGAGCTACGGCGATGCCGACCTGATCGAGCGCCTCCTCGAGCGCGCGCGTGTGGACGCGATCCTCCACTGCGCGGCCCGCTCGCTGGTCGGCGAATCGGTCCGTGACCCGGCCCGCTACTACCGGGACAACGTCGCGGGCGGAATCGTCCTGCTCGAGGCAGCCCGCCGGGCCGGCGTCGGGCGGATCGTCTTCAGCTCGACGGCCGCGGTGTATGGCGTCCCGGATGCGACCCCGATCCCGGAGGACGCGCCGCTCCGCCCGATCAACACGTACGGCGAGACGAAGCGGACCGTCGAGGGCGCGCTGCGCTTCTACGGCGAGGCGTACGGACTGCGCAGCGTGGCGCTCCGCTACTTCAACGTTGCCGGTGCGACCGAGCGGAACGGCGAGCTCCACGAACCCGAGACGCACCTGATCCCGAACGTCCTCCGGGCGGCCGAGACGGGCGCCCCGATCACGATCTTCGGCGCCGACTATCCGACCCCGGACGGGACCTGCATCCGCGACTACATTCACGTCGCCGATCTCGCCGACGCCCACCTCGCGGCCCTCGAGGCGACGGCGCCCGGCGACCCGCGGACGGACGCGGCGCTCGTCTGCAATCTCGGGATCGGGGCGGGCTTCAGCGTCCGCCAGGTCGTCGACGCGGCGTCGGCGGTCGTCGGCCGGCCGATCCCGGAGACGACGGGATCGCGCCGCGCGGGCGATCCGCCGGTCCTCGTCGCCGCCGCGGACCGCGCCCGCGAGGTGCTCGGCTGGACGGCCACCCGGCCGACACTCGAGGAGATGATCGGGTCCGCGTGGGCGTGGCGACGCGCCCACCTCGACGCCGAGGGAGCCAGGATCGGCTGACGCGGCGCCGTCGGACGCCACGGCGGCGGACCGCCGGTCGGCTAGCGCGGCTCGATCGGGGCCGCGGCCGGTGCCAGGCGCTCGGGCGGGGTCGGGACATCGACATGCCCGCCGGCCTCCGGCCAGTGGTCGGACACCGGCTGGATGAGGCGATAGCCGATGAGCATCGTCACGAGCAGCGTCAGGACCGCCAGCTGATAGGCACCGACGCCGAACGCGTCGAGGAACAGGAAGATCGTGACGCCGTACAGCATCTGGCCGATGACCTGCGAGCCCTTGCCGACGAGTCCGTACAGGCCGAAGAACTCGCCGAGCCGCTCGGGCGGGGAGAGCCGGACCATGAACACCCGATCCGCGACCTGGACCCCGCCGAGCCCGCTGCCGAGGATGCCCCCGGCGACGAGGAACATGACGAACCCGATCGTCCCGTCGACACCGAGGGAGATCGCACCGAGGACGAGCCCGACGGCCCACGACCCGAGCACGGCGAGCAGGGTTCGCTTCGGGCCCCAGCGATCGACGAGCCGGCCCCAGCCGAAGCTGGCGAGGACCGCGATCACGGTCAGGCTGAGCAGCACGATCTGGGCATTGCTCGTGCTCAGGCCCTTGGCGTAGACCGTGACGACGGTCATGACCACGATGATCGTGTTGACCGCGTCCGAGTAGAAGAATCGCCCGACCAGGAACCGGAGGAGGCCGGGGACCGCGCGAGCGTGGTCGATCGTCGCCCGGAGCTGCGACCAGGACCCGGTCACGTCGCCCAGCCCGATCCGGCCGACGGTGCCGGTCTCGCGGACGACGAGGAAGATCGGAATCGAGAAGATCGCGAACAGGACCGCCGCGACGAGGAAGCGACCCTCGAGGGGAACGTCGAAGACGATCAGCAGGAGGCCCGAGAAGATCGTCCCGAGATAGCCGACCGCCACGCCGATCCCGCTCAGGCGGCCGCGGGTCTCGGGCCAGCTGACGACCTTGAGCGTGGCGTCGTAGTAGATCAGCGCGGCCTGGTAGGCGAAGTTGGCGACGGCGAACAGGAGGATCCCGATGACCGCCGGGCTCGGCCCGATCAGGGCCGTCGGGACGATGCACAGGCCGGTGAAGAACAGCAGGAACGGGAGGCGCCGGCCGCCACGATCGCTGACGGCGCCGAGGATCGGCGAGACGATGGCATTCAGGGCGACGCTCACCGCCACCGCGATCGAGACCACGAGGTTGCCGTCGCGCTGGCCGAACCGGCCGGCGTCGGTGGCCCACAGGCCGATGGCGGTCGACACGACGGCGTACGAGAAGATCGTGTTGGCGAAGTCGTACAGGGACCAGGCGACGGGCTCGGCGGCCCGACCGCTCGGGCTGAGCGCGGCGAGACCGCGTCCGGCGCGCATGACGGGGCGGTCCTGGGCGGTGGTCACCGCCGGATGATAGGGGCCGGGGTCGACCGCCGAAGGGCGCAGCCGTACCCGCCCCACGGGTAAGCCGAGCAAGCCACGACCCGACCCGCCGCGTGAACGAGCTTGCCCGATCCACGCGTATCATCGATCGATGATCGCGTCCGATGTCCTCTCTGCCGCCGCCACCTGGCGACCCCAGCTGTTCGGCGACAAGCGCGCCGCGACCATCCTCGATCCGATCATCGAACCGCTCTGGACCGGTCCCCGGATCCTGGCCCTGGTCGACGGGGACACGGTCCGTCTCACCGACTCCGATGGCGAGCTGATCGACAACCAGCCGGAGGTCGTCGAGGCCCTGCGCGTGGCCGCCGACGGCGTCACCGTCCTGCTCGAGGCATGCCTGACGGCCGAGCCGATCCAGGCCGCGGACGAGATCGCGGGGCGCGAGTCGGTCACGATGCCGCAGCCCGGCGAGGCGATGACCCAGATGATCCTGGGCTCGCGCGGCGATCGGAAGGACCGCCTTGCCCGGCAGCAGGACGAAGCCAGGCGGCGCACCGTCGAAGGCGCACCCGATCGCGTGGCGCTCGTCGCGGTCGACCTGATGTGGCTCGACGACGAGTCCCTGTGCGACGTCCCCCTGCTCGAGCGGAAGCGGATCCTCGAGTCCGTGCTGCCCGAGAGCGACCTCATCCGCGTCGGGATCCACGTGAGACCGCCGATCGACACCTGGCTCGGCTCGTGGCGCTCCTTCGGCTTCCGCCGCCTGGCGTACAAGGCCGCCAACAGCCGCTACACCCCCGGCCAGAAGAACCAGGACTGGTCCACGGCCGCAATCCCGCAGCGGTAGGTTCCCGCCGCGACTGCGCTCGTCGCAGCGGGGCGAGGCTGGCGACGATGCCGAGACCCTCATTGGCGCGAGTCTGCGAGAGCTGACCCGCGGCCGGCCCACCGAGGTCCGAGGCGGAGCTCCGCGACTGCGTTCGTCGCGGATGAGTGCGTCAGCGCAAGGCGCGCCCGAGCACCGCAGCGAGCGGGCTCGGACGCCCGTGAGCGAGGAGCGCAGGGCGCAACGCCGCGATGGCGTGCTCAGGCGCGACAGTCGCCGATCAGTGGTACGGTCCCTGTGTGCCTGCCCAAGGATTGACGCCGGCCATCCGCGACGAGATCGCCCGGCTGGGCCACGCGGACATCATGGTCGGCATCCCGAGCTTCAAGAACGCGGCCACGATCGGCTACGTCGTGCGCGCCGCCCAGGCCGGGCTCGTCCAGTATTTCCCCGATCTCCGGCCGGTCCTGATCAACAGTGATGCCGGCTCGCCCGACGGCACCGCCCGGGTCGTGATCGACACCGAACCGCCCGATTACATCGAGCAGATCCTGCTCGTCCGGCCGACGAACAAGCTGACCCGGGTCAGCCTGACCTACCCGGAGATCAACGGCGTCGGCGGCAAGGGCGCCGCGCTCCGCACGATCTTCGAGATCGCCGCGGCGCTCGAGGTCCAGGCGCTCGTCGTCGTCGACAGTGACCTGCGCTCGATCATCCCCGAGTGGATCGAGCTCCTCGCCGGCCCGATCATCAAGGGCGGCTACGACTACGTGGCACCCCTGTATGCCCGCTACAAGTACGACGGCACGATCACGAACACCGTCACGTATCCGCTGACCCGGGCGCTCTACGGCAATCGGATCCGCCAGCCGATCGGTGGCGACTTCGGCGTCAGCGGCGATCTCGTCAGGCACTATCTCGCCCTCGACGACTGGTCCGACGACATCAGCAAGTTCGGGATCGACATCTGGATGACGACCTCCGCGCTGACCGGCGGATTCGCGGTCTGCCAGGCCCGGCTCGGGGCGAAGGTCCACGACCCGAAGGACCCGGGCTCCGATCTCGGCCCGATGTTCCGCCAGGTCGTCGGGACGATCCTCCGCCTCGCGTCCACCCACCCGGACAACTGGCTGGCGATCCAGGGCAGCCACGACATCCCGGCCTACGGCTTCGAGCGGATCATCGACCCGCCTCCGCTCGAGGTGAACACCCTCCGCCTCCTGACCGAGTTCCACGGCGGTTCGCTGACCCTCGCCGACACCTGGCGCCGGATGTTCGCGCCGCAGAACCTCGACACGGTCCTCGTCCTCGCCCGAGAGGCCGGCAAGCTCGTCGATGCGGCCCGGGCGCGGCTCGGGATCGCCGGCGACGGCTCGTCGACCACCGCCACGACGCTCGAGATGGCCGATGCCCTCGCGGCCTTCCACTTCCCCGACGACCTCTGGGCCCGCCTCATCTACGACCTCGTGATCTGTGCCCGCTCCGAAGACCCGCCGATCGAGAACCTCGTCGCGGCCCTCGTTCCGGTCTACTTCGGAAGGGTCGGCAGCTTCGTGATCGAGAACCGCAACCAGACGACCGAGGAGGCGGAGGACCGGGTCGAGCGGCAGGCGCGCCAGTTCGAGCTCCTGAAGCCGTATCTCGTCGAGCGCTGGATCGCATCGGTGGCAACCGATGGCCAGGGCGCCACGGTCGCCGGCGCCGTTGCCGCGGCCTCGCCCGCCGGATCGACGCGATGAACGCCGCGGCCCGGGGCCCGCTGCCGGCCCGGATCCTCATCCCCGTTGCGAATCCGGCCACCGCGGAGGAGCTCATCCGGCTCGGCGCCGCGCTCCTCGACCCGCGGGCCGGCGAGCTGACCGCCCTCGGTATCGTCGAGGTTCCCGAGGGCATGCCCCTGAGCGAGGGCGCCACCCGCGCCCGTCATGCCCGCCGCCTTCTCCAGCGCGTGCTCGACTTCGCCCCGAGCGGGACGACGATCCATCCGATCGTCCGGATCGGGCGTCACGCCGCCGAGGGGATCATCGAAGCCTGCGCCGAGCAGGAGGCCGACCTGATCATCTTCGGCTGGGGTGGCAAGGCGCCTGCCGGTCGAGAAGGCGGCTCGGTCATCTCACCGACGATCGACGAGGTCGTGCGCGATGCGCCGGCCGACATCGCCGTCGTCAAGCAGCGCGGCAGCAAGGACATCCGGCGGATCGTCGTGCCGGTCCGGGGCGGCCCGCACGCCGAGCTCGCCGTCCGGTATGCGGACGCGATCGCCCGGCGGACCGACGCGCTGGTCAGCGTCCTCCACTTCGTTCCGCCCGGCATCACCCTCGCCGTCCGCGCCCAGGCCGAGCACGCTCTCGCCCAGTTCGTCAGGCAACATCTCCGCGGCCGCGGCGAGGGGATCGTCCGCGAGGCGACGAATGTCCGGAACGCGATCCTCAAGGAGGCCGAGCGGGCCGATCTCGTCGTGATGGGCGCGTCGGCCCAGCCGTCCGGCACCGACGGCGAGACCTATCTCTTCGGGGCCCTGCCCGAGGCGATCGCGACGCGCGCCCGGCCGAGCGTCGTCGTCGTCAAGACCCGCGAGGTGATCGGCCGGGCCACGTTCGAGCAGCTCGCGTCGCGGGCCGAGACGCTCGCCGCGGCCGACCGCGCCGCCGAGGAGGCCCGCGCCGTGCCCGTCCGGGTCGAGCGCTGGTTCGGCGAGTCGAACTTCCACCACGCCGAGTTCGCCGACCTCCGGCGCCTCGTCCAGCTCAAGGAGAAGCAGGGCGTCACCGTGTCGCTCGTCCTGCCGACCCTCAACGAGGAGGAGACGATCGGGCCGATCGTCCGCCGGGCCATGCGCGAGATGATGGGCCGCGTCCCGCTCATCGACGAGATCCTCGTCATCGACTCGGCATCGACCGACCGGACGCGCGAGATCGCCGAGGCCGAGGGCGCCCACGTCGTCCAGCACCCCGACATCCTGAGCCGCTACGGCTCGTTCACCGGCAAGGGCGAGGCGCTCTGGAAGTCGGTCTACGAGACCACCGGCGACATCATCGTCTGGGCCGACACGGACGTCCGGAACTGGCATCCGCGAATGGTCTACGGGACGCTCGGCCCGCTCCTCCACGAGCCGCGCCTGCAGTACGTCAAGGGCTACTACCAACGCCCGATCGTCGAGGGCGGGGTGCTCAAGGAGGGCGGCGGCGGCCGGGTGACCGAGCTCGTCGCGCGGCCGCTCATCAACCTCTTCTACCCCGAGCTGTCGGGGATGATCCAGCCGCTGTCGGGCGAGTACGCCGGGCGCCGGGCGCTCCTCGAATCGATCCCGTTCTTCACCGGCTACGCGGTCGAGATCGGGCACCTCATCGACGCGGCCGAGCGGGTCGGGATCGAGGGCCTCGGCCAGGTCGATCTCGAGCGCCGGGTCCACCGCAACCAGGAGCTCGAAGGCCTGTCGCGGATGTCGTTCGTCATCCTCCAGGCCGTGATGAAACGGCTCGAGGAACGGCGCAAGGCGCGCCTGTTCGCCGAGATGGGGTCGACGATGAAGCTGCCCCGGTCCGGCCGCGGCCGGCTCTCGCTCGAGGTCATCGAGCTCGCCGACCAGGAGCGGCCGCCGATGATCCGGATCCCGGAATACCTGGAGCGCCGGCGCGGCACGGACGGCTCGAACGGCGCGGCGGCCCATGTCGCGGCCGCGGTGCTGTCGGACGATCTCGAACCCGTCCGGCGGTGACCGTCGATCCCTCGCCGATCACCGTCCTGATCGCGCCCGACTCGTTCAAGGGATCCCTGACCTCGGTCGAGGTCGCGCGGGCCCTGGCCGCCGGCTGGACACGGGCGCGGCCGCGCGACCAGGTCCTGCTCGCGCCGCTCGCGGACGGCGGCGAGGGAACGACCGTCGCGGTCGAGGCGGCCGGCGGCTGGGTCTGGCGGGTCGACGACGCGACCGACCCGATCGGCCGGGCGATCCCGGCGCGCTGGCTCGAGTCGAGCGACGGGACGCGGGCGATCGTCGAGCTGGCGGCGGCGTCCGGCCTCTCGCGATTGGCCACGACCGAGTTCGATCCGATCGGGGCGACGACGCGCGGCACGGGCGAGCTCCTCCTCGCGGCCCTCGACGCCGGCGTCCGCGACATCACGCTCGGAATCGGCGGCAGCGCGACGAACGACGGTGGGGCCGGGATCCTCCGGGCACTCGGGGCGCTGATCTCCGATGCGGCGGACGACCCGGTCGCGGTCGACCTGACCGGGCTCGATCCGCGGCTCGCGGACACCCGCCTCCGGATCGCCTGCGACGTCTCGAATCCACTGCTCGGGGCGCGCGGCGCCGCGGCGACGTACGGACCGCAGAAGGGTGCGACGCCCGAGGACGTGGCCGAGCTCGATCGACGGCTCGATCGCTACGCCGACGCGCTGGAGGCGGCGGCCGGGCGGCGAGAGCGCGACACGCCGGGCGCCGGCGCGGCGGGCGGAACCGGGTTCGGCCTGCTCTGCCTTCGCGATCGTCTGGCGTCGCTCGAGCTGGTCCCGGGAATTGACGTCGTCATGGCGGCGGCCGACTTCGACGGCAAGCTCGCCCGAGCCGGGCTCGTGATCACGGGCGAGGGCCGGATCGACGCCCAGACGGCGTTCGGCAAGACGGCCCTCGGGGTCGCCCGACGGGCGGCCGAGGCCGGGGTCGCCTGCATCGCGGTCGGTGGCGGCGTCGAGGCCGCCGGGATCGAGGCGCTGCGGCCGCTCGGCGCGGTCGCCGTCCCGGTCGTCGAGCGCCCCCAATCGGTCGAGGATGCGATGGCTGCCGGCGCCGAGCCCCTCGAGCGCTGCGGCGAACGCCTGGCGCGACTGATCGACCTCGGTCGCGCGGTTGGCGCATCATCGGGCTCGTGAGCCCGACCCGACGCACGAGCGGAACGGCAACGACCGGGAGCGCGGCCACCGGGGCCGCGACGACCCGACGTGCGGCCAAGCCCAAGCGGAAGAAGCGCGCCAAGCCGGATCCGGCGATCGCCTGGGCCCGGCGGATCGCCCGCTACCGGCCGCGCCTGCTCGAGGACACGCTCGACGCGCTCGGCGACCTGTACGGCCCACAGGTCTGGCGACGCCGGCTGGACCCGACGTCGGAGCTGATCCTGACGATCCTCACCCAGAACAGCGCCGACATCAACGCCGAGAAGGCGTTCGTCGCCCTGCGCGCCGCCTACCCGTCGGGTCGCGCCGAGGAGATCCACGAGCCGGGCGCCGGCTGGGGCGGCGCGGGCCTGCCGCCGGGGGCGCCGCCGGACTGGACCGCCGTCGAGGACGCGCCCCTCCCGGAGCTGATCGACGTCATCCGGCCGGGCGGCCTCGCGCCGACCAAGGCGCCCCGGCTCCAGGCGACGCTTCGCCGGATCCGCGAGGAGCGCGGGGACCACTCCCTCGAGTTCCTCGGCGATCTGAGCCCGATCGCCGCCCGCGACTGGCTGACGACGATCCCCGGGATCGGCAAGAAGACCGCCTCGGTGCTGCTCCTCTTCTGCTTCAACCAGCCGCTGATGCCGGTCGACCGGCACGTCGAGCGGGTGGCGAAGCGGATCGGGCTGGTGCCACCCAAGGCCCACCCGGACCTCGCCACCGACATGTTCAACACGATGCTGGCCAGTGCTCCCGAGCGCACGTACGAGACGCACGTCCTGCTCATTCACCATGGCCGCGAGCTCTGCCAGGCGCGCAACCCGAAGCACGATCTCTGCCCGATCCGCGGCCGCTGCCGGATGGTCGACCCGAAGGCGCCGTAGCAGGCCTGCCGAGTCAGCCGATCCACGCGACGCATCACTTCGACACGCGTGAGCGTGCGCAAACTTCCGACGCGGCAGACTTCCCCTTCTGGGCGATCTGGGGGACGCTCGTCGATTTCGGATCGATGTCCGTGGCGAATCAACGCGAGCGGCGACCCACCCGTCGGGCGTCCAGCAGCCTCGCGGCATCCACGTAATCGGCGAACGACGCAGGAGAGCGACGTCCGTCGGATCGCGTGGCCCGCAGCCATCCCGAGCGCCGAGATCGCGGATCGATCATCGCCAGGTGGCGCACGTCGGTCTGGGGTGCCGTGCCGTCGACCAGCGCCCGAAGGGCGGGCGCCCGGCCTGGGAATGCCGTGGCGAACACGGACCTCGACGAGAGGATCCGTTCATCATTGGCCCGAGAATCCAGGATGAGCAACGCCGACGAAACCGACGTCGCCTGCCAACCGAAACGGCGCGCCGCTCTGGTCGCCTCGCGCTGGTACCAGTTCATCGTCCGTTCGATCTCGCCGATGTCGTGGATCTCCGTCTTCACCTCGATCACGAGAAGGATCCCGGACCCAGGATGGAAGGCCAGGATATCGATCCAGCCCCGCGATCGATCATGGCCGATCTCCACCTCGCGCTCGACGAGCCAGCCACTCGCCATCAGACGACGTCCCGCGTACACGGAGCACCTCGCGTGAACGAGGTCCGATGCGTGTCGAGTCAAACGGGGTGCTTCCAATCCCAGCCAGTACCGAACTCCGAGCGCAACGAACAGTCGATCGAGAACGCTCACCTGGAGATCCCGGCAACGGCCCCGTTCGATCCTGCAGATTTGCGCCTGGGAGATGCCCGACCGGCGGCTCAGCTCTCGCTGGCTCCAGGCGGCGTCGAGCCGCGCGGCCCGAACGGTCTGACCGACGACGTCGAGCAGCTGCAGCCGTCTTGCTGGTCTGCTCATCGCGGACTTTTACAAGAAGCCCCTCACCGGGCGCTTATCTCGCCGCACCCGGCTGCCCCTTCGCGCATCCGTAGCGAGTCTGATCCGCTTCAGATGTCGGATTCGAATGAGTGAACGTCGCCCAGTTGACGGGGAGAACGCGCGGGCGGCTTCCAGCGGGCCCGGGCGCGCTCATTCGTCGAGCAGTGATGCACCAGCGGGATCGATTGGCCGACCCGTCCCGCGGCAGACGGCCCGCCGCCTGGAGCGGGCGCCGTAGCGGGCTCCGGCCGTCGGCTATGCTCCGGCCATGCTGAGCCGGCGATGCTGAGCGGACGCCCGGGTGGGCACGAGACGGCGCCGCGAATCCTGATCGTCGACGACGACCCGAACCTGCTGGTCCTCCTCGCCGACCAGCTCCGCGCCGACGGCTACGAGATCCAGACCGCCCGGGACGGCGACGAGGCGCTCCGCCGACTCAAGAGCGGCTGGCCGAACCTCCTGATCATCGACATGATGATGCCGCGGATGGACGGCCTGACCCTGGCCCGCGAGATCAAGGGGCGGGCCGACCTCCCGATCATCGTCCTCTCGGCGATCGACGCCGGCGACTCGAAGGCCGACCTTCTCGAGGAGGTCGCCGAGGATTACGTCACCAAGCCCTACCACTATCCGGAGCTGCGGGCGCGCATCAACCGGATTCTGCGCCGCCTGGGCGACAAGGTCCCGCGCCAGAGCCTCGTCCTCGGCGCGAACCTGACGCTCGACCTCCATCGGCGCGAGGCGACAGTCGCCGGCAATGCCGTCCAGCTGACGCCGACCGAGTCGCGCCTGCTCTACGCGCTCGCGGCCAACCTCGGCCAGACCGTCACGACCGAAACGCTCCTGGCCCGCGGCTGGGCCGAGACGGAGGATGCCGACCCGTCGTACGTCTGGGTCACGATGCGCCGCCTCCGCCAGAAGGTCGAGGTCGACCCGAACCGACCGGTCCATCTCCAGACCGTCCGCGGGGTGGGCTACCGGCTCGTCACGGGCGAGGCCGGCAGCGCTGGCGCGGCCGAGCTGCCGGATGGCACCGATGGCTGACCGGCAGTCGGCCGAGCGGGCCGCCGAACTCACGGCCGAGCTCACCGCCGAGCGGGCCGCCGAACTCACGGCCGAGCGTGCCGCCGAGCGGGCCGCCGATCTGGCGGACCAGGCCGACGACGGCCGGACCGGGCTCGGCGCCGGCTTCGGACTCAACTTCTCGTTCCGGACGCGGCTCACGATCGGCCTCGTCGCCGCGTCGCTGATCCCGCTGGCGGGGTTCGGGGCGATCCTCCTCGCCCTCGACTCGCCGGCCCAGTCGGCGACGCTCGGGCGGCTCCTGCTGTTCGTGCTCGTCGTCGCGGCGATCGTCGCGATCCTCCTGGCCTACCTCCTGGCGGCCGACCTGACGGCCCCGCTCCGGGCGATCGCCGCGGCCGTCGAGCGGGCGTCGGCCGGCGACCTGTCGACGCCGATCATCGTCCCGGGCGAGGACGAGCTGGCGCGGCTCGCCGAGAGCCACAACCGGCTCGCCGCCGACCTCGAGCGCCGCAACCGCGAGCTTGGCAAGATCCTCCAGGCGATCGAAAGCGGCTCGCCGCGCGACAGCCCCGACTTCATCGCCGGGCGGGCCGCTCGAGACGCCCAGACCGCGTTCGGGATGATCGACGCGTACGTCCTGATGGTCGACCCGCGCGAGATTGCCATCGAGGAGCGGATCCCGGGCGAATCGCTGCCCATCCGGGCCGTCCTCCATCTCGGCGGCGACGCGCCCGGCGGCGAGGAGATCGGCGTCCTCGTCGGGCACCTGCCGGCGACCCGTCTGTGGGAGCGGGCCGACCAGGACCTCCTCGAGCTGTTCGCGAGCGAGGTCGCGGTCGCGATCCGGAACGCGCAGCTGTTTGCCCAGGTCGAGGCCCAGAACAGCCAGTTGCTCGAGCTCGACGCCGCCAAGGACGACTTCCTTCGCGGGGTCAGCCACAACCTGCAGACGCCGCTCACGAGCATCCGCGCCTACGCCGACCAGCTCGTCCGCGACCGCCCGGATCGACGCCTCGGGATCATCGCCGAGCAGACCGATCGCCTGTCGCGGATGGTCCGCCAGCTCCTGACCGTGACCCGGCTCGAGTCGGGCGCCCTCAAGCCCCGCGGCGAGGTCGTCGCGCTCGCCCACCCGATTCGCCGGGCATGGGAGGCGCTGGCCGCCGAGGGTGTCGCCTTCAAGGTCGACGACCGGTCGGCCGGCTGGCTGGCGGTCGCCGACGTCGACCAGCTCGACCAGGTGCTGTGGGCGCTCCTCGACAACGCCCTGAAGTACGGCGAGCGATCACCGATCGTCGTCGAGATCGCGCCTGTCCCCGACCAGGGCCGGCTCCGCCTGACGATCTCGGATCTCGGCCCGGGCGTGGCGGAGATCGATCGATCGCGGCTGTTCCGGCGGTTCGAGCGCGGCGCCGAGCGGACCGCCGACGACGGCAGCGGGCTGGGCCTGTACGTCTCGCGCGAGCTCTGCCGGGCGATGGACGGCGACCTGGTGTTGGAGCCCCAGGTCGCCGGTCGCGGGGCGTCGTTCAGCGTCTTCCTGCCGGGTGAGCCGCCCGAAGAGGCCTGACCGCCGGTCGCGCTGCGCGTCCCACGGGCCGCAACAGAAGGGCCGCCACCCTCGCGGGTGCCGGCCCTTCATTCATGTCATCCCCGGCGGTGTGTGCCGAGTGCGCCTCGGTCAGGGTCAGGCGGGGTTCTGGGCGGGTGGTCGGATGGCCATCAGCCGGCTGGTCACCATGGGCGACCGAGTCGAGAACCAGCCGAGCGGGTCCCGGGCCACGATGGCGGCGGAGACGATCGCCACGATCGGCCCGAGCACGCCCGGCAGATCGGCGGCGAATGCGATGAAGGAGCCGGCGAACCATCCGGCGAAGAACCAAGCGGTGGCGGCGGCGATTCGCTTCATGGCCGAAATGTGGAATGTCGGCGCTCGATTCTCAATGGCCCGTTCAGGGCGAACGCCCAGCCGATGGTCCCGCGATGATGCCGCCGCGCACCGGCCGAAAGGTGGCGTGCAAGGTGGATCGGGCAGCATCCACAGGACTTTCGTACCGCCTGCCGGGGGTTCCATGCGTCTCACTCGTCGTCGTCGTTCGCGCGGCCAGAGCCTGGCTGAGTTCGCGATCGTGTTCCCGGTCCTGATGGTGATCGTCGGTGGGATCATCCAGTTCGGGATCATCTTCTGGGGCCAGAACACCCTGACTCAGGTCGCCCGCGACACCGGACGCTGGGCCGCGACTCAAACGACCGCCTGCTCGACCGCGGCCACCGACGTGCTGGGGACAGCCAAGTCCATCGCTTCACAGAGCTCCCTGATTGGCAACAGCAGTGCCTGGGACGCGTCGAACGTGGAAGCGATCTGGACCGGCACGGGGCCGTGTCCACCAGTGAACAATCAGACGGCCTACTTCGTGACGATCACTCTCCACCATCAGGTACCGGTGTTCTTTCCGTTCATCCCCGGAAACGGCAACCTGACGACGTCGGCGCAGTTCCGGATGGAGCCGGCCCCGTGAAGGACATGCGCCGGGTGCGCGGACAGGTCCTTCCCCTGTTCGCCCTGTTCCTCGTCGTCCTGATGGCTTTTGGAGCCCTCGCCGTGGATGTCAGCGGTGCCTATTCGGCCCGCCGAGCGTATCGAGCCATCGCCGACGGTGCGTCCCTCGCGGGCGCCCAGGACCTCCAGATTCCTGCGTCGAGGAACGTCAACGACCCCACGCGCAGGGCGGCGCGCATCCACGCCATGAATAGCGTCACGTCGCAGCTCGGGTACACCGGCGCCCTGCCGGCCGGCTGCTCGAATTTCGACATCGACATCCCCGACAGTTGCGTGCTGACGGGCACCGGATTCCACGTGTCGATCAAGGCGGGCGCTTACGCAGGTCAGCTGTCGCCGATCGTCTGCCAGAGCTGTGACCCGGCGCGTTCCGTTCAGGTCGGCCTTCGCAATGCAACCTATGGACTGACCTTTGCGCGCGTGCTCGGTCAGTCAAGCTGGAATGTTGCGGTCATCTCCGTGGCCGGTCTCGGATTCGCACGGTCATATGCGGTGGTGACCCTTCGTCCACCCAAATCCTCGGGCTCCACCTTCAACGTGAACGACATCGTTCTGAACTCGAACGGCACCGTGGTCAATGTTCGCTCAGGCGATGTGGGCAGCAACTCGAACATGGATTACTCGGGTCTTGGCGCGGTCATGAACATCGACTCCGGGTACGGGATGTATTACTTCGATCCGTACAACGCGCCGAAGTGGTACACCAGTCCGCCGTTCCCGCCGGCACAGATCGTCCAGAGAATCCCGACCCTGATCCCGGATCCAAACTATCGGTATCCGGATATGACGGGTGCCCCGACGTACGACGACGCCCGGACGTCCCAGTACGCGACCATCCCCGGCGTAGAACGAGCCGACGAGGTGGGCTCCTCATGCGAGGCGGAGTTGGCCAAGGTGGATCCAACTCGTTACACGTTCATCACCTCATACACGCGCGACCACATCTACTGCTTCAAGCCCGGCATCTACCTGTCCGGTTCGGGCGCGAAGAGCGCGAAGATCACCATTGGAACAGGCGACGTCGGACTGCTCATGCCGGGTGCCTATTACCTCCAAAGCGGCCTTGACGTCGGAGGCAACGGGAGCCGATTGATCGGCGGCTATGAGGGTGGTCAGCCTGGCGTCGCGTTGATGTTCAACGAGGCAGGCTCAGGGAATTGCCCCTCCTGCATTTTCAAGGGCAACGCGGCAGACACCCTTGCCCTGAACGCAGGCACCAAGTTCCCGCGAGGTACCCCTGGCCTCGCGGCAACAGCCGCGATCGATTGGATCGGGCAGCCAGTTCAGACCAGCGGCCCTGCTTCGCCAACTCCACCGATCCTGATGTCGATGCTGGTTCGAAGGGATACGGTTGGGGTCGGCGGTGCCTCGGAGTGCGTCGTGCCGACCAGTGTCCCGTTCGTCGAGCCCGCTGGGTGCATGGACAACCAGAATCAGACGATCAACATCGCCGGTGGAGGACAACTCGACATCGAGGGCGTGCAGTACATGCCGACCGACAATGTCGCCATCTCGGGAAGCTCGGATGGCAACGGGACGGTTGGGCAGATCATTTCCTGGACCCTCACCTACTCGGGATCAACCACCCTCAACCAGGAGGGCGCCGGTTCCCAGGGACCTGGTGTCCTGCGCCTCGACGCTGCCTGTACCTCACCGGCAACGCCCTGTAGCCCATAGTCTCTCGCAGGCACCTCTCGACTCACCACGCCGCGCCCCGGTTCGGGGGCGCGGCGTTCCATTTGACCGCAGGTTCGGGCCGGGCGCGCAGGGCTGCGCCGTCGTGACGGGGCTCGGGCAGGACCATCGCCGGGCTTCGAAAGCCCCGTCGGGCTATGCATTTGCGCACCGATTCAAGGGATCGTGCAAGGCACTCCACCGACTCTTCGGTGACCAATCCCTGCATCGGGGTCCCGAATGCTCTCGTCCATGCGCCACCCCGGAGTTGCGCTCCGTCGCCACATCGAAACGCGGACGCGCGGCCAGAGCCTCGTCGAGCTTGCGCTCATCCTGCCGGTTTTCATGCTCTTCTTCGCGGCCGTCCTCGATCTCGGACGCATCGCGGCGGCGCAGATCTCGGTCGCCAACGCAGCCCGCGAAGGCGTGTTCCAGGCGGTCAAGACGCCGGCCGACTTCAACTCGACGCAGCCCTGCCCGGTGGACGGGAAGACCAATGTCATCTACTGCCGGATCAAGCTCGAGTCGAGCGGCGGGGTCACGATCGCGTCGTCCGACGTGTCGGTCGTGTGCAGCCCGATCAGCTGTGCGACCGGGATCGGCAACACCGTCACCGTCAACGTCACGGGTCATTTCCGCCTGCTGACCCCGCTCATGGCGGTCTTCTTCGGCGGCAACCAGAACGTCACGTTCTCCGGGTCCGCGACCTCGAATCTCGAGACCCTCCCGATCAGCGGACAGAACACTCCGGCTCCGACCGGTACGGCGACTCCGACCGCCACCCCGACCCCGACCGCCACCGCGGTCGGCGCCACGCCGACGCCGACGCCGGCGCCGACCGCGACCCCCACCGCGACCATCAACACCTGCATCCTGCCGAGCGCCGGCTTCACGGTCGTCGTCTCCGGATCGAACTCGCACCAGCCCCCGCAGACCGTGACCGTGACCGACACCTCGACGACCCAGGCCTGCGGGATCACGAGCTGGTTCTGGACGTGGGGTGACGGCACGACGTCGCTGGGCAAGGTGCCCGGTCCGCACACCTACAACGTGGCGAACCCCGACAAGTCCGGGTACTACACGATCAGCCTCCAGGTCACGAACGGCGCGGGTTCGACGACCTTCGGCGGCATCCAGATCCAGGTGAAGTGATGACCGTCCTTCGTCGCCCCACGGACCGTGCGCGAGCTCGCGGCCGTCACACCCGCCGCGGCCAGGCCCTCGTCGAGTTCTCGCTCGCCCTCATCCCGTTCCTCGTGATCCTCATGGGGATCATCGACCTGGGTCGCGGGATCTACATGAGCAACGGCGTCACCCAGGCCGCGCGCGAGATCGCGCGGGTCACCGCCGTTCATCCCTGCAGGGTCTCGCCGTGCACCCTCGGCAACAGCACGGAGACGGCGGCGGCGATCGCGACCCAGAAGCGCCTGATCCCGGGTCTCGGCTCGCCGAGCAGCACGATCTCGTTCACGTGCACGGAGGTCAGCGACGCCACGGTGACCGACACCTCCCCGGGTGGCGCCTGCGACAGCGGCAAATACGTCCGGGTGACCGTCACGGTCGGTTACAGCGCCCTGACGCCGATCCTGTCGATGGTCGCGCCGACCACGCTCTCGTCCAC
>DATNBW010000243.1:0-5146 GCA_035607275.1 Verrucomicrobiia bacterium | reverse complement strand
CCCCGGGGCGGGCCAGCCCGAGCGGCTCTGCGCCCAACGACGTACACGCGAATACATCCGTGGACCGACGACCGAGCGTTCCTCAATCGATACCGTCGTCACCGGATGGAATCCCACGTATGAAGCGCATCTCCCTTCCGTCGATCGCCGAAGCCGGACTGCCCGTCCTGGTCGCGGCCGGGTTCGCGGTGGGCTCCGCGTTGCTCGCTGACGCGCGGCAGCTCGGACCCGCGGGCTACGGCGTGCTGATCGTCGGCGCGGCCGCGCTCCTCGTCCGTCGGACCCATCCCGTCGCGGCCCTTGCCGGCACGATGATCCCGGCCTTCGCCTACGACCTCCTGAACTTCCCCGGCGGGCTGTGCACGATCGCCGTCGGCGTCGCGCTGTACGCGGTTGCCGATGCCGGCCACGTGCGTACGGGGATCGGCGCGATCGTTGCCGTCGTCGGCGGATTCCTCGGGATCGGCGTGGTGCTCGGCCGAGGACACGTGATCGACCTCGTGACCGCCCTGTGGTTCGCCGGCTGGCTGGTCGCGAGCCTGATCCTCGGCGAGACGACCCGAAGCCGCCGGGCGTATCTCGAGGAGGTCGAGCAGCGTGCCCTCGAGGCGGAACGGACCCGCGAGGACGAGGCACGCAGACGGGCGAGCGAGGAGCGCATCCGCATCGCGCGCGAGCTCCACGACGTCCTCGCCCATCGAATCTCGATGATCAGCGTCCAGTCCGGCGTCGGGGCCCACCTGCTGGACCGGGATCCGGACCAGGCTCGGCGCGCCCTGGTCGCGGTGAACCAGGCCAGCAAGGAAGCGCTCCAGGAGCTGCGGGCCACGCTCGGCCTGCTTCGCCAGGTCGACGGGCCCGAGCCGCGCTCGCCAGCGCCCGGCCTGGCCCAGCTCGAGGGCGTCATGGCCAGCGCGATGGCTGCCGGCGTCGAGATTCGGCTGGACGTCACCGGCCGGCAGCGCGATCTCCCGACCGGCGTCGACCTGGCTGCCTATCGAATCATCCAGGAGTCGCTGACGAACGTGATCCGCCACGCGCGCGCCGCGACCGCCAGGATTGCGATCGCCTACCTCCGGGCCGAGATCGTCGTCCAGGTCGAGGACGACGGACGCGGGGTCCACGACCTGGACGCGGGAGCCGGCGGCGGCAACGGGCTCCTCGGAATGCGCGAGCGGGCCGCCGCCCTCGGCGGCGAGCTCGAGGCCGGTCCGCTGACGACCGGCGGGTTCCGCGTGCGGGCCCGACTGCCTCTCGACGGGACCGCATGATCCGGGTCCTGATCGCCGACGACCAGGAGCTGGTCCGCGCCGGGTTTCGGGCCCTCCTCGACGCCGAGGACGACATTGAGGTCGTCGCCGAGGCCGCCGACGGCGCCACGGCCGTGAGCCTCGCCATGACGCACGTCCCGGACGTCGTGCTGATGGACGTCCGGATGCCGCAGCTCGACGGGATCGAGGCCACGCGGCGCATCGCCGCGGACCGCCGCCTGCACGACGTGCGCATCGTGATCCTGACGACCTACGAGACCGACGAATACGTCTTCGATGGGCTCCGGGCGGGCGCGAGCGGATTCCTGGTGAAGGACACGTCCCCGACCGAGCTGCTCCGCGCGGTCCGCGTCGTCGCCAACGGCGAAGCGCTCCTCGCGCCGAGCGTCACGCGGCGGCTCATCGCCGACGTCGTCTCGCGCGCGCCGGACCGTGCTGTCGTCGTCGGCCTCGACGAGCTCACCCCGCGAGAGCGCGAGATCCTGGTCCTCGTCGGGTCCGCGATGTCCAACGACGAGATCGCGGACCGGCTGACGATCAGCAAGGCGACGGCCAAGACGCACGTCAGCCGGGTCATGGGCAAGCTCGAGGCGCGCGACCGGGCGCAGCTCGTCGTGTTCGCCTACGAGTCCGGGCTCGTGACTCCGAGTCGCTCCGCCCGCTGACGACGGCCGCCCCGGATTCCTTCGTCGTGGTCCAGTCCGGAGAGAGCGCGGTATCATCCGGCCCTGTCCGCCCGTAGCTCAGTGGATCAGAGCGACTGACTTCGGATCAGTAGGTCGGGGGTTCGAATCCCTCCGGGCGGGCCAGTCGTCTCCGGCCGCGCGACGCGGGGTCATCGCAGCGGCGGTCGGCGGCCAGAGGGAATGTGGATGCCGGGATCGGGGCGTTCACGGGACGCAACAGGCGAACGTCGCCGGCCGAGGCCGCGGCGGACGCCCGATCGTGAGGGGAACCGTTGATCCTGCGTGTCGTCAGCGGACGGATTCCGCCGGGACAGCTCGTGTCCGTCATCGAGGCCTACCGGCGTGACTATGTCCCGACGGCCGAGGTGACGCCGGGGCTCGATCGATTCCTCGTCGCCGCCCGGCCCGGGCAGGATGGCGATCACGAGCTCGCCGCGATGACGACCTGGACGTCGGTCGAGGCCGCGCTCGCTGCCTACGGCGGCGACCTGACGGCGGTCCGGACCCTCGACGGGCGGAGCCACGGCGAGACCCTGACCGCGGTCGACTACTACGAGATCGACGAGGGTGGCGCCCGACGCGAGCCCGGCGCGGCGACCCTGCTTCGGCTGACGGCCGGGACCGTGGCCCGCGGGCTCGACGCCGACATCCAGCAGGAGCTCCGCCGCAACCTGGTCGCCCTCCCGATCGAGGCGGTCGAGGCTTACGTCGGCCGGCGGGTCCTCGGCGACGCCGTCGAGATCGCGTTCGTGACCACCTGGTCGGCCGCGCCCGAGGGGACGGCCCTCGACGCGCCACTGTGGCCGTCGATCTCGAGCCGGTACACCACCTTCCGGGTGGCGGTCCACGACATCCACCTCCACGGCACGGGCGCCGTCTCCGGCTGAAGGGCGCCGGCAGTCGCGCCGCAACGCGGCGGCGGCGGGCGATCGCCATGCCCCTGCAAGCACGACCGGGTCGGCAGCGGCGCCGATGTTGCCGATCCGGACGCACGCTGAGCGGACACGCCGATCGCCACGAGCCCGTCAGTCACCGCCGCTCGTCGCGTCGCGAGGAGGAACCATGGCCACGACCACCCGCCGCTCGACCAGCAACGGCGCTTCCAACGGCAACGGCTCGAAGGGGCGGACCTCGGCCCAGCCGCGGCTCGGCCAGACCGCGCCCGAGCTCCAGCGCTACGGCACGCTCCGCCAGCTGCCGATCGCCCTGTCGGCCGAGGCCCGGACCGAGAGCTGCCAGATCCTCAACGAGATCCTGTCGGACACGACGGTCCTGTACGCGATGTACAAGAAGTCGCACTGGAACGTCGCCGGACCGACCTTCTACCAGCTGCACCTCCTGTTCGACAAGCACGCCGAGGAGCAGCTCGAGCTCGTCGACATGCTGGCCGAGCGGGTCCAGATGCTCGGCGGGATCAGCGTCGGGGACCCGCGCCACGCCGCCGAGCTGACGACGATCCCGCGCCCGCCCGACGGCGCCGAGGAGGTCCCGGTCGTCCTGTCGCGCCTGCTCGACGCCCACGAGACGATCATCGAGAAGGTCCGCGACGGCCTCGACAAGACCGAGGAATCGAAGGACATGGGCACGAACGACCTGCTGATGGGCGACGTCCTCCGCCGCCACGAGATGCAGGTCTGGTTCCTGGCCGAGCACATCGTCGAGGTGCCGCTGGTCGAGGCGTAGGCCGCGTCATGGCGCGCCGGCGCCGCGCGGCCGGCGCGACGCGGCGGCGGCGCCGGCGCCTCGGGGCGCCGGATCACATCGCGCAGCCAGAGCGAATAGCCGAATATTTCGATCGGTCGAGCGGCGCCCGAATATTCGGCTATTCGCAGCACGGGCGGGGCAGAGTTGGCTTGGCCGTACGGGATCGGCGGGCCGACGAAGCCGCGGCGTCCGCGGCTGCTACCCTCGCGGGCGTGACCCAGCGGACTGCCGCCCAGCTCCTCGTCGAGTGCCTCGCCGCCGAGGGCTGCGAGTTCGTCTTCTCGGTGCCGGGCGAGGAGACGATGGACGTGCTCGACGCGCTCGGGGCCGCGGCGGGCGCCGGGATCGGGCCACGCCACATCACGACCCGCCACGAGCAGGGCGCCGCGTTCATGGCCGATGTCTATGGCCGGCTGACCGGCAGGGCGTCGGTCGCGATGTCGACCCTCGGGCCCGGGGCGACGAACCTGATCACGGGCGTTGCCGACGCCTTTCTCGACCGGGCGCCGATGGTCGCGATCACCGGCCAGGCGAGCTCCGACAAGCTCCACAAGGAGGCCCACCAGGTCGTCGACATCGTCCGGATGATTGAGCCCGTCACGAAGTGGAGCACCCGGGTCGAGCGGGTCGAGGCGATCCCCGAGATCGTGCGCAAGGCCTTCCGGGTCGCGATCCTCGAGAAGCCCGGCCCGACCCACATCGAGCTGCCCGAGAACGTCGCGGCGACCGTGGTCGACGACGCGACCCGACCCCTGGTCCCGGGCAAGGCCTACTTCCCCGAGCCGACCGACGAGGCGATCGCCCACGCGGCCGATCTCATTGCGACCTCCCAGCGCCCGCTCGTCCTGGCCGGCAACGGGGTCCTCCGCCGGCGGGCCGCGCCGGAATTGCGGGCGTTCGCCCGCGGCCTCCACGTCCCGGTCGCGGCCACGTTCATGGGCAAGGGCGCGATGGACGATCGGTCGCACCTGTCGCTGATGGCCGTCGGGTTGCAGGCGCGCGACCACGTCCTGTCCGGGTTCGATCGGGCGGACCTCGTGATCTGCGTCGGGTACGACCTCGTCGAGTACGCGCCGGCCCGCTGGAACCCCGATGGCCAGAAGCGGATCGTCCACGTCGACACCCAGCCGGCCGAGGTCGACGCCCAGTACCGCCCGGAGGTCGAGCTGATCGGCGACATCGAGGGCTCGCTCCGCCGGCTCCTCGCCGCGGTCCAGCCCCGTGGAATCAGTGGCCGCGACGCCGGGGAGCGGCACGCAACCCGCGAGACCCTCGTCCACTCGGACCTCCGGACCGCCCTGCTCGCGGAGCTCGCGGGGAGCGCCGGCTCGGGCGCGACGGGGCCTGGCGCGGCGGGGCCTGGCGAGGACGCCCTGCCGATCACTCCGCAGCGGGCGATCGCCGATCTCCGTGCGGCCCTCGGTCCGGAGGACATCGTCGTGTCCGACGTCGGTGCCCACAAGGTCTGGGTCGCGCGGCTCTACC
>DATNBW010000237.1:0-24162 GCA_035607275.1 Verrucomicrobiia bacterium | reverse complement strand
GAGACGAACACGCCGATCCAGGACAACTCGCCGTCGCCGCCACCGACGCCGGTCCCGACCGCGACCCCGAAGCCGACCCCGAAACCCACACCGACCCCGTCTCCCACTCCCCAGCCGACGCCACGGCCGACGCCAAAGCCGACGCCGAAGCCCACCCCGACGCCAAAGCCTGACACGACCCCGCCGCTTGTCGACTTGGAGCCACCGTCACCCGGGATCATCTACATCGGGAGCGCCTGCAGCACCGCCCCGCATTCCACGAAAGTCACGGCCCACGCCAGTGACGCCGAGTCCGGGATCAAGTCCGTTGTCCTCAAGTGGACCGACTCCGCCGGTGTTCCGAAGCAAAAGACGATGACCTCGGTCGGCAGTGGCACATACGAGGTCGTGCTCAACTCGACAGAGGTCGGACCAGCCCCAAACGGTACCAATCTCCAGGCGACAGCAAAGAACGGCGCCAACTTGACGGCGAACAGCCCGACGGCGCGCCTCTTCGTGAATCAGTGCTGACATGAGCGCCCTCGCCGGCCTCGTCCCCAAGCTCGTCGTCTTCGTCGCCTCGATGCTCATCGGCGGGGCGATCGCCTTCGTCGGCGTGTCGGCGCTGAACAAGCCCGCGCCGATCTCGGCCGCAACCGAGGCGCCCGAGTTCACCGCCAACGCCGCCCCCGACACCCCCGGCGCCGGCGGCGGACCGTCGGCCTTCGACCTGACCCGCCAGACCGGGACGCCGGTCGGCACCCTGCCGCCGACCGACCTGTCGCTGGCCGCCGCCGACCTGCTCGACAACAAGCCGGTCAGCCCGCTCGATCCGTCGGGCTTCCCGCGCGTGGCCCCGATCACCCAGTTCGACGGCGGCCCGTTCTCCAACGCGAACTGCACCCTCGCCTCGGGTGCGATGCTCGCCCGGCTCGGCTGGGGGATCGTGACCGACGGCTCGACCCTCCGGACCCTCCAGTCCGACCAGTCGGGCGGGACCGGCCTCGACGACCTCAGCCAGGCCCTGTGGACCGGCTACGGCGTCGCTCCCCACACCGGCATGCTCAAGCCCGCCCAGCTCAAGGACCTCCTGTCGAAGGGCTACGGGGCGGTCATCCAGGGCGTCTACGGGAACATCCCGGTACCCCTCCGCCTCCAGAAGAACTTCACCGGGACGCACGCGATCTACGTCGATGCCTACTGGCCGGGCGACGGCGCGACGCCGCCGGCCTACTACGTCATCGACCCGATCGGGCGGCCGCAGTGGGGCTACCAGGGCGACTGGTGGCCGGCCTCGATCGTCGACGGCTTCGGGACGGCGTTCACGACGGCCCTGGCCGACGGGCGTGAGGTCGCCGCTGGCGGGCCTGCCGCGCCCGGCGCGGAGTCCTGGCTGGGCGCACCCGTCGCCGGCCGGATCGCCGCCGCGTGGGTGTTCCCGCCCGGCGGCGTCCCACCCGCGATCACGGACCCGGACGTGCTGCCGATCCCGCCGTCGGGCAACAAGGGCCCGACCCCGTCGGGCGGGCCGACGCCCGCGCCGGGCGCCTCACCGTCGGCCGGGGGATCGGAAGCCCCGTCTGCGAGCGGCCCGGCCGAGGCCGGCGACGGCGGTCCGGCCATCCCGGTCCTCGACCCGCTCGATCCGGTCGTCACCGTCGACGACCACATCCTCGTCCCGTGGCTGCTCGTGTGCGTCGTCCAGCCGACGCCGCCGAGCTGTCCCGACGGCCAGGAGGGCGTCTTCCAGCCACCGCCGGACATCATCATCCTCGCCCCGCCACCGGTCGGCCCGGCGATCTCCGTCAAGTTCGTCGACTCGGACCGGCCGAACGTGGCCCTCGTCGGGTTCACGCTGAGCCAGCCCCTGACGGCCGATGTCCGGTTCTGGCCGGAGAGCGGGTCGCCGGTCAGCGCCCACACCGCGAGCTCGATCGGCGCCCTGTCGGTCCTTGGCGAGACCGTCCTCGTCGCGACCCTCGACGTCGAGGCGGCGACCACGTACCACTTCCAGGTCGTGGCGGGCGACGCCGGGAGCGGGGTCGTCAGCCCGGTCGGGACGTTCACGACCGCGGCCGGGGTGAAGGTCTTCGACCTGACGCTCGGTACGGCGACGAAGCCGAGCTGGAGCCTGGGCTCGGGAATCGCGCCGTATCTCCATCTCGGGACCGGGGGGCTCGTGCCGCCCCTGCCGCCGCCCGGCGGCGGGTGCCCACTGGTCTCGTTCGGGTCGACGACGTTCTGCCTGATCCCGGATCCGCTCGACACGCCGATCCCGGCCGACTGCCCGACCGTGACCGTCGACTACGCGCTGGCCGGCCTCGACGTCGCCGGGGTCCACGTCCGGGCGTTCCCGACCGTGAAGGGCCTCCTCGGCGACGGCACGATCTCGTTCCGGGCCGCGATCGAGGGGGACGGGCCGCCGGGGGAGGGGAAGGTCGTGCTCGGCTGCCTGACCTCCGGGCTGACGTACAACATCTCGATCGACGCGATCGGCGACGCCGGCGGCGCGCTGGCGGTCAAGGAGATCATGGCGCCGTAGGGGGCGGTCGCGGCGCCGTAGGGCGATCGCCGACCCGACATCGGCCGGGTTGCTCCCGACCGAGCCTCTGGTATCCTCTCGACCGGCGCCGCGACGGCGCCCCGCGTCGACGGCCCGTCACGGTCCGCCGGCCCTCGCTCCGGCGTAGCTCAGTGGTAGAGCGGGCGGCTGTTAACCGCTTGGTCGTAAGTTCGAATCTTACCGCCGGAGCCACATTCACGCTCAGTTCGGCGAGTCGTGGTGGCCGCTTCAGGCCACTCTGGCCGGCCCACGTCGGGGCTCGCGTGACTCTCAGCGTGACTCGCATCTGTGCCCGTCCTCGAGTCGCTCACCAACACGGGACCGCACGTCTGCTGCGGTTGACGAACAGTGTTGCCCGCTGGGTTTAGGGTTTGGACATGCCGGACGAGTTCTACTTCATGGCCATCGGCGGCTTGGGCGTCACGCTGGCCGGATTCGCGGGGCTCATCGCAGCGCTGCAGGGCCCTGAAGGGCCTGTCGCCGCGTGGCGCATCCGCAACATCGTTTACCAGGGATTCGGCGTCACCCTCGTCGGATTCGCCACGGTGGCGCTGTACGGCCTCACCCAGGACGTCACCCTCACCGTCCGGTTGGCGTCGATCGTGATGGTGGTCTCGCTGGCGGCGAGGTGGAGTGAATCGCGGCCTGGTCCAGCTTGGCCCAACGACCGACGGAGACGGGGCTACATCCTCAGCCAGCTGGTCGCTGCCATCGCAATGGCCGTGAACATCGCGCTCGCCAGCGTCGGGTACCTGCAGATTCTCCTGCTCCTCTTGCTCTTCGTGCCGGTCGGGACATTCGCCAGGTCCGTGCGCGATGTCACCCAAGGCACCGATGCCGATTCGGAACCGGATGCGAGCGCCCTGCCGCAGACCTAGCCAGGCCTGCGAAACCGGGACCCCGCCGCCGAAGCCACTCGCATACGAAATCGGACCGGCTAACACCCTCGTCGGTCGCGGCCCTCCAGGCGGCGACAACCTTCTCGTCGCGACCGTCGACATCGATCCGCTCGAACAGGTCTCGGACCGACGCCACCCGCGTCGCCACCGGGTTGCTGAGCCTGCCTGCCAAGGCCGGCTGAACCTACCGAGACAGGCTGAGGCGTCCGTCCCTCGCCGTCCCTCCATCGTCCATCAGGCCCGCGCAACGGCCGCTCGACGCAGGTAGGCGACGAGCGCACCGGCGACGCCGAACCCAAGGATCTGGGCGACCGACATCACGTACCCCATCTGCATGGCGATCTCGACGAGCGTCAGACCACCGAACGCGATCACCCAGGCGATGCCGGCAATGTTGGACCAGCGCGCCACGTCCGGCCCGGGGCGGGTGGCGAGACGCGCCCCGATCGTCACGCCGACGATCGCGCCGCCCAGCCCCAGCACCAGCAGGACGGGTTCCTCAAGCACTCCGAACGTCATCATCGCGCTGCTCAGGCCTCCCAGGGCCCACAGTCCACCCGCGAGTTTGAGACCGCCCATCACATCACCTCCACGTTCGACGCCGACGACGTCGCGTCGATCACGACGGTATGGACGGACGCCCGCGGCGGGAACCCGGCCGGCCACAGATGACGGGTGAGGCTGGCTTCACGACGCGGTCAATGCTGAACTCCGGCTGACCCTATGGACGTGCGGGTCGCTGTTTCGCAGTATCTGGGCGTGAGGCGGCGGTTGCTCCTGGTCCTCGTGGCGATCGTGGCTCCCTTGTACTTCGCGGCCTTGGTCTGGGGGCTGAGGATCGGCTCCGCCGACGTGCCGGGCCTTCTTTATGCCCTCATCACCCCCTCGCTGGTCGTCGGTGGCGTCTTCCTGACGATGAGGCGCCCGGCACACGCGATCGGCCAGCTCCTCATCGTCACGGGGGTGACCGCGCTCGTCCTGCCGGCGATCATCGAAGCCCTCACCGTCGCGATCTTCGAGTCGTTCGGGGCTCAGCCGTGGATGTGGGCAGCCGTCTGGTTGAGCCGAACGTTGGTCGCGATCGGCATCGTTCTTGCCGCCGCGCTGGTGATCCTGTTGCCGGACGGCCGGTTCCGGTACCGGCGCGAGAGGCGCTACGTCGCGGGCGCCTCGATCGTGATCGCGCTCCCGACCCTGGTCGCGGTCTCGTCCCGGCTCGTCCCGACCTCGGCGTACTCCTTCGATGCCCTGGGCGGCATGCGCAGCCCGCTCTTCGTGGAGGCCCTCGAGCCACTCGGAAGGCCCTTGGCCTCACTCGACGAGCTCGCCCCCATCGTCTTCCTTGGAGCGATCGCACTCCTGTTCATGCGCTATCGGGCCGCCCCCGAGCGGGAGCAGAAGCAGATCCGATGGGTGTTGCTCGCCGGGTGCCTCGCGGGCATCCTCGCCACGGCTCCCCTCATCCTCGCCGGGCTCGGCCTGATTCCGCGCGCGGGCTCGGCGGAGTTGAGTGTGCTCTCGACCCTGACCATCGTCCTGGTGCCGGCGTCGGTGGTGGTGGCGGTCATGGATCCGCCCTGGATCGACGTGGACATCGTCATCCGCAGATCGGTCGTCTACGGCGCCCTCTCGCTCGCCATCCTGCTGGTCTACATCGCGGTCGCCGCGGCGGTCGGGCTGGCAGCCGGGACACGACTGGGTCTCAGCGTCGAGGTTGCGGTCGTGCTCACCGTCGTCATCGCGATCCTCTTCCAGCCAGCCCGACGCCGCCTTCAGGCTGTTGCCGATCGGTGGGTGTTCGGTTCGCGCCCAACGCGCTACGAGGCGGTCGCCGACTTCGGACAGACGATCGAGCACGTCGCCGAGCCCGGCGAGCTGCTCAATCGGCTCGTCGAGACCGTCCGGAAGGCTCTTCGCCTCAGCTGGGTCACGGTTCGACTCGATGACGGCGCCGTGGCGATGGCCGGATCGGTGACCGGAGGGCCCGTCCTCCGCGTGCCGCTCGGCACCGGCGACGAGCGGGTCGGCGAGATCGCCTGCGGCCCGAGGATCGAGGGGCGGTTGGACGACGACGACGTCCAGCTGGTCCGGACGCTGGCCGGGCAGCTGGCTCTGGCCGTGAGGAACGCGCGACTCGCCGCACGGATCGTGGAGGCCGGCGAGGGCGAGCGACGCCGGATCGAGCGCAACATCCACGACGGCGCCCAGCAGGAGCTGGTGGCGATCGTCGCCAAACTGGCAATGGTTCGCTCGGCCGCCGAGCGCGGGAGCCTGCAACCCGACGCGATCGACGACCTCCGGCTCGACGCCCAGCGAATCCTCTCGGATCTCCGTGAACTGTCCCAGGGAATCCACCCATCGGTGCTGAGCGACGGAGGGATCGTGGAGGCGGTCGAGGACCGATGTGCCCGGGTACCCCTCGCGGTCACCCTTGAAGCGTCGGAGGGCCTGCGCGCGCGCCGGTTCGGAGACAACGTGGAAGGCGCCGCGTACTTCTTCGTCACCGAGTCGCTCGCGAACGTCCTCAAGCATGCCAATGCCACGCACGCGAAGATCTCGCTGGCGTGCGACGACGGCCGACTGCGGCTGGGAGTCGCCGACGATGGGCGAGGGTTCGATCCCGATGCCGCCGCGAATGGCGGACTAGCAGGCCTTCGGGACCGCTTCCGAGCGCTCGGTGGAACCGTCACGATTGTCAGCCGACCCGGCCAGGGCACCCGCATCACCGCGTCACTCCCGGTCGGTGAGCCGTGAAGATCGTCATCGCCGACGATCACTACCTGGTGCGCGAGGGGACGCGTCGGCTCCTCGAATCCAGCGGCGGCGTGGATGTGCTGGCGGCGGTCGAGAACACCGAGGCGTTGCTCGACGCGGTGGACAGGCTGCGCCCGGATGCCGTCATCACGGACATCCGGATGCCGCCCACCAACCAGATGGAGGGGATCGAGGCCGCCCACGAGATCCGCTCGAGGCATCCGGACGTGGGCGTCGTCGTCCTCTCCCAATATGTGAACTCCCTGTACGCGTTCGAGCTGTTCCGCGACGGCACGAGCGGGCTCGCCTACCTTCTCAAGGACCGGGTCGGTGAGCTGGACGAGCTACTGAGAGCCTTGGGCGAAGTCGCTGCAGGCGGATCGGTCATCGATCCCAAGGTGGTTGAGGTCCTGTTGGGCCGTCGGCAGCAGCCCGCGAGGTCCCTGCTCGAAACACTCAGCGCCCGGGAGATGGAAGTGTTGAGCGAGATGGCTCAAGGCGAGTCCAATGCAGCGATCTCGAGCTCGCTCTACATCTCACCGTCGGCAGTCGAGAAACACATCAACGCGATCTTCGCCAAGCTGATGCTCAGTCCCCAGGACGGCGCACAGCATCGCCGTGTCTCCGCCGTGCTCACGTTCCTCCGCAACCAGGACCTGCGCGGGTCGCCCGAGCCCTCCTGACTCCCGCGTTATGTCGACGGCCGCCCACGGACCGCGAACCGGGTGGTCAGCGGGTTGATCCCGTACGGCAAGGGGCGGTCCGGGCCGAGCTTCGGCCTCAGGAGCTCGAACTCCGCCTGTCGCAGCAGCTCGGCGAGGCTCGCCGTGGACAACACCAGGGCGAGGTTCCGGCCCGCGCACTGTGCCTGGCCTCGCGAGAAGAGGTTCAGAGACCAGTCGGCGTCGCCGGACCCGTCGAGCCAGATCTCCGGCGCCAGTCGGTTCGCGTACGGGAGCGTTCGCGCCCGATGGAAGACGGCGGCGGGGATGAGCACGCGCGTTCCGGCGGGCACCATCGTCCCGTCCCACTCGGTATCGCCGGTCGTCCGCCGGACGAGGGTGGGCGCCGCCGGCCACAACCGGATGCTCTCCTGGATGCACGCCCGGACGAAGCGAAGGTCCGTCAGTCCGGCGACCGTGCCGCGGCCGTGGGCCAGATCGGCGGCGGCGATCTCCTCGATCGCGCGCGCCCGCTCGACCGGGTGCGTGGCGAGCAGCGCCAGCGCGTTCGTGACCACGGTCCGCACGGCGTCGAGGGCCATGAGCCAGAACGGGACCTGGCCGTTCGGGTCCGTCTCCTGCCCCTGCGGCGCGCCGGGGATGAGGCTGACCAGCGTGCCGGGCTCGGCGGCGTCAACGTACGCCCGGATCCGCGCGTCCATCGAAGCCCGGAGCTTCACATCCCGGCCGCGATTCCAGAATTTCAGGCCGAGCCAGTTGCCGTCGCCGCGGAGGCGGCTGTGCTCCTCGCTCAGCTCGGTGTCATCGGCCGCGGCGTCACCGAGGACGCAGCGTCGGTTGATTCGGCGGAAACCCGCGAGCGATCGCTCGTAGTCCACGACCGTGGCGGTCCCGAGCATGGCCGTGATCTCCTCGCTCGCGATCGCGAGGAACCGCTCAGCGAGCCGATGCGGCTCGTGACCGTAGTCGAGCACCGCCTCGTTGAACTGGCGTCGCTGGCCGCGGAGGGCGGGCGGTGACGCGTTGAGGGCGTCCGGGGCGAACGGTTGGAGCGCCCGCACCTTCTCACGGGCATCGAGCGCGAACTCCGCGACCGGGGAGTCGAGGACGCGGCGAACGTCCTCTGCCGTCAGGATCAGGACCGTCTCTCCGAGGACGCTTCGGAGCAGCACGGAATGGCCGCCATGCCGACTGGAGAGATGCTCGACCGTCGCCACGGCCCACTGTGCGGTGTTCAGGCGGGTCGCGAGCTCCGTCCAGAACGGCTGCGGGATGAGGGCTCCGCGGAGCAGGCTCGGAAAGGCGTACGTCAGCGCGAATCGGGCGTTCTCGAAGAGCGACGCCGTCGGGAGCCCGGTCGTTGGGAGCCCGGTCGTCATCGCTCCACGCCGCGAAGCGCGGCCGGCGCGAGCTGGTCGGTCGGCCGGCGCCGGTCCTGGAGCACGTGGAAGCCGATCATGATCCCGGTCATCACCGCGAGCGCGACGGCGAATCCCGCCGCCGTTCCCCGCCCCGGGAGGAACTCATCGCGGAACACGATCGTGACCGCGAGCAGGGCGACGCCGTTGAGGATGAACAGCCGGGAGGCGGTCCGGATCTCGTCCCAGTCGCGGGCAAAGGCCATCGTCCCGCACCACACGGACCAGCCGAGGAACCAGGCCGCGACCATCCGCGCGTCGAGCGGGTTGAGCTGCCACGCCCAGCGAGTCGCGGCGAACTCCGGGTTGATGACGAGCAGCAGGCCGTTCATGAGCAGCAACCCGGCGACGAGGATCAGGAAGCGCTTGAACCACGGCTCGATCGGCCCGCCGCTCGTCAGCGACGGGGCCGAGAGCGTTCCCGACGGGATCAGGTAGATCATGACGACCGGCTCGAAGATGTAGAGCACGATCCAGATGTGGGCGAGCGGCGTCTGGAACGGGTTCCAGTGGAACTCCTCGGCGTGCCAGTAGGTGGCGAGGAGGAGGATCCCCGTGAACACGAGGTTGCCCCACACGATCCACCGGAGGCGCGCCCAGCTCCGTTCGAAGGCCGCGTTGAGGAAGAATGCGGTCCGGAACACGTAGCCCGCGCCGATGAACACCTGGGCGAAGCGCGGCTCGATATCCCACGCGAAATACGTCTTGATGAACTGGGGGAAGAAGAGGAACCAGATCGCGAACCACGCGGCGGCGGCGGCTCCGAGGATGCCCCAGCCCATTCGCGATCGACGTGCCGTGTCCATCCCGACTCTCCCCTCGCCTGACCCGAAAACCGCGCGCTCGGCGACAGCCTACGCTCCTCGGCGACGGCCGGAGTCTCGGAGTCCCGTCGTGCCGCCCGGTCTGGGCGAGAAGACGTTCAGCGGCTCGCCAGCCGCTCTGTTGGGTCAGCCGCTGGGTTGGGTCAGCCGACCGGGACGGTCGCGAGCAGCTCCGCCGCGATCTCGCGCGCCCAGGCGTCGATCGCGTCCCAGTCGCGGAAGTCGCCGGTGGGGAGGATCCGCTTCGATGCGGGCATCAGGCGAACCACACGTTCGACCATCGTCTTCGGAGAATCCTTCGGGTCGAATGCGCCATAGAAGACGCCATGGCCACGAGGATGGATCGCGGCCGACAGCTCCGAGATCCTCTTGCGGCCGCCGCTCCCCGGTCCCTCCTCCGGACCGAGGGCGAGGGTCAAGAGGTCGGTCCCCTCCGTCATCTTCGACGAGCCCTGTAGGGGCCCGCTGCTGAACAGCCAGACCGGCCCGGCCGCGAGCGTGGACTGGTTCCGCTCGAGGAACTCGGTCGCCTCCTTGAACCAGCTGCCGATCTGCACGCCGCTGCCGACGACATGCCCATCGAACCCGATCGCCTCGGGCCGATCGGCGGCGTCGGCAATCACGACGTCAGCGCCCTCCGACCGCAGGACCCCGGCGATTCGCTCGGCAATGCCAGCCGTCCCACCGTGACGGCTCGCGTAGACCACCTGGATTCGTTTCATCGGATTGCCTCATCGACACGGCGCCGCACTCATCGGGGGCGCCACTCACTCACCCATGCTCCACGATGGCATTGCCGGTGGATGCCGCGAACGTGCCGATCAGCCCGTTTTTTTGGGGGTGGTGCAGTGCGCGGCGGTGACGAACCGCGCGGGGCTTCAGAACCGGGCGAGGCACCAACAGCCGCCGGTTCGGGCGCCCGGCGACCGAACCGGCGGCGGATCCGCCCGCCGGCTCGGCCGTCCGGTGCCCGAATCGGCGAAACCCCTAGCTACCCACGCATACCGTGAAGTAGACGAAGAGGTTGGTCACGCCCTTGCACGCCGGTCCGCTGAGCTGGGCAACGAGCGGAACCTCCCCGTCGGGTCCCACGCCGATCCAGGTGCTGAAGTCGGCGATGCCGTCGCCGGTGGCATCGAAGGCGATCAGGCCATGGAAGCCCTCAGTTGTGTTGGGGTCGACGACGCCGTTGGCAAGTCGATTGGCGAGACCCTCACTCAGCCAGAGGATCTGGCCGGTGTTCCAGTCGATCAGGGCCTGCGCACCTGCGCCGGGGTCGCCTCGGCTGGCGTTCGTGCACTCGTGGCCCAGCGCCGCTGACGCGATCGACAGGCTGGCCACGATCCCCAGGAGCGTGGCGGTCACGGATCTGCGCATCTCAAGTCCTCCGTTGCAAGGCTCCCCGGTCGACGTGCTCGACGGTATGAGCCGGCGCCGGAGTTGTCGTCGCCCTCGCTGCTGAACATCGCTCGCTCGCGAGAACGAGTCCAAGGCGCAGGGGTCACTCTCAGGAGTGATGGAATCGGGGCGTTCATGCCGTAGCGTGTCGCTCGATGCGTCGGGACGAGCTCGTGACCTTCATCCGGCGGCGCGGCGACGAGGTGCTGGCCGCGGCGCTCACGGCGCTCGCCCTGCTCGGGGTCGTCCTGACCGACGCATCGGAATCGCTTCGGGTCGCATCTGCCGTCCTGGCGGTGGCCCTCGGGGTGGCGGCGGCGCGGCGGTCGCGCGACCCACTCCCGCTGCTTGGCCTGATGCTCGCCATCTCCGTCGCGACGCGCGCGATGCCGATGTTCGCTCAGCCCACCAACTCGGGCGCATTCGTCTTCCTGTTGCTCGCCGTCTACAGCGCCGCGGCCCACACGAGCGGTCGGCGCACGCTGCTCGCCGGTGGAATGACCGTCGGCATCTTCGTCGCGGTTCTCGATCTGAGCGGCGGCATCACCGCCGACAACCTCATCTTCTTCGCGCTCATCCTCGGAGCCCCGTGGGTTGCCGGTCGGGCGGTCCGGCAGCGGCGCCTCAACGAGAGAGAGCTCGAGTTGGAGAAAGGGAGGGCTGCCGCCGCGATCGTCGAGGAGCGGGCGCGGATCGCCCGCGAGCTCCACGACGTGGTCGCGCATTCGATCAGCGTCATGGTCCTCCAGGCGCGTGGCGGCCGGCGCGTGCTCGAATCCGAGCCCTCCGACGCGCGTGATGCATTCGCCGTCATCGAATCGACCGGCCAGCAGGCGCTCGACGAGATGCGCCGCCTGGTCGGCATGCTCCGCGGTGGCGAGGAGACCCTTCCGCTTGCTCCCCAGCCCAGCCTCCGGGAGCTCGACACGCTCGTGGAGCAGGTCCGGGCTGCCGGACTGCCCGTCCATGTGGCCATCGAAGGTGAACCGCGAGACCTGCCCCCGGGGATCGATCTTTCCGCGTTCCGGATCGTGCAGGAGGCGCTGACGAACGCGCTCACGCATGCCGGTCCGGCGCGCGCCCGAGTCGTCGTTCGATATCTGCCCGATGAGCTCGAGCTCGAGATCTCGGACGACGGCCCCGGCGACAGCGACGGTTCGGGCTCGGGCTACGGCCTGGTCGGGATGCGCGAGCGAGTCACCGTCTACGGCGGCGAGCTGGAGGCGGGACGGCGGCCCGGTGGCGGGTATGCGCTCCGCGTCCGCCTGCCCCTCCGCTCGGCGCGAGCGTGACGATCCGCGTCCTCCTCGCGGACGACCAGACCCTCGTGCGGAGCGGGTTTCGGATGATCCTGCGCGCCGAACCGGATATCGATGTCGTCGGCGAGGCGGCCGATGGCGCCGAGGCGATCGGTCTGGCCCGCGAGCTCGATCCGGACGTGGTCCTCATGGACGTCCGCATGCCGAACGTGGATGGCATCGAGGCGACCCGCAGGATCGTGGATGGCAGCAGGCACGCGCCGCGGGTGCTCGTCCTGACGACCTTCGATCTCGACGAGTACGTGTTCGAGGCGCTCCGAGCCGGTGCCAGCGGCTTCCTGCTCAAGGACGCCCCGGAGGACCAGCTGGTGTCCGGGATCCGGGTCGTCGCGGGCGGTGCATCCCTCTTCGCTCCGGCCGTCACTCGGCGACTCATCGAGCGGTTTGCCGGCGGCGCGCCGAAGCCGCCTCCGCCTGCGCTCGGGGAGCTGACCCCGAGAGAGCTCGAGGTGCTGCGCCTGGTCTCCCGCGGTCTCTCGAACGCGGAGATCGCCGCCGAGCTCGTCCTCTCCGAGCACACCGCCAAGACCCACGTCGCGCACATCCTCGACAAGCTCGACCTGCGCGACCGGGTGCAGGCGGTCGTCCTCGCCTACGAATCGGGGATCGCTCGCGTCCCGCGCTAGAGGCTCCGTTCTGCTGCCGGTTCCTGTTCGCCGGCCACCCCGGCCCGCCGGCCCACCAGGAAGTACGTCGGCGTCGGGCCTTTGCCCTTGACCTCGATCAGCCCGCGTTCCTCGAGCTCGAACTGGCCGCGCAGGCGCTCGGCGATGGCGTGCGTGACCTGCACCCGGCCCGGGATTCCGAGCGACTCCATCCGGCTCGCCATGTTCACCGTGTCGCCCCAGACGTCGTAGATGAACTTCTTCGTGCCGATCACCCCGGCCACGACCGCCCCGCAATGGATCCCGATCCGGAACGTGATCCCGAGACGCGCGGCTGCCTCGATCCGGCCGACCGACTCGGCGAGGTCGAGCGCCATGGCGGCGACGCGGGCCGGGTGGTCGTCGGCGCCGGCGGCCAGGGACCGGTCGGCCATGCCGCCGACGACCATGTATGCGTCGCCGATCGTCTTCACCTTCTCGAGGCCGTACCGGTCGACGAGGCCGTCGAACACCGTGAACACCTCGTTGAGCATCCCGACGAGCTCGTGGGGCGCCATCGTCGACGACAGCCGGGTGAACTCGACGATGTCGGCGAACAGGAGCGTCACGTCGTCGAAGCGATCGGCGATGAGCGGCTCGCCGTCGCGCAGCCGGTCGGCGATCGGCCCGGGCAGGATGTTGAGGAGGAGGCGTTCGTTTTCCCGGGCCAGCCGCTCGCGCTCCTTCACGGCGGTGACGTCGGTGCCGTAGACGTTGATGAACCCGAACTCCGGGACGTCGACCGGCTTCAGGGCGTACGTCCGGCCGGCGCTCTCGACCTCGACCGTGACGCCGTCCGCCGCGCGGGCACGCTCGAGGAGGGCGTCACGCAGGTCCGCGGGCAGGCTCGAACCGACGACGAGGCCCAACCCCTCGACGAGGCCGGCGCTCGCCGGATTGGCATAGACGAGGGTCCCGTTCCAGTCGATGCGGAAGACGGGATTCGGGTTCTGGTCGGGGAACTTCACGATCGCGCGCTCGGCGGTCACGTCCATGCCGTACAGGTTCGTGAAGTTCAGGTCATGGATCGGGACGGGCCAGACGGCGTAGGTCCGGCTGTCGGCGACGAACTCGACGTAGCCGCGCGCCGGAGCGACGACGTCGAATCGGGCGAGCGTGTCGGCCGGCACCGGGTCGCCCACGCTCACGCCGAGGGTCCCCAGGATCGGCGCGCTGGCCGGGTTCGCGTAGATCAGGTGTCCGTCGGCATCGATCCGCATGACCGGGTTCGGGTTGTCGTCCGGAAAGCGGTTGATCGCGCTGACCTGGTCGCGGGTCAGACGCGCCGCACCCTCGTGCGGCTCATCCGCGGGAGTGGGCGGACGGCGGGCGGCGGTCATGTCGCGACGATCGTAGGGTTACCGTCAATCGAGCGCGGGGTCAGGCGTCCGCGGCGTCGGCGCCGCGGACCTTCGCAGACGATCAGGCCCCGGGCGTCGCCGGGAGGACTGCGACGTTGAGCCAGCGCGCACCGGTCGCCCGGCGCATCGCGAACGTCCGCGCGAACGGCGCGAACTCGCGCGAGCGGAGGTTGCCGGCCGCGTCGTAGGTCTCGATGGTCATCGTCCCGCGCCCGGCGAGGCCGAGGCTCAGGCCCTCCTGGCGCCCGAACGGCACGAGGAGCGACACGTCGATCGTGTCGAACCGGTAGTGGACGATGACGATCGACCCCGACGCGTTGGCGTCGCTCAGGCGAGCCCGCATCTCGATGAGCCGGTCGCCGTGATCGACGGCCGCCAGGATCGTCTCGTCGTGGCTCAGCAGCGCGCGGTTCTCGAGCTCGAGGTTCTGGGCGAGCGTCACGGCCACCGCCTGCATCCCGGGCCCGGCGAGCTGGTGGTCGAAGTCGACGACGTCCTGCCCGACGGTGATCGCGGGCAGGGTGGCCGGATCGACCGTCGTCGGCGCCCGGTTCAGGATCTCCGTCGTGTCCGGGACGACGACCCCGCGGGCCGGCGTGCCGGCCGCGACGATCCCGACGCCCAGCGCGAGCACCGCGGCACCGGCGAGGCCGACCCGGGCGGCGCCGCGGACGGCACCCGCCGCGGGGTTGCCCCCGGTGGTCACACGGGTCGCGAAGGCCTGGAGGTCGTCGTCGGCCGCGTTCGGCGCCGGAACGAGGCGGTCGAGGATCGGTCGGGCGGCGCACAGGACGACGAGGCCGGCCAGCAAGCCGACCTTCGTCCCGAACTCGTCGGTCTGGGGCGCCATCAGGAGCGTGCTGATCACGCCGACGAGTGCGCCGAACGCGACCCGCCCGACGCGACCGGCCGGCACGGTCTTGGGGTCGGTGATCATGAAGAACAGGAAGACCAGGACCTCGGGCGAGGTGACGATCACCCGCCAGAAGTCGATCCCGCAGACCGGCGCGAACGACCAGTTCGCGGTCATGCAGTGGCCGGACCCGGCCAGGAGCCCGACCCCGGCCGCGAGCGCGACCCAGAAGGAGGCGGCAAGCGCGAGGAGCCGCAGCCGGCGGGTGATCAGGAGCCCGCCGACGAGGATCACGGCGTAGGCGGCGACCATCCAGAGATCGAGCGGGGCCCACCAGAAATCGAGCGGCTCGACGCGCGTCGTGCCGAGCACGACGAACGCGACGACCAGCCCGATGTTCGACGGGTTGAAGACGTGCGAGCCGTGGTAGCGGATGACGTATTTCGACAGCAGCGACAGCCCCGCAACGACGGCGAAGACGTACCAGGCGAAGAACGTCCAGTGATCGTCAGGCGGCGTGCCGACGACGCGCAGGATCAGGGCCACGCCGCTCCCGGTCAGCATCGCGCTGGCCGGCCAGACGATCGCCCGGGTCTGGCGGAAGGTCAGGCCGACCTCGAGGATCGCGCAGGTCAGGATTGCCGCCAGGATCTGCGGCACGCTGACCCGGAAGTGCAGGGCGACCTGGCCGAGGACGTGGATCGTGATGATGACGGCGGCGACATGGAGCCGCGGGTCGCGGATGTTCGGCAGGATCAGCGGGTAGGAGCCACCGCGGAGGGTCAACGTCCGGGCGGTCATCGACGAACGCGACCGGATGCCGCCGCGAGCAGGTCGCGACGCGAACGCAGGACGTGGGGGAACGGGGACTCCAGGGTCATGGCGGTCCGCCTAGGATACCGGGCGACGAGGCCGTCCCAATGGGCAGGCCGCGCGGATGCACGACATACTTCGGGCCGACACGCACCCCGCACGCACCCGACGACCGACCCGCAACGACACGAGAGGGATGCCGATGGCACGGGACGAGGAGCGCCTCCGCCGCTCGCAGCAAGAACCGATCGTCGGCGGCCTGCCCGATGTGCCGGGCATCGGCGTCGCGATCCGGCTGACCCCGGGCCTCGGCGTCCACCTCCGCGGTCTCGCCGACGAGCTGCTCGTCAACGACTTCCCGGGTGCGACCATCGATCGCGTCGAGCGCGAGATGCTCGCCACCGCCGTGTCCGCGGCCAACGACTGCTTCTTCTGCATGGATTCGCACGCGGCCCACGCGACCGCGCTCCTCGAACGATCAGGCGGGGCGACCGAGCACGTGGCGCTCATCGACGAGATCAAGCGCGGGTCGTCCGGCGGCTTCGACGACAAGATGCAGGCGCTCCTCCACGTCTCACGGACCGTCCGCCGCGACCCGCTCGCCCTGACCGCCGCGGACGTCGCGGCCGCGACGGCCGCCGGTGCGACCGACGCCGACGTCCAGCTCGCCGTGCTCATCGCCGCGGCGTTCTCGATGTACAACCGGATGGTCGACGGATTCCGGGCGATGACCCCGCCGACCACCGAGGCCTACCGGGCCCGCGCATCCGAGATCGCCGAGCACGGCTACAGCGTGCCGCCGGCGGCGGTTCCCGGACGGGGCTGACCCTCGCACGCCACGGGCGCGCAACGCGCCCGCGCCACGGGCCCGCGTGGCGGACGGATCGCCCGGTCAGACGTGCCGGTGCAGGTCCGACTCGGGTGCCGCGGCCGGGGCGTCGTCCTCGCGCGGTGGCTGGTCCCAGCCCATCTGGGCCACGACGGCCTGCGGGATCGAGAGATGGACGACCTCGTGCTCGACGTTCCCGATCGCCGACGCGGGGACGTACAGGTCGTGGGCAAATCCCGGCCTCGACGTCAGCAGGTAGTTCTGGCTCACCTCGCGGATTTCGCCGACCCGCTGCCCGTCGTTCCCCACGACGGCCCAGCCGGACTTGAGATCTGCCATCCGCATCGGTCCTCGGGCCTCCTCGCCCAGCGTGCCGCTACCTTAGCCCTCGCCCGGGCGGCGCGCTGGCGGCCCCATCGCGGATCGGGCGGAATCGAACGACCGGCGCGGGTCGCGCCGGTCGGAGCGGATCGATGGGTTCGCGGTCGGCGGCCGCGACGGCCGTCAGCGGGGCTTGATCCGGTTGGCCGCGAGGTGGGCAGTCCACTCGGAGGTCCGGCCGTCCGGTGACGAGCTCTTGCCGTGCCAGCCGCACACGCAGGTGATCGTCTGGGCCTGGTGCTTGTACTCGGCGATCACGTGCTTGAGAGGCTCGTTGACCGGCGTCGCGGTCGGGCGCGGCGGGCGCATGGTTCCATTGGACACGTAGGTGCAACCTCCCAGGGCTGGCGATCGGCGACGCAGGTCGGTCCGCGAGGGCCGTCGACCTGGCGAGGGAACGAACGCGACGATTGCGCGAACAAGAATTCTACTCCGAACCGGGCATTCGCGCGGCCGGCGCGGCCCGGACGGTCGATTCGCGACGCGGTTCAGCCCGCCAGATGGCCGGTCGAGTTCCAGATCTCGATCACCCGCCGCTCTGCCTCCCAGCCGAGCTCGGACAGGGTCGCCGTCCAGAGCTCGAGGCGGCTCGCGGTAACCGGCGGCAACTCGATCCAGCGGGCGGCGAGGACCCGCAGGAAGTGGCCGTGGGAGAACACGAGGATGTCGCCCCCGATCGGCAGGAGACGGGCGATCACCCGATCGGCGCGCTCGCCGAGGGCCACGAGGCTCTCGCCGTCCGGGATCGGCCGGCTCCAGATCGTCCAGCCCGGCTCGTCGCGGGCGATGTCGACCCGGCGCCGGCCCTCGTAGACGCCGTAGTCCCACTCCTGGAGGTCGGGATCCGTGGCGAGCCCCGGCCCGATGCCGGGTCCGAAGCCGGCGAGCCTGGCCGTCTCGCTCGCGCGCGCCAGCGGACTCGTGAGCACGCGGCTGAACGACCGCCCGGCCAGCGCCGTCCCGAGCTGGCGCGCCTGCTGCCGCCCGACGTCGGTCAGCGGGATATCGGTCCGGCCCGTGTGCTGGCCGGACTTCGACCAGGCGGTCTCGCCATGGCGGGCGAGGACGAGTCGGGTCTCGAGGGGCCCGTCGGGGTCGCCGGCGGAGGGGTTCGCCGCCCGCTCGACGGTCACGACCCCGCCTCGTCCGTGGGCTCGTCGATCAGACCGCGGGGCGGCCGGTCGGCGGCCGGATCGGCGTCGAAGAACACCCGCGGCCGCCACCCGAGCAGGCCCGCCAGCAGGACGCCGGGCAGCTGGGCGATCCGGGTGTTGTACCGGTAGACCTGGTCGTTGTAGAGCTCGCGCCGGTCCGCGATCATCGACTCGAGCCGCTCGATCTCGGCCTGGAGGGCCAGGACGTTGGCCGCGGACTTGACCTCCGGATAGCGTTCGACCGTCGCGAACAGGGATCGGACCGCGCGGGTCGTGGCCGCCGCGGTCACGGCCTGGTCGGGGATGGGCGCGGTCGGCGAGTACCTGGCCCGCGCCTCGCTGACCTCGGTCAGGACGTCGCGCTCGAACGCCATCACCCCGCGCACCGCGTCGACGAGCGCCGGCAGCTGGTCGAACCGCTGCTGGAGCGAGACCTCGATGTTCGCCCACGCCTTCTCGATCCGGCGCTGGAGCGCGACGACGTCGTTGTATGTCGCGACGACCACGAACAGCCCGATCGCCACGACGACCCCGACCGCAAACGCCGCCGCGAGAGCCGGGGGGTTCATCGCAGCCCGCCCTGGATCATCACCGCGAGGACCATCGCCGAGCAGATCGCCAGGGCGCCTCCGACGAGACCGAGCACGAACTGGCCCTGCCCGCGGGCCGCGACCTGGGCCGGCGCGCCGAGCGACACGAGCATCGGCACCTCCTCGGACGTCGCGAGGATCAGCGCGTCCGGGGCGATCTCGAACGCGGCCGCGGCCCGGGCCGCGAGTGCCGGATCCGGGGGCGGCGGGCGGTTCGCGTCCGGGTCGAGCTCCGGCATGCGGACCGGCTTCCCGATCCCGAAGCCCTCGATCGCGGCGTTTCCCCATGCCTCCTCGGGCGTCGCCGCGAGGAGACCCGCCTCGCGCGCCTCAGCGAGGTCGGCCGCGATCTCCGGGTCGGCCGTGTCCAGACCGGTTCCATCGAGCAGGTTGGCCGAGGCCGGGTCGTCGAGATCGGCGAACGGCAGGACCCGGCCCATGACGGTGACCGGATCGCCCGGCTCGATCCGGGCCTCGCGGTAGTGATTGCGACTGCTGGACAGGCTCAGCGGCAGGCCGCTCGGGTCGAGGAGCGCGCCCTGACCGGCGACGTGGACGGTGAGGAGCGCCTGGATCTGCACGTCGCGCTCCGCGGGTCCCGGCGCAAACGCCGACCCGGTCCGTGGCTGGAAGCCGGTCACGACGCCGCCCCAGACCCCCGGCGACTCGTCGTAGCAATCGGGGACATCGAAGCGCGCGCCACTCGGGAAGACTCGAACCGCGCCGCCCGCGTCGCGAACGCGGAAGCCCACGGCCCGCTCCTCGCGGAACAGGTCGCGCCCGTCGCCGTCGCTCGATTCGGTGATCCGCGAGCGGTAGAAGACGCACGGCACGCTCTGGAGCGGGGAGATCAGGGTCAGCTCGATCGGCTCGGCCGTGCCGCTCACGAGGACCTCGCCGACCGCCAGGCTCGCGATGCGCGACACCGACGTCCCCGAGATCCGGCCGGCGGCCCGATACCCCAGGAAGCCGCGAACGAGCAGGACGAGCCCGGCCACGATCCCGATGCCGGCCAGGCCGGCGTACACCGTGACCGGGGGAAGCACGATGTGGATCATCGATCGCCGACGAGGACGAACCCCAGCCCGAGGACGACCCTCCGCCCGCGGACGACCCTCAGCCCGCGCACTGCCGCGCGGGATCGAGGGCGATGCTGCCGGCGTTGACGTCGACCTGGATCTCGAGCCGGACCGTTGCCTCGGCGTAGCCGGGTGTCGCCCACGCCTTGCCGGTCTGGACGAGGCCGTGGCTGGCGAAGTCGTTCGAGGCCGCCGCGCTGTCGAGCTCGAACCGCAGGCCGGCTCCGGCCGGCGCGCAGATCGCGACGGAGGCGGCGTTTGCAGCGATGGCGGCCGTCAGGCTGCGGTTCGGGAGGCGCAACGTCACCGAGCCGAAGTTCACGTCGATTGTCGCGGCCCGGATCGCCGCGATCTCGCGGAGGTCGAGATCGACCGAGCCCGCATTCGCATCGATCTGGAACGTGTCCACGGTTGCGCCCGCGAGCGTGATGTTGCTCTGCCCGCCGTTGACCGTGACCTCGAGATCGATCGATGGATCGCGCGGCACCACCAGGTTCCAGTGGCTCGTCCCGCCGAGGTCGAAGACCGAGTCGTCCGGGCTCGTGATCCGGAGCGAAGCGGAGGCCCCGTCGATGCGCGGCGGGCGGCCGTCGCCCGATTCGCCGGTCACGTTCCAGGTCGAGCCGGCGACGGTCCCGATCGTCAGGTCGCCGCAGTCCTGCTTCACGGTCACATGCGCACTCGAGCCGAGGGTCCCGCCCCGGTCGCCGAATGCCGTTCCGTGGCCGCGATCCCCGCCGCACAGCCCGACCGTGGGAAAGACCCCGGTCGCCGCGACCCCGCCGAGCATCGCGCCGAAGGTCAGCGCGAGGAGACCGCCGCCGAGCCATGCTCCGGGCCGGCCGGCAAGGACGATCGACAGCCCGGTGCCGACGAGGATCAGGGGCCACAGGGTGAGGGCGCGGCGTGCATCGGCCTCGCCGATCAGCCCCTGGCGGACCGCGACCATCACCCCGCCGACCGTGATCAGGAACAGGCCGAACCCGACCAGACGCCGATCGATCTGCATCCCGTCAACCCTCCTGCCGGTTCGCGTCGGCAACGGTACAGGACTGTGCTAGCCTCGGCCGGACCGGTGCGCCCGCGGAGGGTCGCGGTGGTCGCGGAGTGCTCCGCCGGTGGCGCGACCCGGAGGTGGTGATGCGACTCAGCGAATGGCGTGCCAACGCCCCGGCCAGGGACGCCGTCGGGCCGAAGGTGAACGCGGTCGTCGACCCGGTTCTCGCGGCCCTCGGAGCGGATCCGGACCCGCACGGCTGGATCGCCTGGGGCGAGGAGCCCGCGAGCCGGTTCACGGTCTTCGTCCCGACCGACCCGGGCCTGATCTCCTGCTTCGTCCGGGTCGCCGTCCCGGGCGAGGGCCCGCGGGCGACGACGAAGCTCGTCCGCTGGAACCGCGTCACGATCGGCGAGCTCGCGGTCGAGACCCAGGGCGGGCACCGGATGCTGAGCTTCCAGCTCGAGTCGCAGGTGCTCCGCGGGGTCGATACCGAGGCCGACGGCGTCGCCGCCTTCGCGCTCCGGGTGATCGCCGCCATCGATGGCCGCCCGCTGCCCGCGATCGAGGAGCGGGGACCCGGCCGGAAGGGCCCCGCCACGGGCGGAGCCCGGGCGCCGGGACGCTCCGGCGCAATTCCGCCCAAGGGGCCGTCCAAGGGCGGTGTCGTGCGCCCGTCCAAGGGCGCGGTCGCGGCCGCCGGTTCGAAGGCGACGACCACGCCGAGCTCAAGGAACGCCGGCGCCGGGCCGGCTCGCGCGAAGGCCCGGTCCGACGCCGGCCGCTGACCCGACGCCGGCCGCAGATCCGCCGCCGGCCGCAACGACGCCGATCGAGGCGGTCATCTTCGACCTCGACGGGGTCATCGTCGATTCGGAGATCTGGTGGGACGAGGTCCGGCGCGACTTCGCCCGGGCGCACGGCCGCGATTGGACCCTCGAGGATCGAGCCGCCGTCATGGGCGCCAACTCGCGCCAATGGTCCGAGACGATGCGGTCGCGGCTGTCCCTCGACCTCGATGCCGAGACGATCGAGGCGGCGGTCGTCGACGGGATGGTCGAGCGCTACGCAGGCGAGGGCGCGCCAGCCATCGACGGCGCCATCGACGCGGTCCGGCGGATCGCCGCCCGCTGGCCGACGGCCCTCGCCTCGTCGTCGCATCGCCGGGCGATCGAGGCCGCCCTGGACGCCACGGGCCTGGCCGACGCCTTCCGGGTCGTCGTCTCGTCCGACGAGGTCGCTCACGGAAAGCCGGCCCCGGACGTCTTCCTCGAGGCCGCCCGCCGGCTCGGCGCAGATCCGGCCGCGACGCTGGTGATCGAGGACTCGATCAATGGCCTGCGGGCCGGTCGTGCAGCCGGCATGACGACCGTCCTCGTTCCCAACCGGTCGATTCCGCCCGCCGCCGGCGCGGAAGCGTTCGCCGACGCGGTCGTGACGGACCTCCGGGATCTCGACCCGGCATCGCTCGGCGCCCGCGTCGTGACCGCTCGGCCGGCCCCGGCCCCGTCGGGCTCGACAGCCCCGGCCCGGGCCCCGGCATCGCCCCCGGCCCCGGCTCGGGCGCCGTCGGGCTCGGCGGCCGCGCGAACGGCCCCGAACGCCGTCTCCGGTCCGCACGGCACCGACGGCCTCCACCCGTTCCGGCGCATCCTCCGGGCATGGGCGTCGCGGATCGTGTCCTGGATCGTCCTTCGGTCCTACCTCCGGCTGCGGCTCGAGGGCCGGGACCGGCTGCCGCGGACGCCGGCGATCTACTGCTTCAACCACCTGAGCTGGGCGGACCCGTTTCTGCTCATGGCGATCCTGCCGATGCGCCCGCGGCTGACCTTCTTCGGCCCGAAGGAGGAGGACATGTCCGTCGGTGGCCGCAACAGGCTGATGACCTGGACCGGCGCGACGATCCCGTACCGGCCCGGCAAGAACGACCTGATCGTCGCCACGCGCCGGGTCCGGGCCGTGATCGAGGCCGGCGGCGTCATCGCGATCGCGGGGGAGGGGAGGATCCAGCCATTCGAGTCGCAGCTCCGGCCGTTGAACGAGGGGGCGGCGTACTTCGCCCTGCGCGAGCAGGTGCCGCTGATCCCGATCGCGATCCACGGCACGTCCTGGCTCGGGTTCGGGCGGCGCGTCCGCGTGGTCGTCGGTGAACCCCTCATCCCCGTCGGCCGGCCCAACCGCGAGAACGTCGACGCCCTCACGGCTCGCTGCTGGGCCGCACTTCACGAGCTCGTCCGGGACGAGCCGGAGCAGCGCCGGCCGGGTCCGGTCGGGCGCTGGGTCACCGAGCGGTTCAACGAGTGGCCGGAGGGCGATCGGGCCGCCGCCGAGGCCGCCGCCACCGCAACAGCCGCCGAGGCCGAGACCGCCGCCACCGGCACAGCCGCCGCCACCGGCACAGCCGCCGCCACTGCGGCGGAGCCCGCCGTCACCGCCACCGGCGCTGTGCCGGCGCCGGAGCCGAACCGGCCCTGACGGCGGGTCCCGGCCCCGAGCGACTCTGGCATACTGCGGCCGATCCCCGAACCAGGAGACGACGTGGCGACGACCGGTCTTTCGGCCGACCCCAAGGAGTATCGCAAGCGCCTCGCCGAGCAGAGCGACGACCAGATCGACGCGTGGGCCTCGGAGCTGATGCGCGACGTCGCGATTCGCCGCGGGGTCGTCAAGGTCGTGGCCGATTTCCGGCGGGCGGCCGGCCTGGACGAGAACAGTTTCGAACGGGTGTTCGCTTCCGGCGGCGGACCGCCGGCGGTCGTGGGCCGCGATCGCGAGGGCCGGCTGATGGTGCCGGCGATCACCCTCTACGCGCTCGTTCCCGGCATCCGCTCGCAGGTCGCCGACGGCCGCGATCGGCTCGTCGAGTACCTCGTCGCGAACTTCGGCGAGCTCGTCTACGTCTGATTCCGCCCCGACGGTCGGGTCGCGGGCCCTCGGCTGGGTCCGCCTGACCCATCCCTTTCCGTCGGTGCTCGACGGGCTCGTCAGCGGCGGGGTCGCGATCGTCGCCGGTGGAACGGCCGACGTCGCGACCCGCATCGGCCTGGCGATGACGCTTCTCCAGCTCGGGATCGGGACCGTCAACGACATCGTCGATGCGCCTCGTGACGAGGGCCGGAAGCCAGGCAAGCCGATTCCGGCGGGGCTCGTGCCGGCTCCCGCCGCGCGCCGGCTCGCGGTCGCCTGCTTCGTGATCGGGATCGCCCTGGCCGCGTCCGTTTCGACGGCCACGGCGGTCCTCGCCCCGGTCGTGATCGCGATCGGCCTCGTCTACGACCTTCGCCTCAAGGGGACCGCCTGGTCGTGGCTGCCGTTCGCGATCGGCATCCCGATCCTGCCGATCTTCGGCTGGGTCGGAGCCGCCGGCAGCCTCCCTGCGCCATTCGCTGTCCTCGTGCCTGCCGGGGTCGCCGCAGGCGCCGCCCTCGCGATCGGAAATGCCCTCGTCGACGTCGAGCGCGACCGGGATGCCTCGGTCTCGTCGATCGCGGTCGCCCTCGGGCCGGACCGGGCCTGGCGGCTGTCGACCGCGTTGCTCGCAGCGATCGGGGTCGTCGCCGTGGCGTCCGCGCTGGCGGTCGGCGTCGCCCTGCCGGTGGTCGCCGCGATCGCCCTCGCCGCCGC
>DATNBW010000233.1:0-7198 GCA_035607275.1 Verrucomicrobiia bacterium | reverse complement strand
GCGGGCACGTTCACCCGCGACTTCGCCGAGATGGCCGACGACCTGGAGGGCGGCGTCAGCTGGTGGTGAGCGGGTCGAAGGGCCTCCTGCCGATCCACCGGGCGGGCGTGCCGCTCGACGGCCGGCTCGTCCACCTCCGCCCGGCGAGCGCTTCGGACCAGCCGGTCTTCGCCGCGATCCTGCGCGACCCGACGGTCGATCCGTGGTGGCAGGCCGCCGACGCCGACGCGGAGGCCCGCGAGCTGACCGCTCGAGAGGACGACGTCGCGGTCTGGGCGATCGAGGCCGACGGTGCGGTCGTCGGGATCGTCCTGGGGCACGAGGAAACCGAGCCGCGCTATCGCCACGGCGGCATCGACATCGTCCTCGCCGCGTCCGCCCAGGACCGCGGTCTGGGCTCGGACGCGGTGCGGACCGTCGCCCGCTGGCTGATCGAGGAGCGCGGGCACCACCGGGTCACGATCGACCCGGCCGCGTCGAACGAGCGTGCGATCCGGGCGTATGGCCGGGTCGGGTTTCGTCCGGTCGGGATCATGCGCCGGTACGAGGGCGATCTCGACGGGTCGTGGCACGATGGGCTCCTGATGGACCTCCTTGCCGACGAGCTCACATGACCAGCCCCGACGCTTCGACGCTCGCCCACCCGGGCCCGGCTTCGGTCGCCCTGTCGGCCGCGCTGATCCAGGCGATCGTCGACCAGGCCCGATCCGAGGACCCGAACGAGGCCTGCGGGTTGATCATCGGCGACCGGCCGGCGGCCGACGGCGGTCTCGGCCTCCGGTTCGAGCCCGTGCGCAACCGGGCCGCGTCGCCGTACCGCTACGAGATCCATCCCGACGACCTGCTCAGGCTGACGATCGAGACGGACGACGCGGACGAGGTCTTCTGGGCGATCGTCCACAGCCACGTCCGGTCGCCGGCCTACCCGAGCCCGACGGACGTGGCCCTCGCCTTCTATCCCGAGGCCCTCTACCTGCTCGTCTCGCTCGCCGAAGACGAGCCGGCGTTCGGCGCGTACCGAATCGTCGACCGGACGATCTTTCCGGTCGAGCTGTTCGTCGGGAGCGGCTCGTGAGCGTCCGGCGCGCGTTCCCGCGGGCCGTGGCCTGCGCCCCGGGCTGCCCGTGAGCGCCGACTGGGAGCCCGGCCACCGCTCGCGGCCGGAGCCCGACGATCCGCGTCCGGGCCGGCCACCGTCCGGTCGCCGGCGCCCGGACGACGACGGGACCGAGCTGCCCGACGCCGGACGGATCGCGTGGCTCATCGTCGGCGGGGTCGCGATCGGTGCCGGGACGGCCCTCGGCTGGAACGCCAGCGCTCTGACGGCCATCGTCACGCCGCCGCCGTACATCCGGGCCGCGCTGATCGGCTTGTCGGTCGCGATCGGCCTCGTCCTGCTCCTCGGCGCCCTGAACCGCCTCGCCGGCGACGAGGAGGATCTCGGGCGCGCGGGTACCGGCCAGCCGCCGCGCAACATCGGCGCGTTGATCCGCGGCGTCCGGTTCGTCTTCCTGGCGGTCGCGGCGTTCGCGGCGGCCTCGGGCTGGCTCCTCGGCCATCCGTTGCCGCTCGTCGTCGCGCTCGTCATCGCCGGTGTCGACATCCTCGAGACGTCCTTCCTCCTGATCGTCGTCGGACTCCGGACGCGGCGCTGACCTTCGATCCCGGCGTGGCGCGGCCGCGGCCCCGCCGACCGACGCGATCGGTCGGACGCCACCGTGCAACCGGTGATTGACGCCCGCCGCCGATCCGCCTAGCGTCCCGCCTGCCGCAGGCGGCGTTCGCCCGGACGCCGCTGCCGCCGCGTCGTTCGCCGGAGGCTTCCATGCTCGGCTCGAGCCCGTCCCGTCCCCTGTCGTCGTTCGGCCGGACGGCCCTCACCGTCGCCGCCGGCGCGGTGTTCGTCGGCGCCGTTGCCCTCGTCGGAGCCACCCAGCCACCGGTCACTGACAGCCCCGGCGCGTTCGCTCGTGGCGGGCCGCACGACGCCGCCGACGTCAACCCCGAGGCGGCCGAGCAGGCCGAGCAGGCGCAGGAGCGGATCGAGGCCTGGGAGGCGGCGCAGGACCAGGGCATCGCCGGCCAGTCGCGTCCGATCGGAGCCGCAGCGGCCGCCCCCGCCGCGGGCTGGGCAGGCGAACAGCCGGTCGACAACCTCGTCGACGATTGGGAACCGGCGATCGCGGCCGACCCGTCCGCGCCGTGGGTCTATACCCTCGTCACGCGCTACAGCGGCAAGCCCTGCCCGGGCAACTGCCCGTCGCCGTTCATCGCCCTCCGGATCAGCTCCGACGGTGGGGCGACGTGGGGCACCTCGAAGCCGCTCTGTGCCTGCAAGGGCTCCGGCCAGTTCGACCCGATCATCGAGGTCGTGCCCGGCCCCGGTCCGAACCAGGGCGCGGTCTACGCCTCGTACATGAACGGCTACAACATCATGTTCATCAAGTCGACGACGCACGGGGCGACGTGGTCCGCGCCCGTCCCCGTCTACGGCAACGTGTCGTGGAATGACAAGCCGACGATCGCGGTCAGCAACGACGGCCTCGACGTCTACATCTCGTTCAACGGCCCGACCGGCGGCGACCCGTGGATGGCCCAGTCGCACGATGCCGGCGCGACCTGGACCCAGACCAAGCTTGTCGACTCCGCCCGGTACTTCTTCGACTTCGACTCCGACGTGGCCTCCGACGGCACGGTCTACTTCGCCGAGACCTCGATCCTGTATGGCGGCGGCGGCAACAAGGGCACGGTCCCGGGCGGCCAGATCGAGGAGCACGTCTTCATCTCGCGCGACCGTGGCGCGACCTGGGAGAACCGGACGATCGCGTCGGTCTGGCCGGGCACCGTCTGCGTCGCCGTCGGCTGCACGCCGGACTTCTACATCGGCCACATCGCCCTGTCGGCCGACGCCAACGGGCGGCTCGTGGCCGTGTACGACGGAGCGTCAGTGGCGGGCGGTCCCCAGACGATCGAGGCCCGCCGGTCGAGCGACGGCGGCGTGACCTGGAGCGCCCCCGTCACGCTGTCGGCCGCGGGCGAGACGACGACCGCGCCGGCGATCGAATCGCGAGGCGCGGGCGACGTCCGGGCGTGGTACTACCAGACCTCGGGCGGCGGCAACGTCGACGCCTGGAATGTCTGGTACCGGAGCTCGACCGACGGCGGCGCGACCTGGGCGGCCCCGCTCAAGATCTCCGACGCGACCGGTGGGGCCACGTACAAGACCGCGGCGGGCTTCGGCGAGGTCTACGGCGACTACGGCGAGATCGGGATCACGAGCGCGGGCAAGTCGATCGCGATCTGGGGCGAGGGCATCAGCTATACGGGTCCCGGCGGGGCCTGGTTCAACCGCCAGCCATAGGCCCGGCTCGGCTTGGGCGATGTCTGAAGGGCATCGTTTCCGAACCGAAGGGTCCCCGAACGCGGCCTCGAGGGTGCCTTCCGGGCGGAACGATGCCGGAGCGGCATCGCGACGTCAGGTCTCCGGGCGAATCCGCGACCGAATCGGTCCGCCGGATGTCTCCGGCCGCCTTCCCTCCGGAATCAATGCTTGTCGGACATCACGGACCGCGTGAACGCGTCGCGAGCGCCGCCTCGAGGGCCTCGTCCGTGGGGGTCGCGCCCAGCCGGAGCCGGGCGCCGATCCGGGCGGCGAGCGGCGGCTCCAGGAACGTCGAGGCGAGGGTCGGCCAGGCCGTCTCGGCGAACACCTCGGCCGGTGTGCCGTCGAGCACGATCCGGCCGTCGCGCATGACGACGATCCGCTCGAATGCCTCGGCCACGAAGCGCATGTCGTGGCTGACGGCGATGACGGTCCGGCCGGCCGCTGACAGGTCGGCCACGAGCCGGTGGATGCGCTCGAGGCCGCGGGCGTCCTGGCCCGTCGTCGGCTCGTCGAGGACGACGACCGGCGTGCCCATCGCCAGGACCGAGGCCAGTGCGAGGAGCTTGCGACGTGAGTACCCGAGGTCGTACGGGTTCGTCTGGGCGTCCTTGTCGAGGCCGGTCGCGAGGAGCGCGGCGTCGATGGCCGCGTCGAGGTCGGTCCCGCTGCGCCCGAGGTTGCGCGGCCCGAACGCGACCTCGGTGCGGACCCGGCCCGCGAAGATCTGGCGGTCGGGGTCCTGGAAGGCGAGCCCGACGGTCGCCGCGAGATGGGCGACCCGCTGCCCGGCAGCATCGGTGCCGTCGACGAACACCCGTCCCTCGGTCGGTCGGAGGAGGCCGTTGAAGTGCCGGACGAGCGTCGACTTGCCTGACCCGTTCTGGCCGACGATCGCGACCCGCTCCCCGGGCGCGATCGACAGGTCCACGCCGTCGAGCGCCCGCGTCTCGCCCGCGTAGACGTGGACAAGGCCCTCCGTGCGGAGGATCGCGTCGCCCGCCGGCGCGACCGTCGGGCTCGTCATCTCTCGCTGTCCGCGACGGCACCGGCCAGGACCGCGGCGTCGATCCGATGCTGGGCGAGGAGCCGCCCGAGGCGTGCCCGGGCCGGCGGCTCGACGCCGATCGCGGCCAGCCGCGAGTCGTCGAATACGTCGGCGGTCGGGCCGTCGAGGACGATCCGTCCGCCGTCGATCGCGATGATCCGGGTGCACAGGCCATCGAGCAGGTCGGTCTTGTGCTCGGCGATCAGCAGCGACGTCCCCGCTCCGGCGAGCACGCGCAGCGCCTCGCCGACGAGACGGGTCCCGGCCGGGTCGAGCTGGGCCGTGGGCTCGTCGAGGATGATGTGGCGCGGTCGCATCGCAAGCAGCGACGCGATCCCGACGAGCTGCGCCTGGCCGCCCGACAGCCGCTGCGGGTCGCGCAGGACGAGGTGGTCGAGCTTGAGCCGGGAGATCGCCTCGCGCGTCCGATCGACCGTCTCGGCGACCGGCAGGCCGAGGTTCATCGGCCCCAGTGCGATTTCCTCGAAGACCGTGGCCGCGATGCCGGACCGCTGCGTGTTCGGGTTCTGGAACCCGACGACGACCCGCTCGGCGAGCTGGTACGTCGCCAGGCCGGCCGCCGGGACCCCGTCCAGCGTGAGGCTTCCCGAGAGGCTTCCACCGATCGACGCCGGCGCCAGGCCCGACGCAACGAGACAGAGCGTCGACTTGCCGGCCTCGTTCGGCCCGACGAGCCCGACGATCTCGCCGTCGTCGAGCCGGAGGTCGATGTCGTGCAGGACCTCCGCGGCGTAGCCGGCATAGCGATAGGAGACGCCGCGCAGCTCGAGCATCAGGGCAGGCTCGGGAAGGTGCCCGTGACCCGGCTGACGATCGCGCCGACGAGTGCGAGGAGCAGCGCGGCGCGGACAACGAGCTGGGCCCGGCTGTCCGGGATCCGCCAGAGGAGCTGGCGCCGCCCGGGTCGCCCGAACGCTCGGACCTCGAGGGCCAGGCTGCGCTCCTCGACCTCGGTCAGCGACGACAGGATGACCGGCCCGACCAGCGGCAGCACTCCCCGCAGGCGGGCGCGGACGCTGCCCTCCGTGTCGAGTCCGCGGGCCCGCTGGGCGCTCGCGATCACCGCCGCCCGCTCGACCATCGCCGGGACGGCCTCGAGCGTCGCCAGGGCGACGAACGCGAACCGCGGCGAGAGCCCGCGTCGCTCGAGGTCGAGGACGAAGCTGCGCGGCTCGGTCGTCAGCCCGAACAGGCCGATCGAGGTCGAGATCGCGAACAGCCGGACGAGGGTCTGGCCGGCGAAGTCCACGCCCTCAGCCGTCGCGTCGAAGGGCCCGATCGCGAACAGGACGTGCGTTCCGGCCCGGGTGAAGACGCTGACGAGCACGACGGAGATCGCGATCGGCAGCGTCAGCAGCAGCGAGATCCGGACGAGCCGGCCGGCGACCCCGGCGATGAACGCCGCCGGCAGGATCCCCAGTCCGATGATCGCGAGCGGGCCGAGATAGCCCCCGATCACGAACGCGCCGAGCGAGCCGACGATGGCCCCGACGGCCTTCGTCAGCGGGTTGAGACGGTGGTACGGCGACGGGGCGGGCGGGGCGAGGTTCGCCAGGAACGCCGCGTCGTCCGCGCTGGTCGACGCTATGCGCCCTCCAGCCCGACGGCCGCCTCACCCTGCGGGAACCGCGCGACGAAGCGCCGGCTGAGCGCGCCGAGAATGGCGAACACCACGAAGTACGTCAGGGTCTTGTCGATCGGGTCGGACAGCAGGCCCTGTTTGAGCACCGCGGTCCCGAGATCCGAGCCGGCCTTCTGGAACGCGGCGACGAGGACGTCGGTGCCGGATCCGGTCACCCCACCAAAGAAGATCGCCGAGATCGGAGCCGAGATGATCGCGCTGACGATGCCGCAGACGAGGCCGGCGACGAAGACGTACGCGGCTCCCAGGTCGCGGCGGAGGGCAAGCAGCGCGATGAGCCCGAGGACTGCGCCGATGAGGAGCACTGCGACAAGCCAACCGAGGATCACGAAGATCGGGTCGGGTGCCGCCACGCCCTCGGCCGGTGGGGCGAAGAAGAACAGCTGGAAGATGTTCGTCTTCGAGTCGGTGTAGAACGGCAGGAAGCCGTAGATCCCGATGATCGCCACGACCACGGCGACGACCGCGGCGCCGATGACGAGCTGCGAGGGTGGGGTGTTCGGGCGGCTCCGGAAGAAGCCGAGTCGACCGAACACGCCGGCCAGCAGGCCGATCTCGACGGCGACGATGAAGAACGGCGCGGCGTAGTCGGAGTGGAACGGGGCGGGCAGCACGTAGGTCCAGATCAGGTTGGCGAGCCCGCCGGTGACGGCGCCGGCGATCGGGCCGGCGAGAACGCCGACGAGGATCGTCCCGATCGAGTCGAGGTAGACGGGCACCTTGAGCGCGGCCGATACGGTCTGGCCGAGGATGATGTTGATCGCGATCGCGATGGGGATCAGCACGATCGTCCGGGTGTCGAACTGCGACGTGATGGAGTCGAGCCGGTTCGTCTGGGCGTACTCGATCGCGGCATAGGCGACCAGCGCGACGATCAGGCCGACGATCCCGATCGCGACGATCTTGTTGGCTGCGTCCTTGAGGTTGGCCCCGGCGTCCAGCGATCCGGTGAAGTTGATTCCGATCGCGAGGACGACAAAAAACGCAATGATGCCGATGAGCGCCCGGACCCACGTGCTCGCCATCTGAGCTCCTCCATACCGACCCGCGCCCGACCGCATGCGCGATCAGCGGGGCTCCCGACCTCCGCGCGTAGTGTGCTACG
>DATNBW010000227.1:0-13185 GCA_035607275.1 Verrucomicrobiia bacterium | reverse complement strand
CGATCGTCGTGCCGGTCGGGCTGTTTCTCGCGTCCGTCCCGTTCGGGGCGGGGGCGTTCGGGATGGGCGACGTCTACCTGCTCGTCGGGGTCGGCCTGATGCTCGGGCTGACGAGCGCGTTCACCGGTCTGCTGTCCGGGCTGCTCGCGGCCGGCCTCGTCCTCGTCGTCCTGCTCGCGGCCCGACGGATCGGCCGGCGGACGTACGTTCCGTACGGCCCGTTCCTGATCTTCGGCGCGCTGTGGGGGATCTTCGTCAGGGTCTAGGGTTCGGGCGCGGGCGCGGGCGCCGCGCGGGCGCCGCTGGGTGCGCGCGTGCCCGCCCGCGGGGTCGCCCCGGAGTCGTCCGATATCGATCGCTGTCGACAATCACCTCGTCCTCCGGCGGATCCGCCGATCTCGGCGTCCGAAGTCGGACGACCGGGCCGCGCCGGCGATCCGCCGATCTCGGCGTCCGAAGTCGGACGACCCGGCCGCGCCGGCGATCCGCCGATCGCGGAGTCCGAAGTCGGACGACCGAGCCGGGAACGACAGTGGTTCTCGACGGCGTTCGTTTTCGGACGATCGCAGCGCCCGGGAACGGTGCGGTCCGGAGCCGTCCGGGACGGTGATGGGACCATCGTCAGGGTGGCCGGAATCCTGCCTCTGAGTAGTGTGGACAACCCGAGGTATGATGCCGGACAGCCGGTCGTCGTCCCGAGGGTGCCCGTTGGGGCGATCGATTCGGCGGGCGTCGCCGCCACCCGCGCCCCGCGCCTTGGCAAGCGCATCAGACGCGACGAACGGAGTTTGCTCGCACGATGACATCGCACCTGTGATGCGCTCCCGCGCGCACACGGACACACAACCGTCACGCGCCCCGTCCCCGTGGACCGGCGAGGATCCTCGACCCGCCGCAGCAGCTGGCCGCGGCCGTCGACGTGTCCGCGGCCTGACCCGGCTGCCGATGCTCGTCCTGATCCCGCTCCTCGTCGGGCTGCTCGGAAGTCCCGCCGGACCGGTCGGCGCCGACGAGCTGAGCGACGCCCGCGCCCGCCAGGCCGCGCTCGCGAAGCAGCTCGCGACCCAGAAGGCCCAGGTCGCCGAGATCAACGCGCTCCAGGCCGACCTCACGACCCAGATCGACTCGACGAAGCGCCAGCTGAGCGGCATCAACGCCGATCTGTCCGCGGTCAAGGCCTCGATCAACTCGATGATCGTCAAGATCGATGTCGTCAAGCGGACCTACCTCGGCCAGGTCGCCCAGCTCCAGCAGCTCGACATCCAGCTCGACCGGATCACGGTCGAGGAATCGGTCATGACGGTCAACCTCCGCGAGCGCAAGGCGCTCCTGGCCGAGCGCCTGCGCCAGGCCTACGACACCGATCGGACCTCGATGCTCGAGACGTTCCTGTCGGCCGGCTCCTTCACCGACGTCCTCTCCCAGGTCAGCTACACGATCGACGTGGGCGAGCAGGACAAGGCCCTGGCCGAGCAGATCGCGCAGGACCAGGCGACCCTCGCCGCGGTTCACGAATCGGTCGCCGAGACGCGCGGCGCCACCGACGAGCTGCGGATCGCGACGGCCGCCCAGAAGGTCAAGCTCGACGCCGCGCTCGTGGAGCTGAAGGTCGCGCAGAAGGAGCTCAAGCGGCTCGAGGCCGAGACCGCCCGCGCCCTCGCCGTCCAGACCGCCGCTTACCGGAAGCTCGCCGCCAACAAGCACAACCTGGCCAAGGCGATCGCCGCCGCGGCCCACGCCAAGGCCGTGCTCGCCAAGCGGATCAGCGACCTCGTCGCGGCCGCCTACGCCCAGGGCAACATCCCGTCGCAGTACAACGGGACGCTGAAGTGGCCGATGGTCGGCACGGTCAGCCAGGACTTCGGCTGCACCGGCATGACGTGGGAGCCGCCGCTCGGGTCGTGCGCCCACTTCCACCAGGGCATCGACATCGTCGCCGATTACGGGACCGCGGTCCGCGCATCGGGCGACGGGACGGTCGTCTACTGCAACTGGAACTACGCAGACGGTGCGGATCCGGCCTGGATCGTGATCATCGCCCACAGCCAGTCGCTCGAGACCTGGTACGCGCACATGATCCCGAACTGCCCGGCGCCGCAAGGTTCCGTGGTCCACACGGGACAGGTGATCGGCCACGAGGGCAACACGGGCCACTCGACCGGCGCCCACCTCCACTGGGCCGTCCGCTTCAACAAGGACTTCGTGAACCCGCGGCTGTTCCTCTAGATCGCCGGGATCGCTCCGGGATCGCGCCGCGTGGCGCCGAACGACGGCACGACGGGGAACCGACCGCCCTGACCACGAGATCGCAACACAACCGTCATCGGCCGATGACCGAAACGGCTCGTTCCGGTGTTAGCATCGACGGATGAAGCGGACGATGGCCGTGATCCTCGCCGGCGGTGAGGGCGAGCGCCTGTCCATCCTGTCGGGCGTCCGCGCCAAACCGGCGGTCCCGTTCGGCGGCAAGTACCGGATCATCGACTTCACGCTGTCGAACTGCGTCAACTCGGACGTGTCGAACGTCGTCGTCCTGACCCAGTACAACCCCCGCTCGCTCAACGACCACATCGGGCTCGGCCGTCCGTGGGACCTCGACCGCAACACCGGCGGCGTCAAGCTCCTCCAGCCGTACATCGCCCGTGGCCGCGTGGCGGAGTGGTATCGCGGAACGGCCGATGCGGTCCTCCAGAACTTCAACGTCATCGAGCACGATGCGGGCGACATCATCCTCGTCCTGGCCGGCGACCACATCTACAAGATGGATTACCAGCCGTTCATCGCGGCCCACCGCCGGAAGCGCGCCGACGTGACGATCGCCGTCCGCCGGGTGCCGCTCGCGGAGGCGTCGCGGATGGGGATCCTCGCCCTCGACGACGCGGACCGGGTCGTCGAGTGGCAGGAGAAGCCGAAGCATCCGAAGAGCGACCTCGCGTCGATGGGCGTCTACGTCTTCTCCAAGCGCGCGCTCCGGAAGTGGCTCAGCGAGGACCGGCTCGACTTCGGCCGCGACGTCATCCCGGCGATGCTCGACGGCGGTGCCCGCGTCTTCGGCTACCACTTCGAGGGCTACTGGCAGGACGTCGGGACGATCCAGTCCTACTGGGAGGCCAACCTCGCGCTCCTCGAGGATCACGCCGCCCTCGATCTGTACGACCGCGACTGGCTGATCCACACCCGGTCCGAGGAGCGGGCGCCGGCCCAGGTCGGCCCCACGGCCCAGGTCCACCGGAGCCTGATCAGCCATGGCTGCGTGATCAACGGGACCGTCGTGAACTCGGTGCTGTCGCCGGGCGTCCGGGTCGAGGTCGGCGCGGTCGTCCGCGACTCGATCGTCATGTTCGACTCGGTCATCCGCTCCGGCGCCGTCGTCGATCGCGCGATCCTCGACAAGGAGGTCGTCGTCGGACCCGGGGCGATCGTCGGCGACGGACCGGACTTCGATACGCCGAACAAGCAGGAGCCCGGCCGGCTCAACACCGGGATCACCGTCGTCGGCAAGCGGGCGATCATCCCGCGCGGCTCGCGGATCGGCCGGAACGTGAAGATCGCCGGGGACGTCAAGGCGGTCGACTTCCAGAGCCGGATGGTCAAGAGCGGATCCTCGGTCGAATCGGCCCGTCCGCGAACCGCCGCCGCCCGTCTCGCCGCCGCCCAGCGCGCGGCCGAGAAGCGGGTCCCCGTCTCGATCGAGACCTCGACGAACGGCACGCACGAGGTGGTCCCGGCCGTTCGGGCCGGGCGCGGCGCGACCCGCGGCGCCTCCGACCGCTGACGCGGCGCGACCCGCGGCGCCTCCGACCGCTGACCCGGGGCAGCCGCGGCGCGACCCGCGGCGCTGCAGGCCGAACGACAGCCCGGATCGAGGACTGCGGGTAGACTGCCCGCCATGCCTTCTTCGAAGTCGGGCGTCGTGCGCCCGGCGGATGTCGAGCGATGGCTCGACGAGCTGGGTCTCGTCGCGCTCGCCCGGGCCGATCGAGACGGCGTCACGTCGTGGGACCTCCGGCTCGACGGCCGGCGGCGGTTCGACCTGCCGGTGACCCTGATCCTCGACCCGTCGCTCGCCCTGATCTGCTGGGTCCACTTCGCGCCACCGATCGGCGACGCCTTCCGCAAGTCGTATCGGAAGCTGCTCCGCTGGAACGACGAGTACCCGTTCGCGAAGTTCTCGCTGGCCGAGGACGATCGGCCCGTGCTCGCGAGCGAGCTTCCGCTGCGGAGCGCCGATCGGGACGAGCTCGGGCTCGCCCTCGCCCGCTCGCTGCTCATCGCCGACCAGCTGCTCGAGGAGTCGGCCGGCTGGCTGTGGATCGGCGGCCGGATCCCGGACCAGTCGGACCGGGTGAGCCGGGGCGCCGGGCTGATCGCGCGCTATGCGGATCGCCTCGCCGAGCTGATCGGGGATGCCGCGCCTCTCCCCGACCCGGACGGCGCCGCGGACGTCGTGGCTCCCGTGAGCGCCTCGTGACCGCGAGGAGCGCCTCGTGACCGCGAGGAGCGCCTCGTGACCGCGACGACCACTCGGCGCCGTTCCCTCGCCGTCGGCCTCGCCCTCCTCGCCGCCGTGGCCGCCACCCCGGCTCGCGCCCTGCTGCCGGGCGACGCGCCCTTCGCCCCGTCGTCGGTCGCCGCCGCGACGAGCGGCCTGACGATGACCGCCGATACGCGCTACACCGTCGACCCGGCGAAGCGCCGCGTCCATGTCGTCGTCGGCCTCGCCGCGACCAACCACCGGACCGACACGAAGACCCGTCGCTACTTCTTCGATCGGGCGTATCTCGCCGTCCAGCCCGGCACGACCGCCTTCAAGGTCAGCAGCCCGGGCGTCCATCCGGCGGTCAAGGTCACGCGCCGCACGAGCACCTACACCCTGCTCCGGATCGACTTCGGCAAGCAGCTCGGGGCGGGTGGGACGCGTCGCTTCAAGCTCACGTTCGACATCACGGACGCGGGCGGCGCCCCGACCCGGACCACCCGGATCGGGACGACCCTTGTGAGCTTCGGGGCGTGGGGCTTCGGCAGCGCGGGGACGCCCGGCGGGACCGTGGCGGTCGTCTTTCCGGCCGGGTTCACGGTCGACGTCACCTCGCCCGATCTCGGCAAGCCGACGACCGATGCCGCCGGCAACGTCACGTACGCCACCGGCCGTCTCGCCAGCCCGCTGACGTTCTTTGCCTATTTCGTCGCCGACCGGCCGGGCGCCTACAAGGAGACGACGCTCTCGGTGACGATCGACGGCCAGGTCGTCCCGATCACGATCCGGGCCTGGCCGGACGATCCGGCGTGGGCCAAGCGCGTCGCCAGCCTCCTGAAGCGCGGCCTTCCGGCGCTGGCAAAGGATATCGGCCTGCCGTGGACGGTTGGCCAGCCGCTGATCGTGTCCGAGGCGATCAGCCGGAACGCGACGGGCTTCGCCGGCCGCTACAACCCGCCGACCGGTCAGATCGAGATCGCCTACTACGCGACGACGTTCGTGATCCTCCACGAGGCGGCCCATGCCTGGTTCGACGGGTCGCTCCTGGCCGACCGCTGGGCGAGCGAGGGGTTCGCCTCCTGGTACGCCCTGCGCGCCGCGGCCGCGATCGGGGAGAAGAAGGTCAAGGGCGACGTCCTGACGCCCGCGCTCGAGAAGTCGCGCGTGCCGCTCAACAGCTGGTCCGCGCCTGGCGAGGACGATGCGACCGTCGAGGACGCCGAGTACGCGGCCGCGCTCAAGCTCGCCACCCTGGTCGGCGAGCGGGCCGGGCCCGATGGGCTGACCGCGGTCTGGCAGGCGATCCACGAGCGCAGAGCCGCCTACCAGCCGATCGGGCCCGGGGGCAGCCTCGAAACGAACGACGCGGCCCCGGACTGGCGCGGCCTCCTCGACCTGCTCGAGGAGCGGACCGCGACCACGTACGGCGATCTCTGGCAGACGTATGTCGTCCGGACCGCCGACGAGGCGCTCCTCGCCGAGCGGGCAAGCGTCCGGCTGCGCTACGCGACGGTCGCCCGGCGGGCCGACACCTGGCTGCTGCCACGGGTCGTCCGCGACGCGCTGCGCGCCTGGCAGTTCGACCAGGCGAACGAGCTGCTGGACGGTGCCGGCAACGCCCTCGACGATCGCGATGCGGTGCTCGACGCGGCCGCGGGCGCCGGGCTGACGCCGCCCACGACGATGGGCACGGACTTCGAGGGACCGCGCGGCTTCGCCGCTGCGTCCGCCGAGGCCGACGCCGAGCTGGCGGCGATCGCGGCCTACCGCCAGGCTGTCGCCACCAAGCCCGCCGATCCCGACATGCTCACGCGGATCGGGCTCTGGAACAGCGACCCGAACGGGGCACTCGGCAAGGCGGTCGAGGCGTTCACCAGCGGCGACCTCCAGGCAAGCGTCGAGTCGTCGGCCTACGCCCGACAGATCTGGACGACCGCCAGCGAGATCGGCCGCAACCGTGTCCTCGCCGTCAGCGCGTCACTGGGCGCGGTCCTGGTCGCGGTCTGGATGCTCCTGCGCGGGCTCCGCGACCGGAGCATTCGCCGCCGATCGCTCATCGTCCGCGAGGGCTGAGCGGGGTGGCGACCGGCGGCCCGAAGCCGGCAGGCGGATCCGCGGCTTCGAGCCGCCACGTCCGGCTCGTCCTCGTCGCCGCCGTGCTCGCCCTGGCCGGTGCGCTCGCCCCGGCGCGCGCGCCGATCGCCCGAGCCGCCTCGGACGGTCTCCAGCTCACGACCGCGGCGACCTACACGATCGCCCCGTCGCGCCACGTGGTCCGGGTCGCGCTCGACATCACCGCCCGGAACAACAAGCCGAACGTGACCGCCGGCGGGATCGTCACGAAGTACTTCTACGAGGGCGGCCGGGTCGCGGTCCAGTCCGAGGCGACGAACATCCGGGCCACGTCGGGCGGGGTCCGCCTCACCGCGACGACGAAACCGGCCGATGGCTACGACGTCCTCGAGATCCGCTTCCGGTCGTCGCTGTTCTTCCACGACAGCGCCCGGATCCACGTCACCTTCGACCTGCCGGGCGGCGCGCCGCGATCGAAGAGCGACATCCGGGTCGGGTCGGCGTTCGCGACGTTCGTCGCCTGGGCGTTCGGGGACTCGGGCAGCGTCCGGGTCGTCGTGCCCGCCGGCTTCGAGGCCGAGTCGCGCGGCTCCGACGCCACGAAGTCGAAGAGCGGCGGGGCGACCGTCTTCCGCGCGGCCGGGATCACCGACATCGGGAACTGGTACCTCGTCGTCAACGCCGACCGCAAGAGCGCGCTGACCAACGATCGGATCGACCTCAGCGGCGGCGAGCACATCGTCATCCACGCCTGGCCCGAGGACGGCACATGGAGGAAGCAGGTCAGCGAGCTGTTGACGAGCGGCCTGCCCGAGCTCGAGGAGCAGACCGGGCTGCACTGGCCCGTCACGGGCGACCTGTCGATCTTCGAGGTCCACACCCCGCTGCTCGAGGGCTACGCCGGCGTGTTCCTGCAGGGCCAGGACAAGATCGAGATCAGCGAGGACCTCGACGACCTGACGATCATCCACGAAGCGTCGCACGCCTGGTTCAACAGCGACCTGTTCGAGGGCCGCTGGATCAACGAGGGCATGGCCGATACCTTCGCCGCGAAGACGCTCGACGGGATCGGCATGGGCGGCTGGGCGCCGGGCCGGGTCAGCCCGACGGACAAGGCCGCCGTCCGGCTCGTCGACTGGGTCCATCCCGGGCGGATCACCGACGAGACGACCGACGCTCGCGAGCAGTACGGGTACGACGCCTCGTGGACGGTCATGACCACGCTCCTCGTGGACGTCGGCAGCCTGCAGATGCGCCATGTCCTGACCGCTGCCCAGGATCACCAGATCGCCTATGTCGGCATCGGCGCCCCGGAGACGGTCGGCGGTCCGAATGATTGGCGCCGGCTCCTCGACCTGCTCGACGAGGTCGGCGGATCCCACGTCGCGGACGACGTCTTCCGGCGCTGGGTGGTGACCGACGCCCAGGCCGAGACACTCGACGCGCGGGCGGCGGCCCGCAGTGCATACACCGCGCTCGTCCGGGCAGGGGCCGACTGGCGGGCGCCGTTCTACGTCCGCGGGCCGATGAGCGACTGGGACTTCCCCACGGCGACCACCCGGATCGCGGAGGCGAACGCGCTCCTTGCTCGGCGCGACGCGATCGCGGCCACGGCCGCCCAGCTCGGGGTGACGCCGCCGGCGGATCTGCGGACCGCCTACCAGGCCGCCGGCGACTCGCTCGACCAGGCGAACCAGACCGCCGCGAGCGAGGAAGCCGCGGTCCGGTCCCTGGCCATCGCCACCGAGGCCGTGGCGGAGCCGCGCGCCCCGCTCGTCAATCTCGGCCTGCTCGGGACGACGCCCGAGACCGCGCTCGCCGATGCCCGGACCGCGTTCAGCGCGGGCCTCGCGGGCGCCGAGGCCAGGGCGGCCGCGGTGACGGCCCTGATCGATGGCGCCGTCGACGTCGGGCGCGGCCGGCTCATCGCGGCGATCGCGATCCTCGTCGTCGCGATCGTCCTCCTCGTGATCGCGATCGTCCTCGTGCGACGCCGCGGGAATCGGCGCCGGGAGATCGCGCTGGCGGCCGCGACTGCCGCCGCCCCTGGCTCGGCGGACCCGGCAGGCGACCCGCCGTACGCTACACTCGCCGACCAGTCGAGTGGCCCGCCTGACCCGGCGTCGATCGAGCCCGAGGCGGCCAGCGCCGCAGCAGGGGCGGCGAGCGCCGCGCCCGGGGACACGACCGCATCCGACGCCACCGAGCCACCGTCCGCCAGGGGAGACGCACCGTGAGCGAACAGCGCTGATGGGCCTCGTTCGAACCCGGCCCTCGCGCGAGATCCTGTCGGGCGACTCGGCCGATGTGTACTTCGCCCGGGCCGAGAGCGTCCTCGAGCGCGAGGGCCTCGACCCGATCGTGACGATGGAGGTCTTCGCCCGCCAGGACGCCGTGCTGTGCGGCATCGACGAGGCCAAGAACCTGATCGGCCACGTCCTCGCGACCGCCGATCCGGCCGAGACGCAGGTCGAGGCGCTGAGCGACGGCGACCGGATCGGGCCCAAGGAGGTCGTCCTCCGGATCCGGGCCCGCTACCGCCAGTTCGGGCTGTACGAGACCGCGATCCTCGGGATGATGTCGCAGTCGACCGGCTGGGCGACCGCCGCCCGCGAGTGCGTCGACGTCGCCGCCCCCGAGCCGGTCGTGTCGTTCGGGGCCCGCCACGTCCACCCCGACATCACCGACGTCCTCGACTACGCCGCGATCGTCGGCGGCTGCGTCGGCGCGTCGACGCCGGCCGGGGCGCGGCTGGCCGGCCTGAACCCGACCGGGACGATGCCCCACTCGCTCGTCCTGATCTTCGGCGACACGGTCGCCGCCGCCGAGGCCTTCGACCGTGACCTCGGTGCCGACGTGCCCCGGATCGTCCTCGTCGATACCTTCAAGGATGAGGCCGAGGAGAGCCTGCGCGTCGCCCATGCCCTCGGCGATCGGCTGTACGGGATCCGTCTCGACACGCCGTCCGAGCGCGGCCGGGTCACCGCCGACCTCGTCAAGGAGATCCGCGCCCGACTCGACCAGGAGGGCTACCAGCACGTGAAGATCGTCGTGTCGGGCGGGCTCAACCCGGAGCGGATCACCTACTTCAAGGACCAGGGAGCTCCGGTCGACTCGTTCGCGGTCGGCTCGTACATCAGCGGCGCGACTCCAATCGACTTCACCGGCGACATCAAGGAGATCGACGGTCGGCCGATCGCCAAGCGCGGCCGGATCCCGGGAACGACCGAGTCGGTCCGGCTCCAGCCGGTCGACCTCGCCCTCTGGCGGGACGGCGGCTAGCCGAGGCTCAGGCGATCGCCGCGCGGTCGCCGAACGTCGTCGCGAGGCCCGCGAGCCAGATCGACAGGGCGACGAGCAGGCCGACGCCTGCGAGCCACAGGAGCGGGCCGTCCGATACGAGCGCGCCGACCACGGAGATCACGACCACCGTCGCGATGACCGCGACCGCCAGCCGCCCGACGCCGTCCGGGATGGGGCCGCCACCCAGGCCGAGGACCGCGATCAGCACGACCCATGCGAGGAACGGGATGATGCCGACCCCCCCGGTCACGAACGACCCCTCGAGCGACAGGCGGCCGACGATCAGGAGGGTCTGGCCGACGGCAATGAGGATCAGGCCCGCGATCGTCGCGACGGTCAGGATCGTCGTCCACGGGGCGGCCCGGTCGCCGGCCAGGCGGGCAACCGCCAGCACCGTCGGGATCAGGGCGATCACCGTGACGACGATCAGCGCGTCGTTGACCGGGCCCCAGAACTCCCCGGCGCCGCCGAAGAACAGGGCGAGCGCGATCCCCGACAGCACGAGTGCGACGAGGGCGATCCAGGTCGACGTGCCGGCGAGACGATAGAGGTCCGGAGTCGCCATCATGTCCTCCCAGGTGGTTCGAAGCGTTCGATCGCGGCGATGGTATGATTGATTGGCTGCCCTGTCAATCAATGAAATTAGGAGGAGCGGTGCCCCGCCGCTACACGCTCGGCAAGCGCGGTGCCTCCCAGGCGGAGACGCGTCGGCGGATCGTCGAGGCGGCACTCCGCCTGTATCGCGAGGTCGGCGTCGACGGCGCCACGGTGCCCGCGGTCGCACGCGCGGCGGACGTCGCCCCGGCCACGGTCCGCAACCACTTCCCGGGCCCCACCGACCTCGCCGAGGCGGCCGCGGAAGCGATCCTGACCGAGCTCGGGATGCCGGACGCCTCGATCTTCGCGGGCGCATCCGGACCGATCGAGCGGATCGAGCGGCTCCTCGTCGAGATCGCCGCGTTCTCCGAGCGGTCCACCGACTGGTGGGCGGTCCGCGTCGCGGATCGGAGCGCTGGCGATGCGTGGGCCGTTCCCGAGGCCCGCTATGACGCCCACATCGCGGCCCTGATCCGGGCTGCCGTCGAGCCACTCGGCGACGACCCGGCGGTCGTCGCCGTCGTCGGAGCCGTGCTGGTCCACGTCTACTTTGCCAGTCGATCGGCGGGGCTCACGTCGGCCGCCGCGGTCGACGTGGAGCGGTCGCTCCTCGTTCCGTGGCTCGAGGCGCGTCTCGCCGGCTCCTGAGCGCTTCCGGCCGGGCCGTCGATCGTCCTTCCCCGGCTGGACCAACGACCCGGCTGATCCGATCGGCGTTCCGTGCCAACATTCGGGGGTGAGCGAGCAGCACGAGGAACTCCCTGATCGCGCGCCCGACGAACGCGAGACCGCGTACGAGCTGCTCCAGCGCGGCCAGGACCTGCTGACCCAGCGCCACTTCGCCCAGGCCGCGACCGTCCTCGAGCGGGCCGATCGCGACGAGCCGCGCAAGGCGAGCATCCTCGAGGCGCTCGGTCGGGCCTACTACAACTCCGGCCAGCACGACCGGGCCCGGGCGACGTTCGAGCAGCTGCTCGAGATCGATCCGTCCGCCCACTACGCCCATTTCGCGCTCGGCCAGAGCCTGAAACAGCTCGGCCGGCGCGACGCGGCGCGCACGCACCTGCGCCTCGCCGTCGCCCTCAGCCCGAGCTCGACCGTCTATGCCGCGGCGCTGGCCCGGCTCGGGGACAGGCGACCCTCGCGCGACCGGTGACCGGGGCCGTGCTGTGGCACGGCGCGCCTCAGCTCCGGCCGGACCGCTGGCGCTCGAGCCAGAGCAGGCCGACGATCGACTTCGCATCGGCGATCTCGCCGCGATCGACGGCGGCGAGCGCGTCGGCCAGCGAGCGCCGCTCGAGGCGGAGGTGCTCGTCCTCGTCCGGCCCGAGGCGTTCGTCGGGGTGGGCGGCGGTCAGCTCGGTCGCGAGATAGAGGTGCATCAGCTCGCTCGTGAAGCCGGGCGCCGACCAGAAGGACGTCAGCCGCTGCCATCGACCGGCGCGATACCCGGTCTCCTCTTCGAGCTCGCGCCGGGCGGCGAGGTCCGGATCCTCGACCCGGCCCGTGGCCTCGTCGACGTCGAGCGTCCCGGCCGGGATCTCGAGCAGGACGCGCTGGGCCGGGGTCCGCCACTGGCGGACGAGCAGGATCGCTCCATCGGGATCGACCGCCACGATCGCGACGGCGCCCGGATGGCCCGCGATGTCGCGCTCCGAGCGGGTGCCGTCGGCCCGCTCGATCGTGTCGACCCGGAACTCGAGGTAGCGGCCGCGATGGAGGACGCGGCTGGCGACGGTCCGCTCGACCAGCTCGTCGTCGGCCGACGCGCCGGCCGGGACGCCGTCGGGCGCGGCCGCCGGATCCGGCGCCGCGCCCGTCGTGTCGCTGGAGATCGGGCCGGCGGGGCCGGTCCGATCGGTTTCCTCGGTCAGGCCGCCACCGGCTCCCGCTCGGAGGTCAGGCTCACGCCCGACTCGGCGTCGAACAGGTGGAGCTTCGAGAGCGGCAGGATCAGGTTGAGGACGTCGCCCGGCTTGACCCGGTGGTCGGAGCCGACGATCGCGACGATGTCCTTGCCGGCCGCCGTGACGTGGAGGAGCTCCTCGTTGCCGAGGTACTCGACGACGTCGGCACGGCCGGGCAGGACGACCGTGTCGCCCTCGACCGGGTCGAGCTCCAGGTGCTCCGGGCGGAACCCGGCAACGAGCTTGCGGCCGCTGGTCGCACCGACCGAGGTCGCGAACCGGTGGGGCAGCGCCGCCGACCAGTCGCCCGGGCCGACGAGCCGCGGCGTCCCACCCGACGAGTCGAAGGTGACGTCGAGGAAGTTCATCGACGGGCTGCCGATGAAGCCCGCGACGAACCGGTTCGCCGGCTGGTCGTACAGGACCTGCGGCGTGCCGACCTGCTGGAGGAGGCCGTCGCTCATGACCGCGATCCGGGTGCCCATCGTCATCGCCTCGACCTGGTCGTGGGTGACGTAGACGAAGGTGGTGCCCATCCGCTGGTGGAGACGGGCGATCTCGGCCCGGGTCTGGACGCGGAGCTTGGCGTCGAGGTTGGAGAGCGGCTCGTCCATCAGGAACACGGCCGGCTCGCGGACGATCGCCCGCCCGAGCGCGACGCGCTGGCGCTGGCCGCCGGACAGCTCCTTGGGCTTGCGATCGAGGAGCTTCTCGAGGCTGAGGATGCCGGCCGCCTCGTTCACCCGCTACTCGATGTCGGCCTTCGGCAGCTTGCGCAGCTTCAGCCCGAACGCCATGTTGTCGCGAACGGTCATGTGGGGATAGAGC